>JACZJB010000148.1 GCA_014860805.1 Anaerolineales bacterium
GTACAACAACCCAATGGCGGCGGTGGTGGCGGAGGAGGGGGAGGCGGCAATAATGGAGGTGGCAACGCCTCGGCACAGCCAGCCACATCCACCGGCTCTTCCTAATGCAACAACGCCTGTCTTTTCGCGCCATGGGCTGCAATATGCTCGCCATTCTTGAAAAGGATTTTGAATCCGCGCCTACGGCTTTGACAGATGTTCCCGGCTGGTTCGAAGATTGGGAACAATCCTTCAGCCGATTCCGGCCTGCCTCAGAACTGTCTCTGCTTAACCGAACATTCGACCAGCCGATTCATGTCAGCGATGCGTTCTGGGATGTATTCCAAACTGCCATGTGGGCAGATGAATTTACAGAAGGACTCGTCACCCCAACAGTGTTGGATGCAATGCTCGAAGCAGGCTACAACCAGCCTTTTGAAAGCATGCAAAAATATCAGATCAACTCCATTCTGCAAACCTCCCTGGAAATCCCCCCGCTCTCCATGGTGATCGCAGACCACTCCGCGCAGACGATCAACCTCCCGCGCGGAGTACGTCTTGATTTTGGAGGCGTGGCAAAAGGCTGGTGTGCGCACCAGGCAGTGGAGCGGCTGAAGGAACAGGGTCCATGCCTGGTAAATGCAGGCGGCGACATTGCCATCAGCGGTTCCCAAAGCAATGGAGAACCGTGGCTTATTGGCATATCGAATCCTTTCAAAGAAGAATCGGACCTTGAGGTCATTCACGTACATCGCTGCGGAATTGCTTCTTCCGGAAAAGACCGCCGTCATTGGAATCGAAACGGAGTATTTCAACACCACATCATTCACCCGCAGACAGGCTCACCCGCTGAAACAGACCTGCTGCGGGTGACGGTGATCGCCCCCACCGTTATGGAGGCTGAGGCTGCCGCAAAAACGGTCTTCATTCTCGGCAGCCAAAATGGCCTGGAATGGATCGAAGATCATTCAGACCTCGCCGCTGTGCTGATCCTTGAAAGCGGCGAGATCATTCACAGCCAGCGCATGCAAAGTTATCTGTAAGGAGAGTTTCATGAACCAGAATCAAACTCAGTTCAACGAGTCGTCGATAAGTTTACAATCCATAATCCTTTTTCTGTTCGCTTCGGCAACTGGAATGCTGGTAGCCGTTCTACTTTTACCCATTGTTCTCCCCAACATGCAATTTTCATTGTCGGGCGACGCCCCCAAAGCCTATTGGTATCTTTCGCGTGGAACGGCATTCGTCTCCCTATCGCTGCTTTGGATCTCGATGGCGCTCGGTTTGGGAATCACCAACAAAGCTGCCCGCTTTTGGCCGGGTTTGCCTGCCACTTTCGCCATTCATGAATACGTGAGTCTATTAGGGCTGGCGTTCGCCGCATTTCACGCCCTCATAATCCTCGGCGACCATTACATCCAATTTACCTTTTTGCAATTGCTCGTTCCCTTCAGCACTGTGGACTATCGTCCGTTCTGGGTCGGCATTGGACAGATCGGTTTTTATGTTTGGGCGATTGTCGCCGTCAGTTTTTACATTCGTCCGGTCATTGGGCAAAAGTTCTGGCGGTTTCTTCATTACGCCAGCTTTGGAATGTACGTGCTGGGGATCGCACACGGAATCTTCAGCGGCACAGACACAAGCATGGGCTGGGCGCAAAATTATTACTGGTTCTCTGCTGGCAGCCTGATCTTTCTATTCACCGCCCGCATCATCGGAAGTTTATTGGAGGTTCTCTTCCCGGCCAAGAAACAAGTGCCCACCCCGCGTCCCACGCAGGGATAACTGATTCTGTGTTCCTGAGTATTTTCCACGCTATAAAAACAGCGCAGATTCAAAAGAATCTGCGCTGTTTTTTTTATTTAACCACCACAGTGAATGTGATCGTTTGCTCTGCTTCCGCCGAACTATCCGGCGGATAGTATCCCAAAGTGATGCTTGTCTCACCCGCTGCCACAGCCTTGAAAACCCACACATCCGTACCGCCTGAACCAACGGTCTGCAAACCATCTGCCTTGTAATTCTTTGAAACAAACTGTGCCACACGTTCATCCAACTCGCCAACCAACTCCCAGTGATAGCCCGTCGTCGGGTTGGAATCAAGAATGATCTTGAACTCTTTTCCAGCCGCCGCTTCGAGTTGCCTGGCAGGGTCTGACACCTGCAATTCATCGGCTGCCTCCCTGCCGCCGCATCCCGAAAGCACAAGAACAGATACAAAGAACATCATCAGGATTTTTCTCATTCGTGTCTCCTTAATTGGTAAATTGACTTTCTTCCTTTGGCAGCGTGAAAAAGAATGTGGAACCCTTGCCCGCTTCGCTCTCGACCCAGATCCTGCCGCCGTGGACTTCGATAATTCTCTTAACGATGGCAAGCCCCACTCCTGAACCTTCGCTCAACGGGTCAAGTTTATCAAAGAGACCAAAGATGCGTCCCTGCAATTCCTGCGGAATGCCGATGCCGTTGTCACGCACGAAGAAAATCGGGAAGCCATCTTCCTCGCCGTCACACCCGATCTCGATCTGCGGGTCAGGCTGACCACCCATGAATTTGGACGCATTATCGAGCAGATTTTGCAGGACTTCCGTCAGACGCTGATGATCTCCATAAACAGCCGGCGGGTTTGGCTGCAGAGTGACCGTGATACGTCCCGTGTCAAGCTGCCCGTGTACTAGTTCCTTCGCATTGTTCACCAATTCTTCAAAGGGAATCATCTGCGACGGGTGGATGATGCGCCCAACACGCGAAAGCTCAAGCAGATCGGCAAGCAGGGAATGCATTTTGCTGACCGCATCCCGAATGCGCTGACAATCCTCCTTGAAGCGTCCCAGGTTATTTGCAAGCACATCCGCTTCCAGATAACCGAGAAACCCATTGATGGTGACCAAGGGCGATTTCAGGTCATGAGAGACGGTGTAAGTGAAACGCTCAAGTTCGGCATTCTTTGTCTCCAATTCCTTGATGAGTTCCTCGCGGAGGTGTAATTCATTTTGCAGATCGTTGAACAGTTGAGAATTTTCAAGCGCCAGGGCAACCTGGTTGGCAAATACAACCGCCAGTTCGGCATGATGTTCACTGAATTGGCCTTTTTCATTTCCATCCATGGCAATGATGCCGATGATCTTCCCGCGTGTTTTGAGTGGAATCGCCAGCCAGGAATTGACATAGGTATGCGGCTCTTCATGGAAATCCGCGAGTTCTTCCTGCACATTATTATTCAAGATGTATGGAACTTCGCCCTTCAGAATGGGCAATGCCGAGTTGGTCTCGTCCGTTTGAAATACGCTATTCCCTTCCGTCATAAGCAGCGGCAGGTTACGGCCGACCAGCAGCTTTTGCAGGTCGCCTTCCACCCTCCATACAGATGCGGTGTCATATGGGATAACCCGTCGAATCTGATCCAGAACCTGTTGAATGATCTCAGTGAACTCAAAGGTGCCGACGATGCTGGCGAGACTCTCTCGCAGGGTTTCTGATTCAGCATTCTTTTCCTCCAGTTTACGGATCAGTTCTTCTCGATGTTGTTCCGTACGTTTTTTTTCTCCAAGTTCATTTTGCAATTTCACAAAGTTCCTGAAGGTTGTTTCCGCCAACAAGCGTGCCATCACGGCAGTAAGAATAATGATAATAGCCGAGGACAGAAAATCCCCGGGCACACTGCGGATTAAAGGAACAGGCGTGTATACCGAGTTCAACTCACCAAAGACCAGCCATCCAGTACAGACAACCACAAACCCAGTCAGAAAAACCATCGTACGGTGCTTTGTCGCGAGGCTGGCAACAATCAGTATGGCTGGGTATGCCAGCACGCTGATGTGATGGATGCCCAATCCATTCGTGGCGAGCATCGTATTTAAAGTGATTAGCACAATGGAAAGAAAGACAGCGGCGATCTCAAACTTTTGGCGGCGCACCAACAGATAGGTCGCCGCAACAGGGATGAGACCAGCCAGCATCAACAGCGCCGCAGTCGTGTTATTTGTCTCCTGGACGATAAATATCCCGGCAACCATTCCCGCCAGGATCAGAGAAATAAAAAAATAAAATATATTTGTAATTTGGCGGACATCCCCGTAGATCTCGCCAAGGGGGAGCGGTCTTTGATATTCTTTGCGGGATGTAGTGTTCATGGTCTTTATTCCTTTTCAAGTTTTTGCGACCATATGCGCTTCAATTTTACTGTGTGTTTCCATTGAAGCACCCTTCATTTTATGATATAATAAGTAGAACACTTATTCTATTAATGGTACAGGAGGCTGAAATGAGCAAAAAGGTAATGGTCTTCGTTGGAACCAGCAAGGGCGGCTTTATCTTCAACAGCGACGCCAAACGTAAAAAATGGCAGCAAAGCGACATACAATTTAAAAGCTGGAATGTAATGCACATGCAGTTGGATCCCCGCGACAACCGCCTGCATGCGGCGGTCAATCATATCGTTTATGGACCGACCACACATTATTCAGATGATTTCGGAAAAACATGGACTCAGGCAAAACAGGTCCCTGCAATTGGGCGCGCCTCAAAATCTGGACGTCCGCTGGGTACGCCGCAAGAGGCAGAAGCCTCCGCTGAGGGTGCATCTCCCGAGACTCAGCCTGAGAAACTGATCAAGATCTGGAACATCAAGCCCGGGCGCGAAAATGAAGCGAACGTCCTATATGCGGGCGGCGAACCTGCCTGTTTGTTCATCTCCAAAGACCGCGGTGAGACGTGGAGTCTCAATGAAGGATTTTTTGATCACCCTCACCGTGGAACGTTCTTCCCCGGCAATGGCGGGTTATGCCTGCACACAATTTTGCTCGACCCCACAAATGAAAAGCGCATGTACATTGCCGTCTCAACCGGCGGCTGTTACCGCACGGACGATGGCGGACAAACGTGGAAGCCGTTCAACAAAAACGTGCGCGCCGATTTCCATCCTGAAAAATTCCCGGAATATGGTCAATGCGTGCATAAGGTGGCAATGCATCCCGCGAACCCGAATGTGTTGTACCAGCAAAATCACTGCGGCATCTATCGCAGCGACAATGCCGGCGAAGATTGGATCGACATCGGCGAAGGGAAACTGCCTTCGCGCTTCGGCTTCCCGATCTCTGTCCATCCAACGGAGCCGAAAACGATTTACATCGTGCCCGAGGAAAGCGACGAATATCACATGAGCGTGGGCGGAAAACTTGTTGTCTGGCGCAGCCGGGATGCGGGCGAATCCTGGCAGCCGTTGACAAAGGGTTTGCCCGAACGCGCACATGTGGATGTGCTGCGGGAAGCCATGTCTACGGATAGTTTTGAAGATGCCGGTATTTACATTGGCACAAATACAGGTCAACTATTTTACTCGCGCGATTCCGGTGACAACTGGGAATTACTGGCGGATTTCCTGCCGCCGATCCATTCAGTGGAAGCGGCAGTGGTGGAAGGATAATAAAAAGAGGCTGTCGCCATAAGGCGACAGCCTCTTTTTATTAGGAGATCCATACCATAACTTCCTGTTTGATGCGCCATTCCCCGTAGTTCTTTTCCATTAGATAGTACC
>JACZJB010000149.1 GCA_014860805.1 Anaerolineales bacterium
GCGTAATTTGCATGCCATCCGGGTCTTGCAAACGGACGTTGTAATCGCCCCAGGGAGTTGTGACAGGGGGATGCACCAGGGTGGCGCCGTGGGCGAGGAGACGTTCCATGGCGGCGTTCAGATCTGGCACTTGCAGCGCGAAGCGGATCTGTCCGCTGACCCGTTTGCCTGCTTCAAGCTGGTCAATGGTCTCAGCCTGGGTTTCATCGAATAGTTCGAGCGTGGCGGAACCCATGTTGAGGATCAACGCCTTTCCGCCGCCGTTTTCCCAGATGGCCGCAGGTTCGATGCCCAGACCGTCGCAATAGAATTTGACGATGCGCTCGTAATCGCTGGTGGTCAGTGCGACGCGTAATTCACTAACAGGGGGGTTTTGACTTTGCAAGGACATGGCTTATCCTTTCGCTGTATATAAAATTGAATGCCGATAAATGTTGCCGGTTAATTGCGGTAGTGATCGTACAAAGCAACTGCAATAACCACAGTAGCGGTTATTATGAAAACCAGCTTAAATCCTATAAAGATTTTCCGTAACCGACATTATACGCCCGCCTTAATGAAACTGTAATCTTCCTCTCACGTTTTCAAGCAGGTGAGGCATTTTGTTTGTGGGTATAATCTCTGTATGGAATTTTTCTTCCCCGAAGACAACCTAACCCGCGCGGTTCCTGAAGAAACAAAGATCGCCGCCCTTTCCGCCCAGCCGTATCCCGATGGCCGCCGTTTACGCGTCAACCTCGAAGTTACTCCCTTTCAAAAGCGACCCTACATCGAAGTCTCCCTCCACAATGCTGATGGCGATGAAGTTGCCTCCACCAACATTGTCGAGCCCATGAGCTGGAAACTCGAATTCACCATGCACTTGCGCGGCGAACTCAAGAATCCATATACTCTTAACGCGCGCCTTTATTACCCTGATGGACCTTCCGACGAACCGCGTCAATTTTCTTTTGATGTGGAACCGCCTCCTCCGTCGACAGAAACTGATTCCAATTAATTGACATCTTCCATGCCTTTGCATTCCCCTGCTCACAATACGAACAAGCCGCTGCAAGGTGTTCTTACTCTTTGCCGCGGCAGTCTCCTACTCCTCGGCAGTCTTCTGCTTTTTGGTTGTTCCCAGCCCACGAGCGAAATCCCCGCTGCGGATAATTCCCCTGAACCTGTAGTCGAATCTACCAGCACGCCGGAAGCTGTTCAATTCAGCGGCGAAGATGATGGCACCATCTTTCTCGCCATTGAGGAAAACGGATATGCCCATATTTTCATCATCCAGCCCCAGGGACTTCCGCTCACACGCATCACCACAGGCGCATGGAATGATATCGCTCCTACTCTCAGCCCTGACCGTACCCAGCTTGCCTTTTCCTCAGACCGTAGCGGATTTTGGGACCTTTACACCATGAACCTCCAAACAGGCGATGTGACCCAGATCACCGATTCGCCTGAATATGACTCTGCTCCATCCTGGTCTCCAGATGGACAATGGCTCGTTTACGAAACTTATCTCAATGAAAATTTGGAAGTCTCCGTCGTCTCGGTCAATGACCGCTCTGCTGAGCCCATTCCGCTGACTCAGAATACTGCTTCAGATCATTCCCCTGTCTGGGCTCCTGATGGACGGCATGTAGCCTTCATCTCCACTCGCGGTGGTGACAGTGATGTGTGGCTTGCCAGCCTCGACCTTGCAGGCGACGAACGCTATCAAAACTTAAGCAACACTCCCTTTGCCTCTGAAAATTACCCCGTTTGGAACAAGGATGGCTCGCAATTATTGTGGTCATCTATTTCACAGACAGTCGGCTACAGCGGTTTATACGTTTGGAATGCCAATGAACCCGACCGTGCCGCTCATTGGATTGGCGATGGCTTGATCGGTGCCTGGGACGAAACTTCTGAGCGAGTTATTGCCGTCACCAACGCGCCCAATCAATACTACATCACCTCATATGATTTGCAGGGCCGTTTGCTGCTTGCTCCTTCCCCGCTCAGTGGACGTGTCCGTGGACTTACATGGGGGCTGGTCGATCTGCCAGATTCTCTGCCCGCTTCATTCGCACAAGCTGCAAATGACGTGCCTCCCATTTTATGGTCGCCTGCCGTTACTCCCGGACCCGATGTGCCCAATCAACGCTGGTATGTTGTCCCTGTGCAAGATGTGCAGGCGCCTTATCCACAACTCCATGATCTTGTAGATGAATCCTTCAACGCTTTACGCGAACGTGTCATTCTCGAAGCAGGCTGGGACGCATTGGCAAGTTTGGAAAACGCTTTCGTTCCGCTCACCACAAGCCTTGAACCCGGCATGGAAGAGGATTGGCTTTATACAGGGCGGGCCTTCGCGATCAACTCTCTCATGGCGAATGCAGGCTGGATGGTCACTCTGCGCGAAGATATTGGCGCGCAGACCTACTGGCGAGTCTACATCCGCTGCTGGGTGCAGGATGGTTCCCTTGGCGAGCCCATCCACAATGCGCCATGGAATTTGAGCGCCCGTTATGAACTTGATCCACGCACCTATGAACAAGGCGGAGAATATGCGGCTGTGCCTTCAGGTTACTGGCTGGATATCACTTCACTCGCCTCTGCCTATAACTGGGAGCGGATTCCAGCACTGCCAAATTGGCGCACCTTTTACAACGGCGCCCGCTTCACTGAATTTGCATTGACCAGTGGAATGACCTGGTACTCTGCCATGCAGGAACTGTATCCTGTGGAAGCGCTTGTCACGCCGACCCGTGTGCTGGCTCCATCCCTCACTCCCACCAACACAGCAACAAATACGCCCACGCCGCGCCCCACTCGTACTCCACGCATGACGTTCACACCGTCCCTTTCGCCTACTGTTACAAATACACCGTTGCCGCCTACAGCCACGCCTACACCGCCGACCATCATCCCATAAATTTTGATGTCCTAAAGGTTTTGAAAACCTTTAAATCAATGATGAAATTCAAAACTTCTGTAATTATTTTCCTGTTATTTCTTTCTGCATGCTCGAATGGGTCTGTTGGAGATGTTACTCCAACGCCGGTAATTGCCATTGCGGGCGACCAGCTGGAAGTCCCGTTTGAAGCGGGGATTACTCCTTCGCCAGTGCCGTTTCAATTTAGTCTGCCCACTCCAGGCGCGGAACCGGTCTCAGCATGGCGTCCTCCTTTATATCCAATTCCCTGGGCAATGTCTCCGTACGATCATTTTTATTTTGCCCGCCCCATTGCTGCGGATCAGGTCAACTGGCCCATCGCGGATTATCGTTATGGCGGGGTTTTCTTTGGGCGCAACATCGTGCACACAGGTGTGGATATTCCAACTCCTGAAGGTACGCCCATCATGGCGGCTGGTCCTGGCACCATCGTATGGACAGGTTGGGGGCTTTTCACTGAAACGCCCGGCAATCAGGATGACCCGTATGGTGTGGCAGTTGCCATTCGCCATGATTTTGGATACAACGATCAGCAGCTTTATACCATTTACGCTCACATGAGCCTCATGAATGTGATCAAAGGGCAGCACGTGGAAACGGGGGAGGTGATTGGTTTTGTCGGCTCCACAGGCGCTACTACGGGGCCACATGTCCATTTTGAAGTGCGTTTTCCTTACAACTCCTTTTTTTATACCTACAACCCCGAGTTGTGGATCGCGCCTCCGCAAGGATGGGGCGTATTAGTAGGGCGGATGATGGACGATAAAGGGGAATTGATTCAGCAGGTGAAAGTGGCTGTACAATCGGAAGAGACTGGCAAAATATTTGAAGTCCGCACCTATGGCAAACGCGGTGCGGTGAATGCCGACCCATACTATCAGGAAAACTTTGTGTTGGGCGATCTTCCTGCAGGCGTGTACAAGGTCTCGTTCCGTTACGCAGATGAAGATAGGGACAGGCAAACTTGGGTGGAGATTTTCCCTGGGCAGGTGACATACGTAACCTTCAATGGAAAAGACGGCTTCAGTACAGAGCGACCGCCCGCTCCGACGCTGGATTTTTTGCCTTCCGCCATACC
>JACZJB010000150.1 GCA_014860805.1 Anaerolineales bacterium
CTTAAAGCGCCAGCGGAACATGAGCCGCCAATCCCAGAGTTCTCAGAAGTGGCGATTGTGGCTGCGGGGTTGTCTGCCATTGGAAAACCGCTCACTGAGGAATTCGTTCATCGCCCTGAAATATTTTCCCGCCTCTCCAATCTGGAAATTGGTCAAACTATCACACCAAAAGAGATTGTTACCTTCCTCACCCACCCAGAGGGCGGACAAAAAAATATTCCGCCAAATGCAAGGCGGATCGCGTTTCTCAATCAGGCGGATACGCCGGAACTACAGTCAATTGGCGGGGACATGGCACGCGAACTACAGAATCATTTTGATTCTGCCGTCGTTGGGTCGCTGCAACAAAACTCATTCCGCACCATTGAGCAGACAGCAGGAATTATTCTCGCCGCCGGGCAAGCGACTCGGTATGGATTCCCGAAACAACTGTTGGAGTGGAAAAGCAAGCCTTTTGTGAGATGTGTTGCGGAAACCGCGCTTCAGGCTGGACTTTGGCCTGTAGTTGTCATCACCGGTTTTTACTCAACTGAAGTTGAATCCTGTTTAAAAGACCTGCCCGTGGAAATGATCCACAACCCCGAATATTTGCAGGGGCAAAGCACATCCATCAAAACAGGAGTCGCAGCGCTGCCTCAAAAAGTCGGCAGCACATTATTTTTACTGGCGGATCAGCCTCAAATTCCCACTGATGTCATCCGTGCTCTGATGGAAACACACACAAAAGAATTGGATCCCATTATCGCCCCACTTGTGCTCGAAGAACGCCGGGCCAACCCTGTCCTGTTTGACCGAGTCACATTCCCAGATCTTATGCAATTAACGGGCGACATCGGCGGGCGGGCGATTTTCTCCAAATACAAAGTAGAATACATTCCCTGGCATGATGACATCCTGCTGCTGGATATAGACAAACCAGAAGATTACCAAAAGCTAATTGATATTGAAAACCTGTAAAGGAAACATATGATCACTGCCATCGTTCTTGCCGCTGGTGAATCCAAACGAATGGGCGAGCCAAAAATGCTCATGCCCTGGGGGAAGAGCACAGTCTTACAAACTGTTATTTCCACTTTACAAGCATCAGGAGTAAAGGATATTCTTGTTGTTACAGGGGGGGCACGCCAGCAAGTGGAAACATTGATCGGGAAAACAGTTGAAACCATCTTCAACGAAAATTATCAAAGTGGAGAAATGCTAAGTTCGATTCAACTGGGTCTGTCCGCAAAAATGCGTGAGGCGAGTGCGGCGCTCATTTGTCTTGGCGACCAGCCCCAGGTCGAAGAAAGAACCGTGCGCGCCATTTGCAACGCGTTCCAATTAAACAAATCCCAACTTATCGTGCCAAGCTACGAAATGAAGCGCGGACATCCCTGGCTCGTAGCAAAGCCGCTTTGGGATGAAATCCTTGCTATGAAATCGCCAAAGACTCCGCGTGATTTCCTAAAAAAACACGCCCGCAATATTCATTATGTCGTCGTTGACACCTCCAACATCATCGCCGATCTCGACACTCCCGAAGATTACGCGAAATACAAATCCTGACAGATTGACAACCGGCCTTACAAAAGATAAACTCGCCCCATTCTACATCGGGAGCGGTACATGAAATATTTCGTCATTGTCAATCCAACGTCAGGCCGCGGGCTTGGCGGAAAATCAATTCCGCAAATCGAATCCAGCCTTCGCGAATATGGGTTGGATTTTACACTTGTGCAGACTGAACGCGTCTGGCACGCCGCCGAATTGGCAGAAGGCGCGGTCCGCGACGGGTACGATGTGATTGTTTGCGCCAGCGGGGATGGCACGGTCAACGAAGCAATCAACGGGATAATGCGCGCACGTAAGGACGGCTTCAATGGCGCCGCCTTCACCGTATTAGGAATAGGGACTGGGAATGACTTTGCAGGCGGCACTGGCATCCCAACTAATTTAAATGACGGTTTGAAGGCATTAAAAGAAAACAAACGCAAAAAAATTGACGTTGGGTTGGTCAAAGGCGGAGATTATCCCGAAGGCAGATATTTTGGAAACGGCATCGGTGTTGGTTTCGACGCGGCAGTTGGCAATGAAGCCATCAAAGTCCGTTGGACACGCGGTTTGCCCGCCTATCTCATCGGCGTCATCAAAACCGTCTTCCTTTATTACAATCCTGCGCAAGTTGAAATCGTTTTGGATGACAAGGAAACCATCAAACAGGTTTCATTGATGATCTCGGTCATGAACGGACGACGCATGGGCGGCGGTTTTCAAATGGCTCCTGAAAGCCTGCCTGACGATGGCCTCTTTGATCTCTGCATCGCAGAAACAGCATCCAAGGGACGCATCCTTGGCCTCATCCCCCACTTCATTCGCGGCACACAAGCCAGCCAGCCCGAAGTGAAGATGCGGCGCGCCAGCAAGGTATCCATCCAGTCTTTGGATTTGACCTTCCCTGCCCACGCCGACGGAGAATTTATCTGCCTCAACGGTTCACACCTGACCCTGGAATTGCTGCCAAAAGAACTGGAAATTATCTGCGCCTGATCCCATGAACTTCATGAACTGGTTTGTCAACTTTATTATTCGCGTGTACACCCGCATCACCTGTCGCATCGACGCGCCTGATCTGGATAAATTTCCCGCACACGGACCTGTGATCGTAATTGCCAATCACACAGGGCAGATCGAAGTGCCCATGCTGTTCGCACATCTCCAGCCTCGTAAACTCACTGGCTGGGCGAAGGTGGAGGCATGGGACAATTGGTTTCTGCATTGGGTATTTGGCATATGGGACGTGATCCCCGTCCGCCGCGGTGAAGCGGATATGAAAGCTCTCAAGCTGGCGTTGAAAGCGCTTGATGAAGGAAAAATTTTCGGTCTTGCACCCGAGGGAACTCGCAACAAAACGGGCAAACTTATCCGCGCCATGCCGGGGACGGTGATCATTGCGCTGCACTCAGGCGCGCCGATCATTCCCATTGCTCATTGGGGCGGCGAGGTCTACCTTAAAAATTTAAAACGCCTGAAACGCACCGATTTTCACATCCGCATTGGTGAGCCATTTAAGATCAACGTGGAAGGCATAAAAGTAAATGGCGAGGTGCGCCAGGAAATTGTCGACGATATGATGTATGAGCTCGCAAAACTGCTCCCTGAAGAATATCGGGGCGCATACAGCGATTTAAGCAAAGCAGCGGGGAAGTATATTGTGAAGATAAATTAAAAATTCAGTTTCATCTGATACGCATTTGTCTCCCGCTTTGTAAACCCCACGCGTAAATACAATTTGTTTGCCGCCACCCGCATGGGATTGGACGTGAGAGAAATATTCCCCGCGCCTTTTTCACGCGCCAACTCAATACCGCGCAGCATGAGAGCTTCGCCAACGCCTTCGCCCCGGGCGGAAATATCCACGATCACATCTTCGATGACCGAGCGGATTCCCGTTGGCACGCGATAAACGACCAGAGTCAACGCGCCAATGACGTCGCCATTGTCATTGCGGGCGATGAGGAGAGTAGAAGACGAATCTCGGACGAGAGCAGCCAGATCGTCCAGAGAGGGAGGCGGGTTGTTGTTGGTCAGTTGAGGGACAAGGCGTTGAAACGCTTCGTAGAGTTCCACATCCGCCTTGGTGGCAATTTCAAGCTGCATGGCTTTTGTTTTTCGGAATCATGCTCAATACAAGATAATAACCAACATACAGGAAAGATGCCCACACAACCCATGAGGGTGTGTTGGGATAGAGCATCAATCCCCAGATGCCGATTGCACCGTAGAGATAAGTTAGTGCAAGTGTAAGAGTCCGCAAATAGCTGTTGCGGCTTGGGTAAATGTATTTGATCGGAATGAAGACCATGATATTGAACAACATCAGAAAACCGAAATTTACCCACGGCGGCAGGTTCATCAAAAGCATATACAAAACAGCAACGTTCCAGTAGGACGGAAAACCCTTGAAATGATGGTCATCTGTTTTTGCGTCAGTTTGTGTAAATTGATACGCGGATGTCAACAAGATGGAACTAGCAGCCAAAAGCCGAACGCTTCCAGGCAACGCGTCTGCTTCGATCAAAAAAATGGCAGGCACGAGTACATAGTTAACATAATCAAGGATGTTGTCGAGTAGCGCGCCATCGATCCCGTTGGCATATTTTTTCACGTCAGCCCAACGCGCAAGCATGCCGTCAAAACCGTCCACCAGCATGGCAACGATCATATAAACGATCATCAATCGCCAGTCATGCTCAAAAATTGCAAGGATTGCCAACAACCCCCAGACTGCCCCAGTGGCAGTGAAAAGATGCACTCCCCACGCGGCAATCACCCGCAGAAGATTTGGTTTGGTTTCTGAAATTGCAGAAGTTGACATGATTATCCTTTAATTGTGATGGTAAACAAGGAAACGCACAGGCTGTGAAGAGGTGCGTTTAATTATAAATTAAAACGGCTTCGGAAAGTAAAAGTTTCCGAAGCCGTCTGCTCATTACTACCCAAACTACGTTTTCAGCAAACCGACTTTCACTTTTTCGCCATCGAACTCATCTTCAACAACCGATGAATTCGCCGGCGGATTCGCAAAGGACAATTTGGTTGTCAGCGTTTCAGCTTTGATGTATCCCTCGTGCGCCTCAATTGCGGACCTCAAGCCTGCTGTTGCCTCGACAAACAGCTCCACACGGTCGGCAACATCCAGATCAGCAGACTTGCGCAAATCCTGCACGCGGCGGACAAATTCACGCGCCTGACCTTCAGCGACCAGTTCAGGAGTCAAATCGATAACAAGCGCAGCAACATACGCGCCATCCTCCGCAACTGAGAAGCCTTCCTTTGCGAGGGCTTTCACTTCAACTTCCTCAGAAACGATCTGGTAGGTTTCACCGCCAGCATTCACCTCAAGCACTTTTCCTGCAACAAAGGTCTTTGCGACTTCTTCAGCATTCATTGCAAGGATCGCTTTTTGAATGGCCGGGAATTTGTTGCCATACTTCTGTCCCAATTGCTTGGGCAGCGGTTTTACGGTGTGCGAGAGGGCCTCGGTGCTTGAGTCCAATAAGCGGACTTGTTTCACATTTAACTCATCCTGAATGACATCCAGGTTATTCATAAGAGCGCTTCGCTCTGTTGTATTTCCAACAGAAAACGCAGCTTCGGCAAGAGGCTGGCGCACTTTGCGGTTAGCTTTCTGGCGGGCAGCATGCCCCAGAGAGACGAGCTTCATCACCAAATTCATGTCACGGTTGAGCGACTCATCGATGAACTCCTCCATCACCTGCGGCCATTCCGCAAGGTGAACAGACTCGGGCGCAGTCTCATCCACCGAGCGAACAAGGTTCTGATACAACTCTTCCGCGAGAAAAGGCATGGCGGGCGCGATGAGCTTGGCAACCGTGGTCAATGCTGTGTACAGCGTGGAGTATGCTGCCTGCTTGTCTGAATCCGAGTCATTCTTCCAGAAGCGGCGGCGCGAACGGCGTACATACCAAGTGGACAGATTCTCAACGAACTTTTCCACAGGACGGGTTGCGTTGGTGACATCATACGTTTCATAGGCTTGGGTCACATCGCGAACCAGCACATTCAACTCTGAGAGAAGCCAACGGTCGAGATCATTGGTCGGAGCTGTCACTGTCAATGCCTGAGGCTTATCAAGATTGGCGTATGTCACGAAGAACGAATAAACGTTCCAAAGGGTGAGTGTAAAGCTGCGGACGACATCGCCAACCAAATCAGATGAGAAGCGGCGTTCCTGTCCGGGGGGCGTCGCGGTGAAAAGATACCAGCGCAGCGCATCCGCACCGTGAAGGTTAATCACATCCCACGGCTGGACAATGTTCCCCAGCGACTTGGACATCTTACGTCCTTCGCCATCTTGAATGTGGCCAAGGCAGATCACGTTCTTGAAAGCAACATCGTCATTTAACAAGGTGCTGATGGCGTGCAACGAATAGAACCAGCCGCGGGTCTGATCCACGGCTTCACAGATGTAATCCGCCGGGAATTGCTCTTCAAATTTATCCTTGTTTTCAAATGGATAATGCCACTGGGCATACGGCATGGAGCCAGAGTCGAACCACACGTCAATCAAATCCTTGACGCGGGTCATCTTGCCGCCACAGTCCACGCACTTCCAATGGACATTGTCCACATGCGGGCGATGCAGGTCAAGTTCAGTCAAATCTTTGCCTGCCTTTTCGGAAAGTTCGGCAACAGACCCGACACACTCACGATGCTTGCAGTCAGAGTTTTCGCATTCCCATACAGGAAGCGGCGTACCCCAATAGCGTTCGCGGCTGAGTGACCAGTCGATATTATTTTCAAGCCAGTTGCCAAAGCGTCCGCTTTTGATGTGCTCTGGCACCCAGTTGATGGTATTGTTCAAATCAACAAGGCGGTCCTTCTTTGCGCTCGTGCGGATGTACCAGGACTCACGCGCGTAATACAACAACGGAGTCTTGCAGCGCCAGCAGAAGGGATAAGTATGGGTGAAGGTTCCAGCTCGGAATAAAAGCCCGCGCGCTTCGAGGTCTTTGATAATAAGCGGGTCAGCGTCTTTGACGAAGATTCCACGCCACGGAGTAATCTCGGGGATGAAGGTGCCGTCGGGTTGCACAGTCAACATGATCGGCAGATCGTGCTTTTTGCCAGATTCCATATCTTCCTGTCCATAAGCAGGGGCGGTATGGACCAAGCCTGAGCCATCTTCTGTTGTCACATAATCAGCAAGGATGACGTAATAAGCGGGCTTGTCAGCAGGGATATAAGTGAAGAGAGGTTTGTACTTCAAATCCTTCAACTTTTTCCCTTTAAAGGTATCCACTACTTTTACTTCTTCATCCTTAAAAACTCTCTCAACTAAATTCTTGGCAAGAATCAGTTTTTCCTTTGTGCCATTGTTGTCGCGTTCGACCGTCACATAATCCACATCGGGATGCGCCGCAACAGCCACATTGGAGGGCAAGGTCCAAGGCGTTGTGGTCCACACCAGCAATGAGGTGTCCGGCTTGTCAACCAGCGGGAAGCGCACAAAAACGGACGGGTCGACAGCGTCGTCGTAACCGAGAGCAACTTCATGGTCAGAAAGAGGCGTGCCGCAACGCGGGCAATATGGCACGATCTTATAGCCCTTGAAAAGCAAGTCCTTTTCCCAAAAGTTTTTCAGAATCCACCAAACCGACTCGATATAGTCGTTTGTGTAGGTCACATAGGCAGTATCCAGGTCCACCCAAAAGGCGATGCGGTCCGTGAGCTTTTCCCACTCCTGAATATAGGTAAAGACGGAGTTCTTGCAAAGCTCGTTGAACTTATCAACGCCATATTCTTCGATCTGATGTTTGCTGTTGAAACCGAGCTGCTTTTCCACTTCGATCTCCACAGGCAAGCCGTGGGTATCCCACCCGCCGCGGCGCGAGACATGATATCCGCGCATGATCTTGTATCGCGGAAACATATCCTTGAAAGCGCGCGCCAACACATGGTGCACGCCCGGACGTCCATTCGCAGTGGGAGGACCTTCATAAAACACATACTCTGGTTTGCCCTTACGCTGCTCAACCGTCTTCTTAAAGATGTCCTGTTTTTTCCACATCTTAAGAACAGCATCTTCCATCAAAGGCGCGTCAAGTTTTGCATTTACTGGTTTAAACATTCCTACCTCCACAAAATAAAAACTCTCGTCTCATAACAGAGACGAGAGCAATGCTCACGCGGTACCACTCTGATTCCCCAACTTGCGGGGCTTCTCATTCGGACACAACCATGTCCTCACCTCTGTAACGGAAGGATACCGTCTCCCTTACTTTGACTTGTGCCATTTCAGTTTGAAGCTTCGGGATGATTTTCAACCGCCTACGCGTATCCGCCTCACACTGGACCTCGGACTCGCTGACCGTTTCGACAGATTTACTCGTTCCCATCAACGCTTTTCAGTTTGCCGATTATACACATAGAGCATACAAACAGCAAGAGCCAAACATTCCCCTATCCTCCACCTTTATATTAAATTTAATTCTCACTAATTACATGTTGACGTATTTTTGTCAGACAGGTATAATCTTTTTTCGGCATTATTTCAAACAGCAGGAGTATATATTATGACTACACCCGACAGCGCGCCCGCCGTAGCGCTTGAACCAAAAACCAAACTCAGCGGCAAGGTATTAAAGACAACACTCGCGGGGGCACTTGTTGACATCGGACAAAGTTTACCTGGTGTCATACACATCTCACAACTCCAGACAGAAGCGGTAAACAAAGTCGAAGATGTTGTAAAGGAAGGACAGGCTGTGGACGTTTGGGTGCGACGCGTAAAGAAAGACCGCATCGAACTCACCATGATCGAGCCTTTGGCGTATGAATGGAAGGAAATCCAGCCTGACCTGATCGTAAAAGGCAAGGTAGTACGCCTTGAAACCTACGGCGCTTTTATCGATTTTGGCGCTGAACGCCCGGGCCTTATCCACGTGAGCGAATTGACTCACGGCTATGTCAAGACCGCAAGCGAAGTTCTCAAAGAAGGCGAAGAGATCGAAGCGAAAGTTCTGGACGTAGATCGCCGCAAGCGACAAATCCGCTTGAGCATGAAAGCCCTGCAGGCAGAAGTTATCGATGAAGCCAAAGCCGAACGCGAAGAGCGCAAAGGAAAAGGCAAGCGCAAGGGCAAGAAGGAAGACGAGACCTACGAAATGGAAACCGAGGTTTCCAACGAGCCGCAGTTCACGGCCATGCAAATCGCCTGGCAGCAGGCACTCGAAAAGTCAAAAGGCAAAAAAGTTCGTCGCAAGTCTTACAAATCAGCCTCTGAAGAACAGGAAAAAATGTTCAACAGCACGCTGGAAAAAAGACTTCCCACTGGCGGATAAACAAAAAGAGCGGGCTCTCGCCCGCTCTTTTGATTCATAATTACTTGGCGGTACTTTTCAAATACGCTTCCATAAACCCGTCCAAGTCACCGTCCAGAACCGCTTGAGAATTTCCAGACTGAAAATCTGTGCGGTGGTCTTTCACCATCTGGTATGGGTGTAGAACGTACGAACGGATCTGGCTCCCCCACTCCGCCTTTGTGTACTCACCGCGCAACACAGCACGTTCCTCTTCTCGTTCAGCCTGTCGAATTTCCAACAAACGAGCACGCAAGATCCGCATGGCAAACTCACGGTTTTGATTCTGTGAGCGTTCGTTCTGACAGGTTACTACGATCCCAGTGGGAATATGTGTAAGACGCACGGCAGTGGCATTCTTTTGCACATTTTGCCCTCCGGCGCCAGAGGAACGAAAAACATCCATTTTTACATCGCCAGGGTTGATCTCAATATCAGCCTCATCCATTGATACCTGCGGAAGCACCTCGATCAACGCAAAGGAGGTATGTCTGCGATGCGCGGCATCAAACGGAGAAAGACGCACCAGCCGATGCACACCTTTTTCCGAACGCAAATAACCAAAGGCATAACGTCCGCCTACCGCGATAGTGACACTCTTTATGCCGGCCTCTTCACCTGGCGTGGAGTCTAAAATTTCCGTCGAAAAACCGTGGTCTTCTGCCCAACGCAAATACATACGCTGAAGCATGTCCGCCCAATCTTGCGAATCTGTCCCGCCTGCACCCGCATGAATAGCCAGGATGGCATCATCATGATCATACGGTCCTGAAAGCATGGCGGCAAAAGAACGTTTTTCAAGGTCAATTTCAACTTTACGAATCTCGCCCTCTAAATCCCCCCGCAACGAATCATCACCAAGCCTGGCGAGTTCCGTCAGGTCATGGATCTGTTGTTTCAACGCAGTCCACGATTCAACGACTGACCGCAAACTAGAGACGATCTTCATCGTCTTTTGTGCGTTCGTGGAATCGTTCCAAAAATCTGGATGTTCGATATCTTTTTCGAGCTGGGAAAGTTGGATTTCTCTGCCCGTCAGGTCAAAGACGCACCATTAATTGTTGAGTCAGGTCATTCGCGGCCTGCAAGCGCTGAAGCAAATCCTGCATAATATCTCCTAATTGTTCGACAAAATTCCATCCACGAAAGCATCGGGATCAAACGGAGTTAAGTCCTCAGGTTTTTCGCCAAGCCCGGCAAACAAGATTGGCAACCCCAATTCCTTTTGAATGGCAAAAGCCATGCCCCCGCGCGCAGAAGAATCCAGTTTGGAAAGGATCACGCCTGTCACATTGACAGCTTCTTTAAAAGAACGCGCCTGCTGGAGGGCATTCTGTCCGGTGGTTGCATCCAGCACCAGCCACACTTCATGAGGCGCGCCTGGCAGAGCCTTCCCCACCACCCGATTAACTTTCTTCAATTCTTCCATTAGATTGAAACGGGTGTGCAGACGCCCTGCTGTGTCTATCATGACGATATCCACACTCCGTGCGACTCCAGCTTGAACAGCATTGAACGCCACTGCGCCAGGATCGCTCTCCGAAGCGCCTGCGATCACTTCTACCTTCAACCTGTCACCCCAAACCTGAAGCTGATCCATCGCTGCAGCACGGAAGGTGTCAGCTGCGCCGAGTAAAATCTGCTTTCCTTCATCATGAAATCGCGAGGATAATTTAGCGATTGTGGTCGTCTTGCCAGAGCCATTGACTCCCACCACTAAAATGACTGTGGGCTTGCTGGAAAAATCCAGCACGGGAGGTGTAATGAGGCGTGAACGCAACTCCTGCTTCAGCGCAGAGGAAAGTTCGTTGGCGCGAATCAGGCCTTCGGTTCGTGCGAGGCGTTTCAGCGAGTCCAAAACAGAGGATGTTGTGTCGATTCCCAAATCGGCTTGAACAAGAAGAGTTTCAAGGTCATCCCATGTTCCATCAGTTATTTCAGATGCGCCAAGCACTGACGCGATTTGTCCAAATGCGGCTTTACTTGTGCGCGAAAGCCCGTCTTTCCAGCGTGAAAATAAGCTATTCATGAGCGGCGATTATATCAGGGAATTTATGTTATACTCCATCGGCTAAATAAAGAAAACAGAAAAAGTTAGTGAACGATATAAAGGAAAAAATATGTCCGCAGAACCAATTCATATCACAGACGAGTCTTTCGAAAAAGTAGTGATGCAGTCCACCGTACCCGTTATCGTGGATTTTTGGGCGCCGTGGTGCAATCCGTGCAAGATGATCGCCCCAACCCTCGATAAACTTGCCCAGGAAAATGATGGCAAGTTAATTGTCGCAAAGGTCAATACGGATGAGCATTCTGAGTGGATGCAAAAATTCGGCATTCAGGGAATCCCGACCTTGTTGTTTGTCTCAGGAGGCAAGGTTGTTCACCGCCAGGTAGGCGCACTCCCTGAGCGCATGCTGCGTGAAGTTGTGACACAATTTATGGATGTGATAAACCAAAACTAAGTTGTTTAGTTTGAACAAGGAGTTGGCTATGAAAAAAGTATTTGCGCTTTTTGTTATGCTCAATATTTCACTTAGCGCATGCCTGCCAGCTGCGCTGCAACCACAAGCCGCCAACCCAACTCCGATCTCTGAAGCAGTTTTACAAGCAACAGCGGCGGTCCTTTCCCAACAGACGCTTCAGGCGCTGCCAACTCACACTTCCGCGCCCAGCGAAACACCTATTGTAACGACACCGACAAACACTGCCATCCTGGATACTCCAACGGAAACCCAGAACCCGGTATTACTTACTTTGACTGCAACACTAGGCACCGGCACGGTACCCGCCGGGACAGAAGCAGCTGGATTCGTAGCAAGTACTGGAACTTTACAATCATCAGTAGCGTCTAACAACACCCCAAATCCACTGACGCCTACGACAACACCTCATCCACAATTTTACGGGACGCTTCCGCCAAAAATACCGTATGCATATGTGATCCTGTCAAATAGAGCCGAAGCAGATGTATATATTTCCCTGAGGTGCGAAACCTCAAAAGGTAATGTTACAATCCTTGAATATCCAGTTAAGAAAATTATCGAAGTGGAAGCTCCTGTGGGAAGTTACACCTACGTTGCATGGGTCGGCGGACGGCAATTCACTGGCGCATTTTCCCTGGGCCATCAAGATACCGTAAAAATCGAGTTTTTCAAAAATAGAATTACAATAAAATAGTTGATCGAAAATAAGAAATGGAGAGATTTATGTTTAAGAAAATAATTCCCGTTCTGGCAGTAATTGCCATTTTTATCACTGCCTGCGGGCCGCAAGGTACGCCCACAATGTCACCTGCAGATGTTGAAGGCACTGCCGTTTCAGCTGCCTGGACCGTTGTGGCAATGACTCAGATGGCGATCCCTACCGCGACCCCGGTACCGCCAACCGAAACTCCCAGTCCCACTCCCCTGCCTACATTCACACCATTACCGCTCCCAACTCAAGATACAACCATTCTGCCAACAGCCACACAGGCTGCGGCAGCTGGCGGAGCAGATAGCTGCTTAAAGCCATTAAACGTTGCAGAAGCTGGACCAACATCCCAGGTGCGCTTTGAAAACGAAACTGGCGGCACGGTCACTTTATCCTTAAATTTAAGCACAAATGCATTTGGGCAATGCGGCGCTCTCGTCTATACGATGGGCAAAGCTGAAAAACTTATACTAGCCCTTCCGAAGGGTGAATACTTTGCTTACGCATGGATTACCTATCCCAACGGAGATACAAGCAATGCATCTGGTTATGTTAATAACCGCGTTGGCGACAATCATATGTTTGCGGCAAAAATCAGAAAAGAAGCCATAATCGTACCGTAGTATCAATGGACAAATAAAAAAAAGAAGCCGCTTTTAGCGGCTTCTTTTTTTATTTTACACCACGTGTAATCTTAGCACCCAACATACGAAGTTTTTCGTCCACTCGTTCGTACCCTCTTTCAATTTGAACAACGTTTCGTATTTTCGATGTACCATTCGCCCCTAATGCCGCCAATAGCAATGACATGCCTGCGCGTATATCCGGGCTTTCAAGCTCTTCACCATAAAGCTGCGTGGGGCCTTGAATTAAACAGCGATATGGATCGCAAAGGATGATCCGCGCGCCCATACTAACCAGTTTATCTGTAAAATACATCCGCCCGGAAAACATCCAATCATGAAATAGAACGGAACCGGAAGCCTGTGTAGCGACTGTGATCGCAATACTTGTCAGGTCGGTCGGAAACGCCGGCCAGACATTGGTCTTGATCTCGGGCACTGCACCATCAAGGTCAAATTGGATCAACAGAGATTGCTCAGCCGGAACGAGCAAATCATTCCCTTCCACCCGCCAATGGACTCCCAGGCGATGAAAAATCTGTCCCACCATGCCAAGGTGCTCGACCCCTGCATTTCGAATACGAATACTCCCGTGAGTAACCACCGCCGCTCCAATATAACTTACCACTTCGAGGAGATCCGGGCCGATTGTATATTCACCGCCATGCAAACGAGGCACGCCTGTTATATGAAGAGTATTTGAACCAATCCCATCAATTCGTGCGCCGAGTAAATTCAAGAAATTGCATACTTCCTGAACGTGTGGTTCTGACGCAGCGTTGCGGATATACGTCTCGCCTTCTGCTAGGACAGCTGCCATCACGGCATTTTCTGTGGCAGTTACACTTGCTTCATCCAAAAGGATATCAGCGCCGACCAGGCCGTTTGTCGTTATATCAAATATTCGGTCATAAACGATTTGAGCGCCTAGTGCTCGCAAAGCCAAAATATGGGTATCCAAACGACGGCGGCCAATTACATCTCCACCGGGAGGAGGGAGGCGCAATCCTCCCGCTCTTGCCAGGACCGGACCAGCAACGAGGATGGAAGCCCGGATGCGACGACACAGGTCCGGGTCCAGGTGAGAAGCGACAAGTTCCTGCGTAGTAATGCGCCATGAGTTTGCATCCACTTCTTCGATCTGGGCCCCCAGACTCTCGATCAATTTTCGCATGGCAAGCACATCACGAATTAAGGGTAAGTTGTGGAGCACCACTGGTTCTTCCGTTAAGAGACAAGCCGCAAGCAGTGGTAGTGCAGCATTCTTGTTTCCTGAAGGAATAATCTCGCCTTGCAACGGAACCCCGCCTTCAATCACAAATTCTTCCATGTTTTATCTCCTTTTAAACCTACAAGATTGTAAGGCAGTTTTAAAAATCCGCCAAGAACATTGCAGTTGACTTACACCAAACATCAACTTTGCGGGGCACTGTAATTGGAATTATAATAATTTTAATGTCAATCACTCTTATCATACCCGTTGTTCTTGGATGGCTTGCCGGATTGATAGTAAATTATCTATCAGATGTTCTCCCGGTTACAAGAAAATTTAGCCAACCCGCCTGCCTGCAATGCAATGCCACCTATACATGGAAAGATTACCTGCTTTTTCGAGCATGTCCGAATGGCCACCAGCGGGCGCCTCGTTTGTGGATCGTCCAGATTCTTATCCTAGCAATAAGCATCTACATCTGGCAGCAGCCTCCTGCAAAAATCGGCTATTTCCTCGGACTGATTTTGATCATATACTTCGGTGTTATATTTACCATCGATATGGAACACCGCCTCATCCTCCATCCAACCAGCATCTTCGGCTCCGTCCTTGCGCTGATAGTTGGTCTCGTTTCTCATGGCCTTCGCCCCACTCTGATAGGTGGTTTAAGCGGACTGCTCATCATGCTTGCTTTTTATTATCTGGGCGTACTTTTTGCAAAAATCCGCACAAAAAGAATGCTGGCTAGAGGACAGGAAGCAGACGATGAAGAAGCGTTAGGCGCCGGGGACGTAATCCTTGTCACGATTATCGGCCTCATGCTCGGCTGGCCCTTGATCTGGTTTGGCTTGGTTTTTGGAATTCTGCTTGGTGGATTGGTCAGCTTGATGCTTGTCATTTGGCTGGTGCTCACCCGAAAATACGAACAAAATGTGTTAATGCTTTTCATTCCCTATGGACCCTACTTCATCACCAGCGCGTTCCTTATCATATACTTTCCTGGTCTGATCGAGAAACTTGTGCCCGGATAGATAAGAAACATGAGTCACATTCCCCGCAATCAATCGAAAAAAAATAAAGCCCAGGCAATGGTGGAATTCATGCTCGCCCTGCCTGTTCTGATCGCCCTCATCTATGGCATCATCGAAGTCTCGCGTTTGGTTTTTATTTTCGCGTCCGTAGCGAACGCGTCCCGTCAGGCAGCCCGGTATGGAGCTGCAGCAGGCGAGACAGAGAACGGTCATTACTATCAGGATTGCGAAGGGATCCGTGATGTTGCAAATCGGTCAGCGATCATCGTTGACTTTGACGAAATCAATATCACCTACGATCGCGGGATCACGCCGGACGGGACTCAAATCCAAATATCAGATGAGGTGGATCCAAGCCCGGACGTAAGCACCTGTCCGATTGAAGATAACACCATCCGCAATGGGGACCGTATTATCGTCCAGGTGACTGCCAGTTACGAGCCAATCTTAGACCTCCTGCCTCTTGAGCCGCTTACCGTTGTCTCCGCAAGCGCACGCACTTTCTTGATTTCCGTTCCAATTGCCGGCTCCTCCATGCCACTTTCGTTTGCAGCTGAATCCGCAACTCCTTCAAGAGTGCCAACCGAAACTCCGCCCGGGCTTGATGTTCCCACCGAGACATTGATCCCCACTTCCACAAACAGACCTCCCAGCGGCGGACTTACCCCATCTTCTGGTTTTTCTACCAATACCCAATTTGCGCCAACGAATCCGGCTAGTGGAAGTCCTCTGCCACCCACGTTAACATTTACACCATCAAAAACGCCCCAGCCAACCGTCACACCTTCCATCACGCCGACCGCCATCAGTTGCAATGGCATTACAGGTGTATCCCATGGCCCGCTGGTTATAAAAGATAACGTCATGGAGATGAGAATAGACAACAGGACAGGGTATGCCCTTTCCGTTACCCAAATCTATGTAGAATGGAACCACGATAAAGGCCATCAAACCGGCGGCGAATCGATCCTGCGGCTCCGGCAAATTGCGCTTGCTTCGCAAATATGGAATGGCGATATTAACAGTCCATCTGCGTACATCCCCACCTTTTTCCCAACTATTCCACCCGGTGAATCCATTGTACAGTTTATCTTTCACCAGAATTACGATCTGCGCGACGGCACTGAAAGAATCATCATCACGCTTGGCACACCGGGCTGCGTAAATTACCCAATCGACTCAAGACAGTAATTATGAAGCTAAAAAATGTCAAAGCAAATAAAACTTCCCATGAGCGCGGACAAAGCCTTGTGGAACTCGCGATCAGCCTGCCGGTCATCATCCTTCTTTTGCTGGGCACTGTGGATTTCGGCATGGCAATTTTCTCCTATGCAATCCTAAGGGACGCAGCACAGGAAGGCGCTTTGTACGGATCTTTCAATCCAGATAACAAGATTGAGATCGAGAACAGAGCCCGCAACATCTCACCTCAAGGCGAAGAAAATGAAGTATTCTCTTCGCCTGTTGAATTAAGAGACAGGGAATTGGTTCAAGTGGAAGTAAAAGCCATCGGAAAGTCCTGTCAGGGTTCGACGGGAGGCGAAGCGAACAGCCTGCGGGTTCGCGTACGATACGAATATCCAATCCTCATGCCTTTTATTGGCACCATCATCGGATCAGACACCATCCCCTTAACTGGCTCAGCCACCAATGTCATTCTCCAACCCCCATGCCCATGAAAAAAACATTTTATCAATCCGCTTTAATAAACAAAAACGAAAAAGGTCAGGCAATGATCTTGATCGTGTTTTCGATCATCGGCCTGATCGGCATGGCAGCCCTCGCGATTGACGGAGGAAACGCATACATAGACAGCCGCCGGGCGGAAACAGCCGCATCTGCCGCGGCACTGACAGCTGCAACTGCACGTATTGAGGGCCAAAACTGGAGAGCAGCCGCGCTTGCCACTGCCAGCGATAATGGATATAACAACGACGGAGTTACAAATACTGTTGAATTAAATACCCCGCCCATCAAGGGAGATTATGGCGGAAATCCTGAATACATAGAGGTGATCATCACCTCTCATCTGAAGACCTATTTTGGATCTGTGATCGGCATCCCCACAGTAACAAGCATTGTAACTGTCGTGTCGCAATCAAAGCCTGCAATCATGGGCGAGCTTTTTGACGGGTATGCACTTGTCAGCCTTGCGCCGCACAGCCGCTGCGACACAAAAAAATCGTTCTGGATCCACAGTGAAGCCACGATCAATTTTGAAGGCGGCGGGTTGTTCGTCAACTCAGACAACCCGGATTGTGCATTCATTTCCTTTGGAAATGGAAGTATCCGAGTTCGCGATACCAGCCCAATCTCTGTCGTTGGCGGAGCCCAGGTTCAAAAACCGAAGTTGATCACCCCCTTCCCGATGCAAACAGGTGTGGCTCCCATTCCCTACCCGCCGTCAGTCAAGCTGCCTAAAATCGACTGCGGAGAAAAGATCGCTACCGTCGAAATTGTAGATGAAGAGAGAAGTGTCATGACACCGGGCAATTGGGATGAAGACGTGTTTCCTGCCGAAGGTGTCACTTTACTTAAAAGCGGAATTTATTGCATCAATGGAGATTTCATCGTTGATGCAGGTCAGCATTTGTCCGGAACCAATGTGCTGTTTGTAATTGACAGCGGCAGGGTAGGCATCAGCGGAAATGCGACGGTCAATTTCAGCGCCCCGACCGGCGGCGACTACAAGGGACTCTTGTTTTACGTGCCCATTGACAACCACAGTATTATCGCACTGAATGGAAGCGACGACTCCAGCTATAGGGGCACCATCCTTGCACCCGGAGCAGACGTCCGCATCAATGGACTGGATTCAGACGGCGGCGGTGCCTACCACAGCCAGATCATCGGCTATTATGTGGAGGTGGACGGAAACGACAACGTCTACATCAAATACAAAGACGAACAGAACTACGATGCTTTAAAAATGCCAGAGGTTCTGCTTATTCAGTAGCGCAGGAAGTGGGAAAACAGGCGATTCCCCCATATTTTCTAACAGAAATGTAAGTGCTTCTGTTTTTTCTGGAATTGCCGCTGCCCCGCAATGAGATATAATAAGTCTAGAAATATCTTACGGTGGTTTCTTCACAATTTCATTCCCCCACACTGCCAACACAATTCCTATCGATACCATTGCAGTACCAATGATTGACTGTTGAAATTGCAGGAAAAGATTAAAATGAGGACTATGCCAGATTTGCTGCAAAAGTTAAGAGTGCGCGCCAAAAGCGCTGCTTTGAAATACAGACCGGGGCGCCGCGTATCCACGGCGCAAAGCCTGGTTGAGCTTGCCATCACCCTGCCGGTATTGATTCTATTATTTTCAGGGATGGTGGAATTTGGATTTATGCTGAATACCTATCTTTCTTTGCAGGATGCCACACGCGCCGCCGCCCGCCGCTACAGCAACGAAAATCCATTTGCAAAAGATATCAATGGCAATGTTGTGGATGACGCAGCCTTTTACAGCGGCGCCGCCCAAGCTGTCGTTGATTTCCTTATGCCCCCGGATGACAGCGCCGCCAGGCAGACGATTGTAGACCCAACCAGAGACAATGTGCTTATCTCTGTTATCACAATTCGAGTGGACGAAGCTCCCGAACCGGACGCCATTGACAGCATCACAAGGCACCCGGATGGTGAAGAGTATTATAAATTATATGGAGACACTAATCCGATCACTCTCTATGGAAATACTGAAATCGAGCAATACGCGACCTCCAACGGCTCCGTCCCGGTGGATGCGGGGCTTCTCATTGTTGAGATTTTTTACAGCTACGAAGGGGTTCTCCATCTACCATGGACCGAACCGTTTTTCTCCGAAGCAAATCCGGCAATGCTATACAATTCCACCATCATGCCCTTAGTATCGGCGAAGCCATGAAAACAACCAGCATATCAGGAATACCCAGTATGAAAAAAAACGTTAAAAATTTCCTAAAAAGAACCGAGCGCGGACAGGCGATCATCTTGATCGCATTTGCGTTTGTAGGTCTGGTTGCGATGGTTGGGCTGGTCACAGATACGGGCATCTTATTGATCGAATACGGCAAGCTCAAACGCAGTGTGGATGCGGCGGCGATTGCCGCCGCGCAAGAGTATCGCCCCAGGGCTGGGGCAGCCGAACTTGACCTTGACAGGCTGGAAAACGCCGCAATCGGTATGTTGAACTACAACCAGGTGGATAACGTCACCAACATCGACATTCACACCTGTGAACCTGCCGATCCCGCCCCCCCGTCTTTATGCAATCCAGACCCAGTTGGCAACCCCATGGCAAATAGGAAGCTGGTGGAAGTGAGCGCATCTTCCGCTGTGGACTTTGGATTCCTCCGCGTGATCGGACTCAGAAGTGCGACACTTAACGCCTCTTCCACTGGTGAAGCAGCGACTATTGACCTGGTATTGGTTGTAGATACATCTGGCGGCATGGCATATGAAACCGGAAGTGAAATCTACAATGACCCAAACCCACTTAACAACACCTATCTACGCTCAGATCCCGATGACGACCCAAGCGTATGTAATGCCAACAACACCTGCGAACCCATGAGAACGGTCAAAGACATCGCCTGGGATTTTGTCAGCCACCTGTACTTCCCTTATGACCGGGTTGCAGTGGTCGCCATGACCAGCCAAAACCCGGGCGGTTTACGTAGTCCAACAGAAGTAATACCATTAACCTCAAATCGAGATACTATACATTATGAACTTTTAGGGGATGGCGGCATAACATCTTATGGTTTAAGAGTCTTCCAGCCTCGAGTATGCGATGGCTCAGATACAGACGGATCCTGTCTGGCATACGTTAATGGAACATTTGACGGAGAGATCTGCGAAATTTACGAAAATTATTCCAATGAAGCGACAGCTAACCCTTCTTCTTGCCCCTCCAGTAATATCGGCGGCTCATTTAAGTTAGCCCGCGAGGCGCTCCAAGGGAGCGGTAATGTGGCTACTATGCGTCCAAACGCTTTTTGGGTCGTAGTCGGTTTATTTGCTGGCCCTGCGAACGCAACCGACCCAAGTGATACCTATCCGAACGGCTTTTGCCCTCAAAATACCTGGTTACTGTCACAAGGCCAAAGTCCATGGTGCCGCGACCCCTATCCTAGCACAAGACATTACGACACCGACCCCCTCGTGAATTACACCAATCCGATGAACGGCGAGTCCATGCAAATTTCACTCTATGATGCCGATGACTACGCCAGAGACATGGCAGATGATTTAGCCACCTTAACTACCGGAAACGGCGTTACAATTT
>JACZJB010000151.1 GCA_014860805.1 Anaerolineales bacterium
GTTGGCAGAGGTGTGGGTGTAATGGTCGGGGTTGGGAGGGAAGTCTCTGTAGGCAGCGGCGCAGGGGTGCTGCTTGGGATGAGAGTCTCTGTCGAAACAGGGACAGCCAGCGGCGGCGGAAGAGGAGCGAGCGATCCACATGATTGCAGAAGGCACGCGAAAAGGGTCAAAATCCAAATTCTTTTTGTCATTCGAGGTTGAGTTCCAAATTAACGGCAGGGATTCTTTTCGTGCATTGTCAACATGGGTTGACCAAATGCAGCATAAACGGGAATGCCGTCCCAATCTGGTTGAAGGGGCAGGCCCAATGCGTATGCTGCAGTCACCGCAGTATCCGTCGTGGATATCATAAAGGTTAACTCGCCCGGCACAACTCCCGGACCGGAAGCGATCCAGGGGATTCGAAAATCCTCAATTACAAGGCCAATGTGATTTTTATCGTGCCCGCCATGATCAGCAGTGACGATGATCAAAGTAGAATCCAATAGGTTATTCGCTTTCAGCGCATCGAGGATCAATCCCAGGGCTTCATCGCCCTGGCGCAAAACTTTCATATATTCGCCGGACATCCAGCTATATTTATGGCCGCGCAAGTCAGGCCCCGCAAAATGAACGAACATCAGACCAAAGCCTTCATTGATCTGCACAACCGCCTCTTTGGAAATCGCAGGTTCACCATAGCGGACCTCGAATACATCGGTTGTCTCAGGCTCTGCAAGCTGGCGCAGTTTATCTTTACCGACGATCATCACCGTTCTCATGCCAGCCGCATGGGCAAGGTCAAAAACATCCACGCCTTTGGAATATCCCATGTACTTGAAATATCTATCGTAGATCATGCCATGTTTATCCATACACAATCCCGACAACATGGAAGCATGGCTTGGTGAAGTGGCGGGATAATCAATGGTCTCTGCAGACGTGAACGAATAAGCCCCTTTTGACACCAGATCCATGAGGATGGGCATGGGAGCCAACGGAATTGCATCGGGACGCATACCATCATAGCTAATGATCAAAACACGCTTGATACTTGCAAAAGACGGCGTCGGCGTTAATGTGGCAGTAGGGACGGGTGTGCTGGTCGGCAACGGAGTTGCAGTTGAAGAAGCCGCAATCGTTGGAATTGGTGTGTCTGCCTGAAAATAAATGGAAGTTACGGCGGGTTCAGGCGGCAGGGAATAACCCCAAAGATCGGGGTTGGATCCGCATCCCACCAACACAAAAACAAACAAGAAAACAAAAAACTTTTTCAGGATCATTTCTCCAACATGGGCATTTTTAACTCGTGACGTTTTGCCGCATCAATGGCAATTTCATACCCTGCATCAGCGTGTCGGACAACGCCCATGCCTGGATCTGTTGTCAAGACTCTTTCCAATCTGACAGCTGCTTCAGGAGTCCCATCCGCAACAATGACCTGACCAGCGTGCTGGCTGTATCCCATACCTACCCCGCCGCCGTGGTGGAAGGACACCCAGGTCGCTCCGCCAACAGCATTGATCATGGCATTAAGAATTGCCCAATCTGAAATGGCGTCGGAGCCGTCTTTCATCGCTTCAGTTTCACGATTCGGTGAAGCGACAGAACCTGAATCCAAATGGTCGCGTCCGATCACAATCGGCGCTTTTACTTTCCCGCTCGCCACAAGTTCATTGAACATCAAACCCGCTTTGGCGCGTTCGCCATATCCAAGCCAGCAAATGCGCGAAGGCAATCCCTGAAATGGAACCTTTTCTCTTGCCATTTTCAACCAGCGGTGCAAATGCGCATCTTCAGGGAAGAGTCCCATAATAGCCTTGTCGGTAGTGTAAATATCTTCCTTATCCCCGGAAAGAGCCACCCAGCGGAACGGACCTTTACCTTCACAAAACAATGGACGGATATAAGCTGGGACAAAACCGGGGAATTCAAAGGCGTCGCTCACGCCATTATTGAAGGCTTGCTGGCGCAGATTATTCCCATAATCAAACACTTCCGCACCTGCGCGTTGGAAGGCAAGCATGGCTTTCACATGCGCGGACATGGAATCCATTGCCATCTTTTTATATTTTTCAGGGTCATCGACTCGCAATTGGTTCGCGGCAGTGATTGACAAACCGGACGGCACATAGAACAACGCTTCGTGTGCAGAAGTTTGGTCAGTGACCACATCGGGGATGATACCGCGCGCAGCCAGCTCGGAATACACATCTGCCGCATTGCCGATGAGACCGATGGATTTTGGAATTTGCTTTTCCTTGAATTCTTCCACAAGCGTCATGGCTTCTTCAAGGTTATCCACGACCATATCCACATACCCGATGGAGCGTCGGCGTTCGGCACGCTCAGGATCCACTTCTACGATTAATCCAACACCCTCGTTCATCGTAATGGACAAGGGCTGCGCGCCGCCCATTCCGCCCAAGCCCGCAGTGAGGACAAATTTCCCTTTTAACGATTCCCAGCCTTTAAGTTTGGCAAGCGCGCCAAAGGTTTCATATGTACCCTGCAAGATGCCCTGTGTGCCGATGTAAATCCACGAACCGGCAGTCATCTGACCGTACATGATGAGTCCTTTTTTATCCAACTCGTCAAACTTTTCCCAGGTAGCCCAGTGCGGCACGAGGTTGGAGTTTGCGATCAAAACTTTGGGAGCGTCTTTATGACTCTTGAAAATAACCACTGGCTTTCCAGACTGAACAAGCAGGGTTTCATCTTCTTCGAGATTTTTAAGCGAATCCAGAATGGCATCAAAAGATTCCCAATTGCGCGCGGCTTTGCCTCGCCCGCCATAAACGACAAGGTCTTCGGGCTTTTCCGCCACTTCGGGGTCGAGATTATTTTGGATCATGCGATAAGCAGCTTCGCTGAGCCAGTTCTTGCAGGTGAGTTGCGTGCCGCGCGGGGCACGAACAACACGAGAGGTTGACATCGAATTTTCTCCTGATTTTCGTTCCAAGTTATTGATTCGCGATCTTGAAGGTTTCGATCATCGCATCAAACTGGGGAAGGACAGCCTGTTTCAATTCCTCTGTACTTGTCAGAGTAATGACCAGTGTGCCGACATCGACTTTTATGAAAACCTGCTTCTGGAACATTTCAACACTTACTCCCTCCAAAGTTGTGACTGGGGTCTTGGATGTGATCACACCGATGGGAAGCCCGCTGGCTGTAGCGGAAATTTCCGTGGCAGTCACCTCCAAGCCGGGCAACATATCTGGCAGGGTCGCGGCTGCGGACTTAAGGTCTGCATCATCCGCAAGGGACATTTCATTTGGTTTATCCCAATAGAGGCTGATGTTGGTCACAAAGTCAATTTCTGTGTGCCCTTCCTGTATATCAAGTACAAAGAGACGAATCTCGTCCGGGTTCAATTTCTCGATACTGCTCAATGAACGCTGCATGGACGGATTGGATAATTCAGGCAGCAGCCATGCGTCCAGATATTCCTGCGAGTTGATACGGACGGGCAGCCAGCCGGTTGGCAGGGAAAATTCGTAGCCGCCTCTCATGTCAATGAATTGCGCGGTGCCATCTTCAAACCTATTGATGGTGCTTCCGGAATCATCC
>JACZJB010000152.1 GCA_014860805.1 Anaerolineales bacterium
TTGCAAATGCATGGGATTCAGGTGCTACATTAGTTGAAATCAATATTAATCTAAAGAAAGATACTATTACCATCGAAGATAATGGCGATGGTATGTCTTTGTCAGATTTAAACAACAAATATCTCAGAATTGGTTACAAAAAAAGATCAGAAAAGAGTTCAACTTTCATTGTTCGTGGAAAAAATCGCCATGTCATGGGGAGAAAAGGAATAGGAAAATTAGCCCCGTTTGCTCTAGCCGAAGAATTGGAAATCCAAAGTTCAAATGGGAAAGATGAAAAAGTTGGTTGCATAATCAAGTGGTCTGAATTCAAAAAAGCAATAGACGAAGACAAAACAGTATTTACCCCTATCTCATTAGCAAAATCAAAAATCGCTGTCAAAAAAGGTACGAGACTCACTTTGAAGTTAATCCGTGATGACAAAAAGGAAGGTTTAGGGGATGTAAAAGCATTACGGAAAAGAATCGCTCGTAGATTTACTGTGATTTATCCCGAATTTGATTTTGATGTAAAAATTGATGGGGAAAGCATTACCAACAAAGACAGACCATATTTAAATAAGGTGGAGTTTGTCTGGAGCACAGAAAATATCCAGCCAAACATCTCAAAACATTGCAAAAATTTATTGCGTGAGCCCATCATAGTAAGTAACCAAATTTCAATCGAAGGGAAAATATACGAAATCAGTGGATGGCTTGGTACCGTCAAAGAGCCGAAAGACACCCATGACGATGGCAATGACACAATATCCATCTTTTCACACGGGAAGCTTGTTCAAGAAGATATATTAACCGACATGGCTGAAAGGCAAATTTATGCAAGCTATGTTGTTGGTGATATACAAGCAGATTTCCTTGATGTTAGCGAAAAAGACGATATCGTAACCCCTGACAGGCAAAGACTGAACCATAACGATCCTCGTTACATCAAACTCAAAGACCATATTAAAAGTGAGTTTATGAGTTCAATTAACTCCACTTGGTCAAATTGGAGGCTTGAAAGATTTGTACCCAAGCATCCCCATATACAGGCATGGTATCACAACTTAAAAACAAAGGCTGCTAAGAAAGAAGCAGCACAAATTTACAAAAAGATCACAGAAATCGCATCCATTGACGAAAATGAAAGGAATATTTTTAACGAAATAGTATTGACGCATTTCGATGAGCTAAAGATTCTTCCAGGTCTAGTGAACTTGCACGAAACTGAATTTATAAAACAAATTCGACAATTCATTAGTCAGCCTTCTGAAACACCTAGCGATCCCACTGCTTCGCAAGACAGCGCAAATACTAAAAGTGAAGAAAGCCATCAAAATTCAGGTGCTGGAAATTCTAAACAAGAGGATGATCAAAAAGGCAACACACCAGATTCCCAAGACGAAACCCCACCCAATAATGACAATTCGCAGGGTGAACGTCCCGAAGGCAATAGACCTACAAACGAGAAATCACCAAAGTATCAAGCTGATTATCATTTTTCAGAAATAAGGAAATTGATAAAGCAAATTCCTGTTGAAAAAGAATTTATCAATATAGCCTTGTTTGATTTAAAAGATTCTCAAATTGCCTATAACAATACAGCTTACAAGGCTTGTATTGTTATGCTCGGCGCAGTTTTAGAGGGGATAATGCTCTCAACTATTAGAAGGGCAGATGTACTACAAAAACTAAACCAAATGCCGAGGCAGGGAATACCTCCTTCTGTTCTTAATCTGGGGATTCAAAGTCAACCAATAGACACAACAGAAATGGCAGATAAAATATCTGAATCAAGAAATATTGGTTTCGAGGAATACAGGCAAATCATCAAGGTTTTAATACCCAATATTGAAGATCAATTGGTACAAAGTATTCAACAATTTAGAAACAGTATTCATCCCTATAAAGCGATGAAAGAGCCTGATGTATTTGCTGAACCTGACATTGCCCGTGCAATGATGTATATTACATCTTTAGAAGTAATAGTAAGAAAAATTGCATCTTGGAAGTTATAAAAAAGTAGGCGCAATAGTAAAAGATAAAAAGACCTCCGAGCGGACAACTCGGAGGTCTTACTTTCTACTCGCTATTTTCTACAATCTTCCGCTGTCGACACCGAGAAATTCTGCCCCTTCCCGTCCCTACCCTAACGGGCACGCGTCCCCAAATCCAAAATTAAAAGTCTGGCAATTTCCTAAGTCCTTTCCATTCGGATCTGGAGCACCTAAAGATGTGCTTCGCGAAGGGTGCCTGCTTGGTAAGCACCAGCTCTCAAGTGCCTATACGCAAAACAAAGCGTAAGAAGGAAGAAATCCTCTCACGGGAGGATTGGAAACGAGTCAGGGGAGGATTTAAATCCTTCCTTGAGAGGTTTAGAAACCTCCCTTGACTCGTTTTAAAAGACATTTCGATGTCTTGGGAAAGACTTCTAAATGTTTTTCTCCCCTAAAAAAACCTGTTTTTCGCAAAAAAAGACCTCGGAAGTCCGCCGTTCGCTGGCGCTTCCGAGGTCTGGGCAACTAATCTTCTGCGAACTCTTCCCGCAAAATTTTCTCAACTTGTTCTTTTAACACAGGAACTTCCTCAGACGCTGCCACCCAGGCAATATCCCAGCGGATGGCGAAATATTCATGGACAGCAATATTACGAAAACCAATAATATCCACCCAGGGAATTTCAGGAAAACGGCTGGTAAATTCCTTTGGTAAACGGGAGGCGGCTTCGCCGATCACCATCAACTTTTGGAGAACCGCACTGTTCATCATCTCATTTTGCTCGAACTCGTAATAATTCTCGCCCATGATAAACCGCGCAATGGCTTGCGAGGCTTCGACAATATCGGTTAGATAAAGTTTTTCAGGACGCATACACTTCCTCAATATTCGATAGGACAGAGGCACGAATGACCGGTTTTAATCCATCCATAGGAACCAAATCCACAGGGCGGTTGAATAGCTCGGCAAGCTCACGCTGCATTCGAGAGAAAGTGATAAACCCGATTTTTGCATTTGGTTGAAAGGACACCAGCACATCCACATCACTATCCGCGCGAAAATTCTCGCCGAGCACAGACCCGAACAGAGCTAATTTCTGCACGCTATAACGGCGGCAGAAATCAGCCAGTTCCTGCTTGGGAACCTTGATCTTCACTCGGGAGGGATTTTTGGAAGCCATACTTTAATTATACCTGTCACTCCCCCGTCGGCACCCAGATATTCTTGACCTGAGTCGCCTCGTGCAGGAACTCGTGACCTTCGCCCTGCTCGCGATCAAGCCAATCTCTCGGCAGACCGTAGCCTGTCCATGTGCGCTTCATATTGGCGGCGGATTCGTTCTCGACGTGGTAACTGCCTTCGGCTGAGCCAAAGTACCAGACCGAATCAACATCTTCATGTTGAACAAGCGTCTTGACCAGATGGTCGCGGTCGCCTGTGACGATGTTGACCACTCCGCCAGGCACATCGGATGTGTCGAGCACCTGATAAAAGTCCATGGCGGAGAGCGGATATTTCTGGCTGGGGACCATCACCACGCTGTTGCCGCGTGCAATGGCAGGCGCCATGAGCGAGATAAATCCAAGCAATGGATTTTCATCGGGGCAGGCAATGCCGATCACACCCATCGGTTCATTGACCGCGACGGTGATTCCACGCAGGGTGGTCTCTTGCACGGTGCCGCCGTATTTGTCCGCCCATGCGGCGTAGGTGAATAATCTTTCAACGGATGCGTCCACTTCGGCTTGCGCGGACTTCTGCGTGCGCCCTGTCATTTCGACAATGCGTTTTACAAATTCAGCATTGCGCGCATCCAAGTTCTCCGCAATGAAATATAAAATTTGCGAACGGTTGTAGCCGTGGCGCATCGCCCAGCCTGACGTCCGTGCTTTGTGCGCGGCTTCAACTGCATCACGAATATCTTTGCGGTTGCCGTCACCGACTTGCCCAACTAATTTCCCTTTCGCGCTCAACACGCTCGAAGTGTACGCGCCATCAGGACGAACCTGTTTGCCGCCGATGTACATCTTTGGGGTGCGATCTACCAGCGGAAGCGAATGTCCATTTGCCCGAGCAACCCTAGGCTTGCCCTGAGCCGCGCCGAAGGGCTGAGTCGGAAGCGTGGGCACGTGTTCGCCCCACTTCTTCTTTTCATCCAGTACAAACTCAGGGCGTGGACGATCCATCCATGTCGGTCTTAAATATTCAAACAAACCTTCCCGTCCGCCTTCGCGCCCGTAGCCCGACTCGCGATAGCCGCCGAAGCCCGAAGCGCCATCGAATTGATTGGTGCAATTGACCCACACCGAACCCGCCTTGATCTTGCTCGCCACATCGAGCGCGAGGTTGATGTTATCGCTCCAGACACTCGCCGCGAGACCATAGCGCGTGTTGTTCGCAAGTTCGATGGCTTCGCTCGGCGTGCGGAA
>JACZJB010000153.1 GCA_014860805.1 Anaerolineales bacterium
TGATGATGTTTTCAAAGGTGCGCATATTGATGGAAACATAATGTTCGGTTTGCACGCCAAAGTTTTTGTTCAGGGTGAGCGCGAGCAAGCCCGAGCCTCCGCTTGGATCGTCCCAATATTTAAAGCCGGGCTGGCCGTAAAGATAGGCTTGATTTAATTTTTCGTGATCCTGTCCATTAAGGTTATCAGCGATGTGGGGGATTTCAACCCACAAGTCGCGTGGAAATTCAAGCATGGTGACTTTGGGAGTCATAAAGTCCACGCGCACCACACGGATGGCATCTGCGAGTCCGTAGGTGTAATTATCCCCACGCGTGTCAGCGCCAACGAGGAGGATGTTCATGATGTTCGGTCCGCCGCACAGTGCGGATGGAGTAGCTGTGGGGAAAGTTATCAGAGGCGCCAGTGTAACCTGCCCTGCAAGTGTGGGGGATGGGCCGGGCGACGCCGTCCATGTGGGAGGCAGGGATTGTTGGCCGACTGGCAGAGCAGGTCCGAGAGGCTGCCTCGCGAAAGTTTGATAGCTTGAATAAACGTAATATCCGAGCCCGCCGAGGAGGGCGCAGGCAATGATCGAAAGCAGAGTGATGATATATTTTTGGGTTTGGGTCATTTTATTTTAGGAAATAGGGAATTTCAGCGGGAGCAGGCGCAAGGAAATAAACTGTTACCCAGCCAGAAAGTCCGTCGATTGCGTTATCGTTGTAGCCGAGATCGATCCATTTTGTGCGCGGCACACCGAATGCAGATTCGATGATCGGCCCGCCGCCTGTGTCGCCAACGGTGGCAAGCCCATACCCGGGGATGTACAATTTCATCCCTGCCATGGATGGATAGATGGAATAATCCACTGCCACAATGCCGAAGCCGGCGGGCGCGCCGCTTGCGGTTCCGTAGGAGCAATTGCCTGTGCCCGAGTTGCATGGCGAATACCAGGAGGCATACATTTCTGTGGCGAACCAATATTCGTAAGGGATATCGCCGCCCGCAGGCGCAAGCACAATTTTTGTGCCGCTGGCAACGATCTGTTTTTGCGGTTCACGCAAAACCGTTTTATCTTCGGTTTCACGGTTTACCTCGTTTCCATCTTCGTAGCGGATGCGCGTTCGCACTGCCATAATTCCATTTGTGCCAGGTTGGAGAATCTCCTCCTGTCCGAACGCCACGTCCACCGAATCAACATATTCCGTTTCAAATGGAATTGACTCCATTGCGATACTGATGGATTCGTATACCCTTGTGACGCGGATTTGCCCATCTTCAGGCAGTGCTTCATTCTCTTGCGGACGGCTGGTATCCAGACCCATCAGAGGAATCCCAGCTTCAGCAAGCGCTGCACCAACTGTCCCTGCGGCAGAGCGGATGTTGATCACATCTTCACCAGTTGTAATCACCAAATCCTGCGCTGGAGAATAAATCACAGTTGTTGCACCGGTCAGCGCCGTTTCAGCAGGCGGGTTGATCAAGTCATTCGCGCTTAGTGAGAAGCCTGCTTCGCGCAGCGCCTCTCCAACTGTCAGCGCGGAGGTTTGCAGCGTTTGTTCACTTTGTGGTGTGTTGAGAATGACCGAAACCGCCCGGCGCAACTGCAATTGAATGGAGCCTTTTGTTGTTATGGAGTGATCCAATGCAAAAGGAATCCCGTTGACAAAAACGCGGTCTGCGGGTGTGGGTGTGATGCCTGCTTCTGTCAGAATCAATAACGGTGTTCGTGCGCTCGTGCTGACATTGCGTATCGTATCCCCATCAATGATCGTGATATCTTGGGGAATATTTGGCTGGCATGCGAATAAAAATAGAATCGACAAAAGAACCAGCCAGCGGGGAGATTTCATATGGATAATTATAAACGAGCGTTTAGTCGTTGCAGTCTTCGTCTTCGCAGTCGCATTCCAGACCTTTGGCTTTGTCAAACGATTCGCGGCCTTCATTGACAGAAAAATAAATCAAGCCGAGCGCGCCAAGGCTGTCCACAAAACCAAAGCCGGTCAACTGGTAAATAAAACTTGAAGCCAGTAAAACGACAGACATGTAAATACAAACCATTGTGCAATTCGCGTCGGCAAGAATTGGCATGGAATTGAGCTCTCGTCCCACTTTGCGTTTTCCCATCACCAGCGCCCACATGACGGCAATCGAAACCACCGAAATGACCAGGCCCGGCAATGTTGTCTCTGGTTTGTGATTTGTGAAAATATTGTAGACCGCGGTAACTGCAAGCCCTGCGGCAAGGATGTAAAACGCAGTGCCTGTCACTCGCAGCGCAGTTACCTCAAAAGGAGTACGTGAAGTGTCCGGGTTCTGGCGAATGCGATTCACCATCACCAGAATCCCAATGCCGGACATCACTTCGATAAATGAGTCTACGCCAAAGCCGAAAAGCGCCAACGACTCGTCGCTTACGCCAAACCCGATGGAAACCAATCCTTCTGCGATATTATAGAAAATGGTAAAAGTCGCCAGCCATAGCGCGTACGTCCAGTAAACTTTTTGCACGGGTTGAGAAGTTGCAGACATAAAGCTCTCCTTTAAATATGGCTGAGTATACCTAAATAATCATTTACAATAAGGGAATGCAGAAGCCATTGATCACCAGCACAAGCAATCCGCTCATCAAACAAGCGCGCGCGCTGCGCCAAAAAAAGGCGCGAAATGAGAGCGGCCTGTTTCTCGTCGAGGGGATTCACCATGTTGGAGAAGTGGTGGAAGCAGGCTGGGATATTGAAACGATCCTGTATTCATCCGGGGTGTTAACCAGTCCCTTCGCCCATGAATTAATAACCCGCTTCTCTTTCAAGCCCCAGCCTGTCACAGAACAAGTGATGGAATCACTGGCTGACAAGGAAAACCCGCAGGGAATTATTGCCATTGTCCGCCAGAGAAAGAGTCGTCTTGGCGATGTCAAACCATTCAAGCGTGCGGTTGCGCTCGTCTCTCCGCAGGACCCGGGAAATGTTGGCACGATCCTGCGCACCATAGATGCTGTCGGTGTGGATGCTCTCTTTCTGCTTGACGGCGGTGTGGAGTTGTATCATCCGTCTGTAATACGCGCCAGCATGGGGACCCTGTTCTGGAGGCCCATCATTCAAACATCATTCAATGATTTTATTTCCTGGGCTCGCGCTGGAAATTATCAACTCATTGCCACATCTGCCAAAGCAGATGTAGGATATGACACCCTTGTCCCGCAAATTCCGTGGATATTATTGTTGGGCAACGAACAAAAGGGGTTAACCAGGGAGCAGACCACTGCTTGCGATGTGACCGTCTCCCTGCCCATGCAAGGACGGGTCAGTTCGCTCAACCTTGCGGTGGCGGCAGGTGTATTGTTGTATCAGTTTGGGAAGTAATGTTTTATTGCAATTCACGCCATGCCTGCCAATAAAAAAGCCTCCTCGCGCCGAGAAGGCTTTTTTTTGTAGATTCAATTTTTAGTTAAGAAGGAAGCGCTGGCTAGAATTCGTCTTCGTCGTCCAGCCATTCATCGTCGTCTTCGTCGGATTCCTCATCATCCCATTCTTCCGATTCTTCGTCTTCGTCCCAGTCGTCTTCGGCAACCACTGCCGCATCTGATGGGGAATAGGTGGCGCAGCCGGTGTCCGGGTCCAGTTCCACTGCTGCGGCGGAACAATATCCTTCGTCCACGAACACACAATCTGCATAGTGACATTTAATACGGGGCATATTTCACTTCCTCCTACGATTGGGGGTTTTTGATCAGGCGAATGACGGAGATGATAAAGATGATGGTCATTGCAACCTGCGATGTAACACAAAACGGACAAATCGCTTTCAAGAGCGCGATCTCCACATAGATAAGCCAGACAGTAAAAATAAAACCTGTCAGTGCCATGCCAAAAACCAGCAGCGTGCCATTCTGACGGAAGAACGAATTGCGATTTTCAAATACAAGTACGCCGAGGATCGCCACATAGCCTAACACGCCGATTATGGCAACGGGGATGCCGTTTACTTCTGAATAGCGGCTCGCGTTTACGGTGGAGCAATCGCCTGAGCCCAGGCACATGCTGTCGTTGGATGTGACCTTGTAGATGGTCATATAAATTGAAACGAGCAAACCGACTATCACAAGCGCAAGCATTGCGCGGTACAGCCATTTATCCATACTTCCTCACAATAGGAGTGCTTCTACTTCCTGTCCAGCAGGCACGCATTTTACACCAGCGGGGATAATAAGTAAAGCATCCGCTTGTACCAAAGAAAGCAGGTTTCCCGAACCTTGGTGCCCGGTCAGGCGGGCAATCTGGATTCCGTTTTCCTCATGGAGTTTTGCCCGCAGATAGCTCTCCCGCCCGTCGGATTCGATCTCTTCTGCGCTTCTTACTTTAATCCTGCGCCTGCTGCTCTCCAATTTGCCGCTCAGCCGCTCGAGCACGGGACGCACAAAAACCTCAAACCCAACAAAAGCCGAGACTGGGTTGCCCGGCAGACCGATGAATGGTTTATCAAAATATTTACCGAATGCCAGCGGTTTGCCCGGGCGCATATTCACCCGCCAAAAATCCATTTCACCATTGGCTTCAATCACTTCTTTAACATAATCGAATGCACCCACGCTCACTCCCGCGGACGAGAGAATGAAATCCACATTCTCATTAATTGCCTTTTTAAAAAGCCCTTCCACTGATTCACGCGTGTCTTTTGCCACGCCCAGTCGAAGCACATCTCCTCCCGCGCTTTCAATGGATGCCGCCAATGTGTACGAATTTGAATCGCGGATCTTGCCTGATTCGAGCGGAGCGTCCACTGCCAGCAACTCATCCCCTGATGAAAGCAATGCCACGCGCGGCTTTTTGTACACTTGCACGTTTGCAATTCCAAGCATAGCCAGCAGACCGAGATCCTGCGGCTTGAGAGTTTGCCCCTTTTTGATGACGACTTCGCCAGCCTGAATATCCATGCCGCGCGGGCGGACGTTCTCACCAGCCTTTATCTTTTTTTCAAACGAAACTGTTTCAGGGGCGGATGTGCCTGCTTTACGGTTGTGGAAATCTGTGTCTTCAACAGGGATGACTGCATTTGCCCCTTCTGGCAATTGTGCCCCTGTCATGATCCGCGCGGCTTCACCGGGCTTGAGAGTCAGATTCGGGGTGGAGCCTGCCGGGATGTCCCCAACCACTTTCAGGGTAATGTGTGAAGCGGAGGTGTCTTCTGCGCGGATGGCAAATCCATCCATGCCTGAATTGTCAAAGAGGGGGAGTTCATGCGCGCTGGCAATATCCGCTGCCAATACGCGGTTTGCACACGCAATCAACGGAATGCTTTCTGTTGCTGTGGTTTTGAAATGGGAGAGGATGCGTTCGCGCGCTTCGGTTACGGATAACATGTTGAATGCGCGGCGATTATACCCCATGCCCATGCGCGGGAAGGTTTGATAATGCTTTTAAAAGATTTTGAAAAGTTACCCCGGGTTTGTGCGATGCGCTTCCATCACGTTCGGCAGGTTTTCGATGCGGGTCAGGATGCGGCTAAGCTGAGTCAGGTTCTTCACTTCGATGATCAGGCTCAAGTCCGCAATGCTGCGGTTGACATTTACCGTCACGTTCGCAATGTTGATATTTTCATCTGCAAGCAGGTTTGAAATATCACTCATCAGTCCCTGACGGTCATATGCTTTGATCTTTACAGGCACAGGGAATGTCCGCTCCACATGTCCCCAGCCGACTTGCAAAATCCTTTCGCGGTCTTTCGTTTGCAGGATGTTCGGGCAATCCTGCCTGTGGATGGTCGCGCCGCGTCCGCGGGTGATGAAGCCGACGATCTGGTCGCCGGGCATCGGATTGCAGCAGCGTGCCATGTTCGAAAGCATGCCCTTCAATCCCACCACTTCCACCACGTCTGTGGAGGTTTTTGAAGTAGTTGGTGCATTTGCCGCAAGCACATCTTCTGTGACTTCATCTTCGGAAAATTGCTTGATGACTTTACTAATGGAAAGGTCGCTGCTGCCAAGCGCAATGAAAAGTTCATCCGGGGTCTTGTAGCCGAGGTCGCGTGCCAGTTTTTCAAAATTGACTTCGTTTAGCCCAAGCCTTTGAAGTTCGCGCTCCAGTGTGTCACGTCCCTGGGTGAGATTTTGCTCATCTTCCTGTTTCTTAAACCAGACTTTGATCTTTGAGCGCGCGCGCGAGGTTCGCACCAAGCCGAGGTTGTGATTCAACCAGTCACGGCTCGGCCCGCCGCGTTTTGTGGTGAGGATCTCGATCTGGTCGCCCGTCTTTAATTCTTGATATAAGGGTACAAGCTTGCCGTTGACGCGCGCGCCGCGGCAGCGGTGACCGATATCTGTGTGGACGTGGTAGGCAAAGTCGATCGGTGTGGAGCCAGCGGGCAGGTCAATAATATCGCCGCGCGGAGTGAAGATGTACACACGGTCTTGAAACACGTCGCTGCGCATGGATTCAACGAATTCAGCGGCATCGTTCACGTCCGAACGCCATTCCATCATCGAGCGCAGGGAATTGATGCGCTGCTCAAAATTTTTGTCGGAATGCTTCGTGCCTTCCTTGTAACGCCAGTGTGCGGCAATTCCGTACTCTGCGTTCAAATGCATCTCACTGGTGCGGATTTGAACTTCGAGCGGACGTTTATCTTCATATACTACTGCGGTATGCAGGGATTGATAAAAGTTATCCTTTGGGGCGGCAATGTAATCATCAAATTCGCCTGGGATGGGCCGCCATGTGGTGTGGATGACTCCGAGTGCGGCGTAACACGAAGGCACATCAGGCACGATCAACCGCACCGCGCGGACATCGTGCACCATATTGAAGGGCTTGCCCTTCTTTTGCATCTTTTTGAAGATCGAATAAATATGCTTGGGTCGTCCGCTAATTTCGGCTTTGATGTTGTTCTTTTCGAGCAGTTTGAGCAGGTTTTCCTTAATATTTTCAAGCTGCGTTTCGCGGTCTGGTCTTTTCTCCGCCAGCAGTTCCGCAATTTCCTTGTATTTTTCAGGGTTAACATGTCGAAAGCCGAGGTCTTCCAATTCCCACTTGATCTGCCAGATGCCGAGTCGATTGGCAAGCGGCGCAAAAATATCCAACGTTTCCTGCGCGATGCGCTTGCGCTTATGTTCAGGCATGTGCCCGAGTGTGCGCATATTATGCAAACGGTCTGCCAGCTTGATCAACACCACGCGTACATCCTCGCCCATGGCCAGGAAAGTCTTCCGCAGCGTTTCAGAGATCATGTCTTCTTTGCGCCCAAGCAGCGCGGGCTCGGTCAGTGGTTCTTCAAGCTCGCTTCCATTGCCCCCATTTTCAGCGTGCTGATCGCCGCGCGAGACTCGCGGCAAGTGGGTCAGCTTGGTCACGCCGTCCACCAATATTTTTACGGTGTCTCCAAAATCACGGCGGATGTCCGCAAGTGTGATCGGTGTGTCTTCCACTGTATCGTGCAAGAGCCCTGCCGCGATCACCTCTGAAGGAACCTTCAGCTCAGCGAGAATGCTTGCCACTGCAACACAGTGATTGATGTACGGCTCACCTGAATGCCGCTTTTGCTCACGGTGCGCCTCCTCCGCCACAAGATAGGCACGCTGAACCAGCTCGCGGTCTGCGACAGTGTACGTCTCTGGAAGTTGTTCCAGAAGTTTCTCAAGCGGAATTGCAGCAGCTTCTGTTTTCATTCGGATAATTGTACTACTTTGAGATATGGAATCAAAACAGGATGAGCGCTTCATGCTGCGCCCATGCCTGCTCCTGTTTTCTGATAGTTTTTCTTGTGGTGAAGATTAGATCGTTTTTAACAAAGCTTGGCGGCTGTTTCTCAGACGATCTGCAATGATGACCGTAATCCGCTGCATGACCTTGAAGCCCGCTTCAGGGTTTTTCTCGAGCAATTTCATGAACGGCTCGGCAGGGATGATGAGCAGATTTGAATCTTCGTCACATTCTGCGCTGGAAGTGTAATGATAAGGCGGTACAACCCCGGACCACCCAAAACTTTGATACGGCGAAGAGACAAAGGAAACTGTTACACTGTCTGGGCGCGAGGTCAGTTTCACGCGCAGGGCAATGCTTCCATTAATGAGGAAATGCAATTTGTCCGCTTTTTCGCCTTCACGGAAGACGAACTCTCCTTTTTTGTGGGAAGCCTCTGTGCTGATGGCAACGATCTCGCCGAGCAGAGACTCTGGGAGTCCGTTGAATAAACTAAATTGGGACAGGGTTTCCGTGTTGATCATGTTGCCTCCAGGGTTTGGTTGTGGATAATGCTTTTTATGCAGAATCAGGTATCAGATTAAGAGTGAAGCTTTTTTTTATTTTATATGGTTAAAGG
>JACZJB010000154.1 GCA_014860805.1 Anaerolineales bacterium
GCACACCACCGCTTTCCGCAGACTGGAATACAAGACGCAGGTCTTCATCAATTTTGAAGGCGACCACTTCCGCACCCGCCTCACCCACACGCTGGAAGTTGCTCAGATCGGCCGGACATTAGCCCGCGCCTTGGGCGGGAACGAAGACCTTGTCGAAGCGATTTGCCTCGCCCACGATCTCGGACATTCGCCTTTCGGTCATTCGGGTGAAATCGCCCTCGCAAGGTTGATGAAAGATTACGGCGGCTTCGATCACAACAAACAATCCCTGCGCATCGTCACGGAGCTGGAACAGCGCTACCCGGAGTTTCCGGGCTTGAACCTCAGCTGGGAAGTACGTGAAGGCATGGTCAAGCACGAATCAGAATATGACATTTCCGATGCCCGTGATTTCAATCCCGACCTGCGCGGCAACCTCGAAACCCAAATAGCCAATGTCGCAGACGAACTGGCTTACACGACTCACGATCTTGATGACGGCCTGCGCTCGGGCATGCTCCGTCCCGAAATCCTTGAAGGAGTTGCCTTATGGGAAATTCTGCGCGAAACCTACAACTGGCGCGGAACAACCCTGAGCGACATGGAACGGCACCGCATGATCCGCCAACTGGTTGGCATCATGGTCACCGACATGGTCAAAGCCACGGATGAACGCTTGAAAGAAAGTAAAGTCAAGACGGCAAATGATATTCAAAAGCTAAAGCACAATGTCATTGGCTACAGCGAAGAGATGCAGCGCCGCAACCGCGAAATAAAAGATCTGCTGTACAGCAAACTTTACCGTCACTACCGCGTGGTACGAATGCAGGTCAAAGCGGAACGCACCATTTCAGACCTGTTCCACGCCTACCGCGCCGAACCTGCTATGCTGCCAGACCATATTCAATTCTTCATCGAAAAGCGCGGGCTGGAACGCACCATTTGCGATTACATTGCAGGCATGACAGATCGCTTTGCCATAGAAGAACATCAGAAACTATTCAATCCCTTCGAAAAACCTTAATTGGTTTTCCAGAAAAGGGGGCGCACGGTTTACACACAATTGCCCCCTTTTCTAAAAGCACTACTCATTAATTAGATTTAGAAAGGAGCAAAAGCCATGTCCCAACCCAACTACCTGACCCCCGAAGGTGAAGCAAAACTCCAGGCTGAACTGGAAGACCTCAAAGGTCCACGCCGCGAGGAATTGGCGGCCAGACTGCGCTCCGCCATTCAAATGGGCGATCTCTCTGAAAACGCCGATTACCATAAAGCCAAGGAAGATCAAGGCTTTCTCGAAGGCCGCATTCAGGAGATCGAAGCCATCCTGCGCAATTCCGTTATCATCGAAAAAACAAAAAGCACAGGGGTTGTCGCCATCGGATCGCACATTACCATTCAAGAAGAGGGGTTCGATCCTGAGACCTATCACCTCGTCGGCCCGACAGAAGCTGATCCTCGCAAGGGAAAAATTTCACACGAATCCCCAATTGGCAAGGCGCTCATTGATAAAAAGGTGGGAGATGTCGCGGAAGCAGAAGCCCCAGGCGGAAAAATAAAACTTAAGATCTTGAAGATCGAATAACAAAAAATCCCGTCCAAAATTGGACGGGATTTTTTGTTTTAACCCTGCCTTGGCCAGATAGCCAATTCAAGAGTAATTCGCTCAAAATAACTATTGGATGGCATGGGGCCTTTTCCATATTCAAGGTCAACCACGGTGGCGAGCAATTGCAAAGTGGCGGTCTCAAGCAAGACCTGAGCTTGCGGCTCCACAACCACAAGCTCGCCCTTCCGCTCAAGGCGGGCTCGAATCTCGGGGTCATTAAAAGCGTGATGAGACATCAAGACTTTGGTCGCAGTTTTGATATCGTTCTTATCGAAAAGCCAGATCTCCAATGCAGTGACCTTCTTCGGGTCGCCGACGCCAATCGCTTCAGAGACACCCACGCCGTACTCGCCCATGAATTCTCCAGCCTGTGTATCGATACTGAAAGATTCATCGTACAGGTCGTCGCCCAATACATAAGTCGTCATGGTCTGTGTGATCGGCGGCGCCAGGCCAAGGTCTTCGAAATTGGTTTTTTCCGCATTGCGGCTGATCTCGGAAGCCTGCATGACGGCGGTCACTTCGCCGCTGCCTCGCTTGCCAAGCAAACGGAATAGATAAAAGCCACCAGCGGCAAGCACGCCCAATAACAGAATGAGCCCAACACCAATTACTGCAGTCCGCATCACAGACGAGGAACCTATCTCTGTTTCAGGTGCTGGCTGGCCGCCGCCTGAGGAAAGCACGGCAGTAATTACATCCCCATAGGCTTTGACAACAGCCGGGTCAGCAGTACCGGGATTCGCCTGAATATTGCTGTAAGCCTGCTGTGCCCCCACGCCAAGATTCTGCCAACGTTGTACAGCCAAGTTTGGGTCCGAATTGAGGCGGAAGGAGTCGATCGCCATTCGGAGATAATCCTCCTGCAAATCGGCGCGCAGATAGGCGGGAGTAGCATCCACAAATTTTACAGGTGCGATTACGTACCCAAACAGCAATCCCAGCAACAGACCTGCGATCAGCATGACAATCGGCAAGATGGGCAGTTTTTTCAACAAAGCGACAATAAACTGCATACAAGACTCCTTTGCTTGATGACTTTTGCTTGATTATACAACGTATTTTTCATCCCCTGTATGGCAGATTAGTTACCGTGTCTCCATCAGATAGAGGACACGTTCCGAGTCGCGGACAGATTCAGCCTTGTGGATATTAAATTGTTGCAAGAACGCGGCTTCAAACCCCTCACGGGTATAAGTCGGGAAAATATCCCTGCGGGAGGAAAGTAGGCGTTTTACCTGCGAATCTGATTTCGGAACAAACTCGATCACCAGCCACTTTGCGCGGGCGGCAAAGAATCGGGCAAGCTGCGGGAGAGGAACATTATTGGAAATCGCAAGGTGATGGATCACCGCCAATGCCAGCGCCATATCCGCGGGGCCGCGCTGACCGAATGAATCTCGTTCGGCATGGTCCCATCCAATGGCAGGGCTGGGATTGGTCAGGTCCAAAACGAGGGGCAAAAGATTCTGTTCCTTGTTCTTTTTTACAACCTGATAATTTTGCTCAACTGCCGCAGGGTCAATATCGAATGAAACAGTGAATGCGCCAGATAATGCGGCTTCACGACTGAACACCCCGGTATTACCGCCCAGATCCCAAACTAATTTTGGTTTCTTCTCAGCAGCCCACTCGCGGACCAAGTGTTTTTTATGGTCAAACGCTGAATCAGAATAATTGGTGGCATCATAATAAGCTCCCCATTCAGTATCAGCAGGTGTCCATGTTAATTTCTTAACCGTGCTCTCCAAACTTTCGATCAAACCGATCATAGCTTGAAGGCTCATCACACCTTTACGCAGCTCCACAGCCTTATCCGAGTATCTTTTTTGCGTACCTGCATGGATGTGAACATGCGTGAGCAAGCCGAAATTCATTTTTGTCTTAAATGGAAGTAATTCACTTGCAAGGTCAAGCGGCACGCCGTCAATATACACACGCAACAATTGACTCAAGCGCACATCGCGGTAACTCATCAACGCAAGCGGCGCAAGAAAGTGCTGACAAAATTGCCTGTACGCCGTCCACGGCTCGCCTTCCTTGTAGATCTCAAACGAAAGCGTGTCGATCAGCATCGCCCTGCCGCGCACGAACTGAATGTTGTAGGCACTGGCATCCTTCAACGACATACCTAATTTCAAGGCGCGCTTGTGAATGGACAAGGTAGCCAGCGCGGCATCCTTCAACTGGCTGAATGACCACTCATAGGGATAGGAGATAAACGATACACACTCCGGCTGAATGACTTTAAATGCCGCTTCCTCCTGCGGGGACGCTGCGGTCTCCGCCGGGGCTTGGTCGGTCTCAACATGCGGAATCAACAAATTGGCTTTGACCAGCTTCTCGTACAAACCAGAATCCATCAACCGCGCGTAGTCTTCTGCGTACGCGCGGTTGACCTGTCGGTACAGAATCCCGTTTCGAGAAAACAGGAATCCGCTGGGGTCGCGGAAAGAAGCGGAAAGTTGTCCGTTAGTTGGTGTCGTCATCTGTGTTGTCGTCATCCGCCTTTGGTTTGATTCCAAATAGTTTCTTTATACTTCCCCAGGAAGCGCGAACAGCAACACCAATCCCCAGCAAGGCTGCCACAACGATCTGAATAATGAGGCTGCCAGAGCCAGGGTCAAGATATGGGAGGGGCGAAAAATGCATTGATTACCTGCCTTTCTACTATGCCATTTCAGGCATGATCTCTTCCAACAGGAAGGATTCGGAACAATTGAGGCATTGCGCCTCGCGTTTGTTTGCGATCACCAGCAAGCCATTGCACTTCGGGCAGGGTTTGGCAATGGGACGCTTCCATGAAGTGAATTCGCAATTTGGATAATTGATGCAGCCGAAGAAGGTGCGCCCTTTGCGGGTCTTGCGTTCAACAAGTTCGCCTCCGTCGGTCGGACATAATACGCCGATCTTCTCAAGCCACGGTTCGGTGTAACGACACTCAGGAAAACCGCTGCATGAAATGAATTTTCCGAAACGCCCATAACGAATGACAAGTTCTTTGCCGCAGTCGGGGCAATTACGTCCAATGGGTTCGGGCCCGCTCTTGGTGACAGGCATTTCGGCCTGTGCCTTCTTCACGTCTTCGGCAAACGGTGTATAAAATTCGCGGATTGCATCCGTCCACGTCATATCGCCGTCTGCAATTTTATCGAGATCCTCTTCCATATGGGCGGTGAAATTTAGATCCACAACTTCAGGGAAGTATTGAAACATTAAGTCAGTGACTTGAATCCCCGTATCCGTTGGGATGAGACGTTTTTCCACGCGCTCCACATACCCACGCTGTTGGATCGTCGAAATCGTAGGCGCATATGTGGAAGGGCGCCCAATGCCATTCTCTTCCAATGCCTGTACGAGGGATGCTTCCGAAAAGCGGGGCGGCGGCTGTGTAAAGTGCTGTTCGGGGATCAAGCGAATCAATTCCTGTTTCTGTCCCTCTGCGATACCGGCTGGGATTTTGACATTCTCCTCATCGTCATCCGTTTTCGCATCTTCATTTTTGGCTTCTTCATACACAACCAAAAAGCCGGCAAATTTTACTGCAGAACCGGAAGCCCGCAAAAGATACTCATGTTCAGTTGTTTTGCCCGTCACTTCAACCTGCAATGTATCGTATACAGCCGATTCCATTTGTGAAGCCACAAAGCGCTGCCAGATCAAGCGGTAAAGCTTGAACATTGCAGGGTCAAGAAAATCCTTGACCTTCTCAGGGTCGCGCATGGCAGAAGTTGGACGAATCGCTTCATGGGCTTCCTGCGCGCCAGCGGATTTTGTTTTGTAAACGGGCGCTTCCGCAGGAAGATAATCCGCGCCGTATTTTCCAGTGACATATTCACGAGCTTCATTTTGAGCCAGCGCAGAAACGTTCATCGAGTCGGTACGCATGTAGGTGATAAGACCCGTTGTGCCGCCCTCGCCGACATCCTGACCTTCATATAATCCCTGCGCCAACCCCATTGTCCGTTTGGCTGTAAAACCAAGTTTACGCGAGGCTTCCTGCTGCAGCGTGGACGTGGTGAACGGGCCCGCAGGTTTGCGCCTGCGTTCGCCGCGCTTGACTTTCGTAACGGAGAATGCTGCAGTTTCCAGATCAATCAATACAGGCTTCACTTCAGCTTCATTGGAAAAAGACGGTTCTTTCTCGTCAATGCGCGCCAGCTTAGCAATAAATGTAGATTTCAAGTGATCAGGTTTAAACTCAGCATGGATGGACCAATATTCCACAGGCTTGAAGTCATCAATCTCGCGCTCGCGATCAACGATCAATCTGAGAGCCACCGACTGCACTCGCCCCGCTGACAAACGTCCACGCACCTTCTCCCAGAGAATCGGACTGATGCTGTAACCAACAATACGGTCCAGCACGCGGCGCGCCTGCTGGGCATTGACCAAGTCCATGTTGATTTCCCGAGGATGTGAAAACGCCTCTGCCACCGCGGGAGCAGTGATCTCGTGAAAGACCACTCGTTTGGTACGGGCAGGGTCGATCTCTGCAGCTTCCATCAAATGCCATGAAATAGATTCGCCTTCACGGTCGGGATCTGTTGCAAGGAAGATCTCTTCCGCTTTTTTCGCAAGCTGCTTAAGTTCCTTTACAACCACCTTCTTCTCATTGGGAACGCGATACTTTGGCTCGAAATTATTATCCACATCCACAGAAAGTTGTGACTTTAACAGATCACGCACATGCCCGACCGAAGCACGGACGGTATACCCCTTCCCTAAGAAGCGTCCAACTGTTTTGGCTTTTGCAGGAGATTCAACGATCACCAACTTACCATTGCGCACCTCCACCTTCTCAGGTTTTGGCGGCGGAATCAAACCAGCATGAGCTTCTGTTTTGCCCATACGAAAAAGTTTTGTGCCGCAAACGGGACAAATACCCGTTGTAACTGCAGAGCTCTTGGCATTGAACCCTGCAACAGGGTCTTGAATTTCCCGTTTTGTCTTACACTTCATACAATATGCTTCCATTAAACCTCCAGCGCCGAAAGCGCGAACTTTTTGACAGTAACACAAATCTATCCCGTAAGGATACGGGATAGGGCATCATTCTACGCAATTTTCCATTTTTTTACAAACACCATTTTACAGGAACTTATCCTGCCTGTGTTTTCTCAGATGTTCAACCACTTCTTTCACCTTTTGAGACTGGTCAGATTTACACACCAGCAAGGCATCGCCCGTATCCACAATAACCATATCATCAACGCCAATGGTCACGATTATACGATCCATGGAGCCGCCATAGACCAGAGTATTATGTGTCTCATGTGCAAGATGCAGACTGGAATTCGTGGCAATATTTCCATTCATATCCGGTAATAATACCTCAAACAGGGATGACCACATTCCTACATCACTCCAACCGAGGCCGCCAGCCGGCAAAACAGCGACCCGCTCTGCCTTTTCCATCACACCATAATCGACTGTCTCAGTCTTAAGTCCCTTCCAGCGCTCATCCAAAACATCCTTTTGTTTTGAAGTCCCCCATGCGTCACCAATGATCTTCAACTCGTTGCCCAGGTGCGGCATTTGTTTGTTCACTTCTTTCATGATCATATCTGCGCGCCAAATGAACATACCACTGTTCCATGAGTGATCGCCTGAACGCAATAATTGTTGCGCAGTTTGTTCGTCCGGTTTTTCCTTGAAACTCTTAACCATGTAGGCTGGATACTTATATTCGCCTTCCAACGTATTGCCCTGTTGAATGTACCCGTATGCCGTCGAAGGCGCAGTGGGTGTAATTCCAAGAGTTACAAGGTAACCATTGTCAGCAACTTCAAAAGCCGCTTTGAGTAAATAATGAAAAAGGTCCACATTGCGGATAAAATGATCTGAAGGAAGGATTGCCATCGAAGCACTCGGGTCGCGCTTTTGCAGGACCATTGCCGCCATCCCCACTACGGAAGCCGTACCGCGCGGCGCGGGTTCAATCAGATAATTCTCCTCAGGGATTTCAGGAGCCTGCAACTTCATCTCAAGCGCCTGCTCCTCCACGGTAACTACTAAAATTCGCTCAGGCGGAAATAAATTTGTCAAACGTGATACCGTGCTCTGAAACAAGGTGTCCATCCCTAACAAGGGAAGCAGCTGCTTGGGTCTTTCTTTTCTCGAAACGGGCCAAAGACGCGTCCCGCCGCCGCCCGCCATAATTACCGCATATGTATGGGAATAATCCACAGCCATCAAAATCTCCTAAACTTGATAATCCGATCTATCTTCCCGCATTGCCACGTAGTTCATACCACCAACCTGCCGCACCATTCCCTTCAATTCCATCATGGCAAGGGTAGCAGATATTTTCTCGATTGGCAAACCAGCCTGATTGCGAATTTCATCCACATGCAAGGGCTCGCTCCCCAAAACGTTCAACACGCGCGCCTCGGTTTCATCAGCGGGTAAAATCCTTCGCGCAGATTTTTGTGCGCCAACCCGAGTCAAATCCAAAGCCTGCATGAGGTCGTCGGGTGTCAGCAAAGGCAGTGCACCTTTTTGAATCAAACGGTTTGTTCCTTTTGATTGCGGCGCAAGAATGCTGCCCGGCACAGCAAAGATTTCACGTCCCTGCTCGGCGGCAAATTCCGCAGTGATCAACGCGCCACTCGTTTCAGCGGCCTCCACGACCACGACTGCCAAGGATAAACCTGAGATGATTCTATTACGCGGCGGAAAATTTGAAGCGTCCGGCGGTGTCCCAACCGCATAATCACTGATGATCGCACCGCGCTCCATCATTTGTTCTGCGAGACCGCGATGTTCGGGCGGATAGATTTTATCTACCCCAGAGCCGAGAATGCCTATCGTCCGCCCGCCAGCTTTCAGCGCAGCTTGATGCGCGAACGCGTCCACGCCGCGCGCGAGACCGCTGACCACAGTCATTCCGTTTGCGGCAAGAAACGACGCAATCTCCTCCGTCACCTGCCTGCCATACGTTGTAACCTTGCGCGTGCCAACAATGGCAACGGCAAACAAGTCATCGGGCAAATACTCGCCGCGGATGTACATGACGGGCGGAGGCTGATCAATTTCTTTTAGGCGGGCTGGATATGCTTCATCACCCCATGTGAGGATTTTTATCCCCTGCGCTTCAATCTTCTCCCAAACTTTTTCGAGATTAACAGTTTCTCTTGCCGCGAGGACTCTTTCGATCACTTTCGCGCCGAGACCTGATTCTGCCAAACTGGCAGGATCTGCATTCCAGGCGGTTTCCATGTCACCGAAGTACGCGACCAACCCCTGCATGCGTACTGCACCAATGCCCTTAATTAGATTAAAACCAACCCAATATTTTCTATCATCCATCGAGCTATTTAACCACAAAGAGTGTGATATTGCACACTTGAAACAGGCATCGAACGTTCAATATCTATTTCAGACAAGACCATCGATCAAGTGAACCGTTATTTTATGGGCTTGCATATCCACATTCAAGATGACCGAAGGAATGGCAGGCAGAAGGATTTCTTCTCCCGCTTCGCTGCGGACAACATAAACGTCGTTTGCGCCTGTTTCCAAAATCTCTGCAAGCTTGCCAAGTGTAGTCCCATTGTCGTCCACCACATCAAGATCGATCAATTCATACTTATAATGCTGACCTTCCGGAAGCGGCGGCACTTCCCTGGCTTTGACATACACCCACTGATTGCGGAATCCTCCAACGGTTTCCGGAGTGTCATATCCGCGCAAAGAGACAAGCAATCCATCGCCATGCACGCGGACACTGCCGAATGTAGCGGCTTCGTACTTTTCGCCTATATACACCTTGCGTCCCGCTTTGATGCGCTCGGGGAAATCAGTATGCAAGTCCATGATAATTTCACCGCTCACACCATGTGGACGGCGCAGGAATCCAATTGCCAAATAAATAGACTCGCCTTTTGGCGAGCCTGATCGAGTTTCTGTTGCCATTTAGGGTTCCGTCACATCAAGTGTGGCTTGCTTGCCTTCACGTTCAGCCGCCACCCGCAGAAGTGTGCGAATGGAATTCGCCACTTTGCCGCCTTTGCCAATCACGCGCCCCATATCATCCTTGGCGACGCTGAGCTCAACGCGGACGCGGTTACCGCCACTCTGCTTCACACTGACTTCCTCGGGGTGTTCCACGAGGGATTTGGCAATGTATTCAATAAGGTCTTTCATAACTTATTTCTTTCAAAGACCCTAAAGGTTAAATAAACCTTTAGGGTCCCATATGATTAGTCCTTGCGGGTTTTGACAGGCGCGGCGCGCTTGACTTCAGCAGCTTCCGCTTCAGCAACGAGAGTCTCAAGGGACTCGCCCTTCTTGAAGCGCTCAAAGCGTTCCTGTGTGCCAGAGGTCTTAAAAATCTGCGCAACCGATTCGGTCGGAAGAGCACCGTTCTTCATCCAATGGAAGATGCGATCTTCCTTTAAATGGATTGTCGCGGGGTTGGTGCGGGGGTTGTACACTCCCAAAATTTCCAAAAAGCGGCCATCGCGCGGAGACTCTTTATCAGCAGCCACCAGGCGGTACGTGGGTTGGCCTTTAAGACCAATACGACGTAAACGAATTCGAACCATGTTTTACTTACTCCTTGAAGTTGTTGCGTTTTTTGGCGCTAGAGAAGGCGCCAAGTACGCCTTGGTTTAGTCCGTGTCTCAGGCAGGCAAGAGAGGTATGTGAGGGAAAGGCACATGTTTGCGGGCTGAAAGCACAGGG
>JACZJB010000155.1 GCA_014860805.1 Anaerolineales bacterium
ATGTGTATCAAGGGTCTCCCACTCCGGTGGCTGGGTTCCTTTCCACAGCTTCCAAGGCTGCGGGCTTCGCGGTGGTAGTTCGCTTTTTCTTCGTGGCAATGCCAGCCTTTGCTGCTTCCTGGACGTTGATCTTTGCGGCGCTTGCGGCAATTACAATGACAGTTGGTAATTTGCTCGCGCTGCCGCAAACGAACATCAAACGCTTGCTTGCTTATTCATCGGTTGCTCATGCTGGCTATGCATTGATCGGCGTAGTGGCGTTCAGTCAACTTGGCGCGGCGAGCGTGGTGTTCTATCTCGCGGCATACATTGCGACAAACCTGCTGGCGTTCGGTGTGGTAATGGCGTTCAGCCGTATTACTGGTTTGGAAGATATTACCGATTACGCAGGGCTTAGCCGTCGCAATCCCTTGATGGGTTTGATGATGCTGGCGGCTTTCCTGTCGCTTGCAGGCATGCCCCCGTTCGGCGGTTTCGTTGCGAAGGTATTCGTTTTTGCGGCGGGCGTGCAGGCAAATTACACCTGGCTGGTCGTTGTGGGCATTATCAACTCGATCATCGGGGTGTATTATTACCTCAATGTGTTGAAGTATGTGTACCTGTACCGCATGGAAGGGGAGAATGAGGAACAGCATCCTGTCCCTCTGACCCGTCCGTACGCGATTGCGTTGGTGGTGCTTGCCATTGGCGTGATCCTGGTCGGTACGGTGTTTGCCCCGTGGTTTAGCTGGTCGGATGCGGCGGCGCTGAATTTGTTCTAAAGCAGGATCAGCTCAAACGTCGAGAAAGAGGCGTTGTTTGAACGGCGATGAGGCAGGTTGGCGGGAGTCAGCCTGCCTTGTGGAAACAGCCGTTTGGCGGAAATCGCAAAAATGATTTTCGTTTGACAGCCCTTTGACCTGTCAGTTATAATCGTGCGACATGACACAATCAAACCAGAACCGTCAAGCCATGGTGAGTACCCTGCTGATCGTTGTAATTGGGCAGGTGGGTTGTTTAACCCTAGCGGTCATCTTTGCTTCGGTATTCGGCGGGTTGTGGCTGGATAATATGTTCGGAACAAAACCAGTTTTTACCCTGGTTTTGTTGTTTGCTGGAATCCCTCTTTCGGTAGTCTTGATGCTGTATGCTTCGCGAAGAGCGTTGGCGCGGTTGAAGGATAAATACGAGACCGAAGAGAAAGAAACTCACGCTTAGGAGGCGGGCTTGGAGACCCAAAAACGTACCCCTTGGCGGCGCTGGATCGTACTGGTCCTGATGATCGCAGGCTTTATTCTGGGCGGGATTTTTATCCCTGTTCAGCCTGAGATCGTGGTTGCTGCCGAAAAATTGATCGAGGAGCCGATTGCTGAGAATTTCCTTGGCCTCGGCCCGTTGTATTTGGTAAACACACTCCCAACTTTGGCTGTGACGCTCGTCTTGCTGATTGTGATTGCGTTTGCCGCAAACCGCTCATTGAAGAAGAGCCAACAAACCGACCTTGTACCGCGCGGCATTGGCAATGTGATGGAAGCCATCCTTGAAATGCTGTATAACCTGACCGAAGGTTCCGCGGGAACGAAGTATGCGAAGATGATCTTCCCATGGTTTGCGACGATCATGATCTATGTTTTGTTCGCAAATCTGCTCAAACTGATTCCTGGTTTTGAGTCGATCGGTGTTTTACACCATGCGCATGGCGAAGGACACGCCAAAGAGCTGTTGTTTGGAAACTGGTATCTCTTCACTCACGAGAAAGGCGAGTATATCCTTGCTCCGTTCTTCCGCGGCATCTCCGTGGATTTGAACTTCACCGTCTCACTCGCCATCATTTCCGTGGTGATGATTCAGATAGTCGGTTTCCGCGCACAGGGAATTGGCTATTTGAGTAAATTCTTCAATACCCGCCGCATGTTCAAAGTGCCTTTCTTCGGCGCGATGGACTTTCTGGTGGGCTTGCTTGAGTTGATCTCTGAAATCTCGAAGATTCTCTCATTTGCCTTCCGTTTGTTCGGTAACATGTTCGCTGGTATCGTGTTGGTTGCCATTGTTGCAGGTTTGCTTGGCAAAATATCCATCCTGCCTGCGATGGTTATGATGTTCGAATTGTTCGTTGGTGTGATCCAGGCGTTCGTATTCGGTATGTTGACGATGGTCTTCATGGCGCAAGCCACTCAGGGTCACGGCGACGAACACGCTGAAGGTCACTAATTCAAAAATAATCAGTTAATTACTAGGAGGCTGTAACATGGATGGAGTATTTCTTTTAGATGCGATGCGCTACGTCGGCGCAGGCTTGGCGATGATTGGGGCGGCAGGTGCAGGTATCGGTATCGGTTTGAGCGTTCAAGGCGCCCTGACGGGCATGGCCCGCAATCCTGATACATATGGTAACTTGTTGACCAACATGATCCTCGGCATTGCGTTCTCGGAGGCCATCGCGATCTATTGTTTGGTGATCGCGTTCCTCATGCTCTTCAAAGTTGTGTAATTTATAGGAGCATCGAAACATGGAACAATTAGGTATTAATCTCGGTCTTCTCATTGTCCAGATCATTGCGTTCATCATTGTGTTCCTCACATTGAACGCCTGGGTGTACAAACCCATGCTGGATATGATGGAGAGCCGCAAACAGAAGATTGCGCAAGGTTTGGAAGATGCCCGCGTTGCTGCTGAAGCCCGTGCCAATGCGGAAAAAGAAGCCGCCAAGGTACTCGCCGAAGCACAGGCGGAAGCCAGCAAAGTCGTTCGTGAAGCCACTGAACGCGCTGCCTCTGCAGGTAAGGATGTGAAAGCGGCTGCAGAAGCTGAAGCCTCCAAGGCTCGCGAAGCCGCCATGGCTGAAGCCGAACTTGAACGCAACCGCATTCTCGGTGATTTGCGCGGACAAGTTGCAGCTCTCGCCATCGCCGCCGCGAACAAGCTCGTTGGCGAAGCGTTGGACGAGAAAAAACAGCACGCTTTGATCGATGAATTCTTTTCCGGTGTGAAGGGCGGCAAGGTGGTTGTGGCAGAAAACCTTACAGGCGACTCTGCCGTTGTCACCAGCGCGCTCCCGCTCACCAGCCAGGAACAGGACACCGTGAAGAAAAGCGTTACCGTGAAGGAAATTTCATTCAAGGTCGATCCTTCCATTCTTGGTGGTCTCGTCATCAAAGTCGGTGACAAGGTTCTCGATGGTTCCGTTGCTGGCAAGCTCGAAGGTCTGCGCCAGACGTTGAAATAAGACCATCCATCACTTAATGAGGAAAGGGTTTTGGTAAAATTACCAAAACCCTTTTTTGTTTAAGTTTGCGGAGAGAAATGCTTCTAAAAAACTTGTTTATTGATTTTCCATATTCTGCGCCAAAAACGTTTCCAGACGCTGAAATATCAGGCATCGCCATTGATAGCCGCGCCGTGAAGCCCGGCTATCTTTTCGTTGCCATGAAGGGTGGAGCTGCAGACGGACACGATTACATCCAAAAAGCCATCGAGAATGGCGCTGCCGCAATTATCGGCGACAGAGATTTGAGCGGATTGAATGTCCCGTATGTTCGACTCGAAAACCCGCGTCAATCTCTGACCTGGCTGGCTGCTGCGTTTTACAACTGGCCTGCCCGCAAGCTGACGGTGGTCGGCGTAACAGGCACGGATGGCAAAACCACCACGAGCAACCTGATCTATAAGATCCTTGTTGCGGCAGGCATCAAGGCTGGGATGATCTCCACGGTCAACGCAGTCATTGGTGATGAAGTGTTGGATACGGGCTTTCACGTTACCACGCCTGACGCGCACGATGTGCAGGCTTATCTTGCAAAGATGGTGGATGCAGGCTTGACTCATGTTGTGCTGGAAACTACGTCGCATGGGTGGGCGCAGCACCGTGTCGATGCCTGCGAATTTGACGTTGCCGTGGTGACGAATATCACACATGAACACATGGATGAACATGGCAGTTACGAAAATTACCGCGCGGCAAAGGCAAGGTTATTTTCCAGCCTTGAGATCACACGTGAGAAACCGCAGGGGAATCCGCGGCTCGGCGTAATTAATCGTGATGATGCCAAATCCTTTGATTTTCTGGACAAGCTCATCAAGGTTGATAAAGTCAATTATGGTTTGGGGCGGGATGCCAACATTCGTGCAGTGGATATTGAATATACCCATACAGGCATCAAGTTTACGGCAGTCTCCAGGGATTTTCGTGTAGGTGTTTCGAGCAATTTAGTTGGAGCTTATAATGTATCGAATTGTCTTGCTGCGTTGACTGCCGCTGTGTATGGTTTGGAAATCGTCCCACAGGTTGCGGCGCAGGGCATTGCCGCGTTGGACGGCATCCCTGGGCGCATGGAAAACATTGCAATGGGACAAAACTTTACCGCGATTGTGGATTTTGCGCACACGCCCAATGCGTTGAAAGTGGCTTTGGAAGCAGGCAGAAAAATGACCCAGGGTAGAGTCATTTCTGTGTTTGGTTCCGCAGGCCTAAGGGACAAAGAGAAGCGGCGCATGATGGCAGAGACATCCATCGAGTTAGCAGACCTGTCCATTTTGACGGCGGAAGATCCGCGCACTGAGTCGCTGGATGGAATCCTCGAAGAGATGGCGGAAGGCGCAAGGTCAAAGGGAGGGGTTGAAGAAGAGACGTTCTGGCGCATTCCAGACCGAGGCGAAGCCATTAAGTTCGCCATTCGTCTTGCGCGGGAAGGGGACATTGTTTTGTCCTGCGGCAAGGGACATGAGCAGTCTATGTGCTTTGGGCGAACCGAATATTTGTGGGATGACCGAATTGCAATGAAAGCCGCGCTGGCTGAATTTTTGGAGATCGAGGGACCGAAGATGCCGTACCTGCCTTCGCAGGATAAAAAAGAAACAGAATGGCTGGGAGAGTAAAATGACAAATTGGATTACACCCCTTACATTGCAAGGAAGGCATGTCAGGTTGGAGCCGATGACGGAGGCTCATGTCCGCGGGCTGGCAGAGATTGGAATTGGTCAAACATTTTGGGATTTCATGTTGTACGGAAACATGGAAACCGAAGAGGATATGCGGAATTGGGTGGCCGATATTCTCAACCGCGCTGAGAAAGGGACCGACCTGCCTTTTGTTGCCGTTCATCTTGCTTCAGGACGGGTAGCGGGGGCAACTCGTTATTTGAACATTATGCCGAAAGATCGCGGACTTGAAATTGGCGGTACCTGGTACGGGGCAAATTTCCAGCGCACGCCTGTCAACACAGAATGTAAATATCTGTTGTTAACGCATGCTTTTGAGACGTTGAAGTGTATCCGCGTGCAATTGAAGACGGATAAGCGGAATGAGCGTTCGCAAAAAGCCATTGAGCGCATCGGCGCTAAAAAGGAGGGGATTCTGCGCAATCACATGATCCTGCCTGACGGCAGATACCGTGACTCGGTTTTTTACAGCATTTTGGATACCGAATGGGCCGACGTGAAAAAGAACCTGGAAGGGATGATGGCAAAATATGAAGGATAAAAATTTTATATTCCTTCTAGCCTTTACATCGTTGCATGCTTTGGTGGGAAGCTTCTTTTAACTTAACTCCAACAGATCCCATTTATTTCCATATAAATCCCTGAATACTGCCACTGTGCCGTATTCTTCGCGGCGCGGTTCTTCCAAAAATTCAATTCCGCGCGAAAGCATGGAGTTGTAGTCACGCTCGAAATCGTCTGTGTGGAGGAAAAGGAAGACACGCCCGCCAGTCTGGTTTCCAATGAATGCTTCCTGTTCGGGTGTGGCGGCTTTGGCCAGCAGCAGGGATGTGCCGTCCGCACCGCGCGGGCGGACAAGCACCCAACGCTTGTTTTCGTCAAGCGGGGTGTCGGAGATCAGGTCAAATTGCAGTTTGGACGTGAAGAAATCAATCGCTTCATCATAATCGCGGACGAGGTAGGTAACCGAGTTGATGGATTGTTTCATCGGGAGAATCCTTTGTGCTCAGCGAAGAGAAAGTCTTTCGAAATAGAATCAGTTTTCCGTTAAAGTTTGAAGCGTCTCGCGGGGTTTGGAAATGTTGTGGAGGATGAACAATCCCAGTGTGCTGGCTAACCCCAAGAGCAGACCTCCGATCCAAATGGAACGCGGAGAGATCGCATCGTTCAAAAATCCGCCGAGCAGCGGCGCGATTGTGCGCGACAAACCCCAGCCGACCCAATAAATGCTCATATATCTTCCCCGTAGATCGGCGGGTGCAATATCCGCCACGTATTTGCTGGCCGTGGGTACGAGGGTCAATTCGCCAAAGGTCAGTATTACCATGCTTAGCCAGAAACCCCAGAAGCCCGTCATCAGCGCCACACTGCCTGCGCCGATGGCGTAAAACAACATGCCCATTGCCGTCACGATCAACGTTTTGTGATTACGCGTGATCCGCGTGACGGAAAACTGGATAAAAACACACATGAATGCATTTGTGGTGGGAATCCAGCCATACAACGCTTCTGGTACGCCGAAGTTTGTGTTTGCGTACACGGGCATCAAAATCCACAACATTGATGGCGCGATTAAACCCAACCCTACCATCGCTACGAAGATCATGTAATCTTTGTCTTTGAAGATACGCCCATAGCCGCTGGAGGATGAAGCGCTTCGCTCTTTCTCCGTCCCTGCTTGCCCGGTGGACGAATGGTTTTTTGTTTCGCTGAGAGCTTTTCCAAGCGTTTCCTTGGCAAGGAAGAACATTAACAAGCTGTAGATAATGAATCCCGCGGATGCACCGTAAAAAGCGAGGTTGTACGAGGTAGACGCGAGAAACCCGCCAATGGCTGGACCGATACCAAATGCCGCGTTGTTCGCAATGCGGTTGATGGCGTACGCATCTGTGCGCTGCGCGGATGGGATGATGTCTGCCAGCATCGCGTCTGCTCCCACCTGGTAAAGTGGATTTGACAAACCGATCAGCACCATCAGCATCGCAAACTGGGGATAGGTCTCTGCGCGCATCAGGAAAAAATATGCAATGCCATTGACTGCAAGGCTGAAAACCATCACAGCTTTGCGCCCGATCCTGTCTGCCAATGTCCCTGCCAGAAATGAGGCTGCCAAGCCCGTCCCTGCATTGATCGAGATCAATGCAGCTACCGTGCTAAGCGGCATGTCCAGTTTTTTGCTGGCATAGATCAGCAGAAAGGGCCAGATCATGCTTCCGCCTGCGGTGCTGATGACAATGCCCGCGATCATCAGCCAATATTGAGGCGGATATTGGTTGTAAATAAGTTTGAGTTTTGAAATCATGAGATGCAGAGTTTAACATAAAAAGCGGACGAAGGATTTCCCTCGTCCGCTTTGTTTACTGTTTACTGGCAACTATCTTCGATTGCGATCTCCGCCACGATCACCGCCGCCGCTTCGTCCGCCGCGATCTCCACCACGTCCGCCACGATCTCCGCTGCTTCGTCCGCCGCGATCTCCACCACGTCCACCGCCGCCATTACGTCCACCCTTGTCTTTCTCACGGGCTTCTTCAGCAGACCAGCCTTCGAGCACAGCCTGACGTGACAGGCGGATCTTGCCTTGCGGATCAATGTCTGTGACCATCACGGTCAGTTCATCGCCAAGCACACAAACATCTTCTACGGAGTTCACACGTTCACTGGCAAGCTGGGAGATGTGAACAAGACCGTCCACACCAGGCAGCAGGTTCACAAATGCGCCGAAGGCTTCAATGCGGACCACTTTGCCTGTGTAAATATTTCCAACCACTACAGACTCGCTGAGTCCTTCAATTCGCTCGCGTGCGATCTTCGCGCCTTCGCCATCCACAGAAGCGATGTACACGGTGCCGTCTTCTTCGATGTCGATCTTCACGCCAGTCTCTTCCTGCAAGGCGCGGATGTTCTTGCCGCCAGGCCCGATCAATGCACCGATCTTGTCGATGGGAATTTTCACCGTGATGATGCGCGGGGCATGCGGTTTCAATTCGGGGCGCGGTTCGGCCAGCGCGGCCAGCATCTTATCCATAATGGACATGCGTGCTGTGCGGGCTTGTTCGAGCGCTTCTTTCATCATCTGTGCGCTCAAGCCGGATATCTTGATGTCCATTTGCAAGGCGGTGATGCCCGCAGCGGTTCCAGCAACTTTGAAATCCATATCGCCGAGATGGTCTTCGGTTCCTTGAATGTCAGTCAAAATCTGGTAACGGCCAGTTGCATCGGTGATGAGCCCCATCGCCACACCAGATACAGGCGCCTTGATCGGTACGCCCGCATCCATCAACGCAAGGGTCGAACCGCAGACAGAGCCCATCGAAGTGGAGCCGTTGGAGGATAATGCTTCGGACACCACGCGGATTGCGTAGGGGAAGGATTCCTCGGCTGGGATAACGGGTTCGAGGGCACGCTCTGCCAACGCCCCGTGCCCGACCTCGCGCCTGCTCTGTCCACGAAGAGGCTTCGCTTCACCTGTGGAGAAGGGCGGGCAGTTGTAGTGATGCATATAACGTTTGGTTTTGATGGGGGAAAGGTTATCCAACTCTTGCGCTTCTCCCAAAGTGGCGAGGGTTGCAAAAGATAAAATCTGGGTTTCACCGCGGGTGAAGAGACCGGTTCCGTGTGCGCGGGGAGAAACACCAACGTCGCACCAAATCGGGCGGATCTCAGTTGGGGTGCGTCCATCAGGGCGTTTGCCCATGCTCAAAATTCTTTCGCGGACGACGTCCATTTCAGCCAGTTCAAATGCCTCTCGGAAGGAAGCAACTGTCAGGTAGGTTGAAGCGTCTGCGCCTTCAGGGACTGTGCAAAGCTCGGCTTCAGCCTCTTCTTTGATCTTGGTCATGCCGGAATAAAATTCCACTTTGGAAAGCGGCTTGTCGAGCAATTCATTCATTGCGCCACTGACGTGGTCAAAGACTTTCTTTTTCACTTCTTCCGTGGGGACATAAAGCTTTACTTCGCGCTTTGGCTTGCCGATCTCGGCGGCAATTTGCGTTTGCAGAGCGATGATCGGCTGAATGGCTTGATGACCGAGATCGAGGGCTTGTGCCATTACATCTTCGGGGATTTCAAGCGCGCCGCATTCCACCATGAGGATGGCATCTTTGGTGCCAGCCAGTCTCAAGTCGAGGTCGGAGATTTCCATCTCAGCAAAGGTTGGGTTGATCACGAACTCGCCGTTGACGCGTCCGATGCGGACCGCCCCAACAGGACCGCCCCAGGGAATGTCTGAGATCATGATGGCTATGGAGGCTGCGTTGATCGCGAGAATATCCAGCGGGTTGATGCCATCGGACGAGAACGAGTACATGATAACCTGCACTTCATTGCGCATTCCATCTTGAAAAAGCGGGCGCAGCGGTCGGTCGGTGAGGCGTGCCGTGAGAATGGACTCGGTGGAGGCGCGGCCCTCGCGTCGGAAGAACGAGCCAGGGATCTTTCCGCCTGCGTACAATCTCTCTTCGTATTCCACGGAAAGCGGAAAGAAGTCAATGCCTTCACGTACGCCGCCCATGGTGGCTGCCGCGAAGACGATCGCTTCATCAATACCGAGAGTTACCGCGCCGCCAGCCTGTCCGGCCAGACGACCCGTCTCGATAGTTAATGTTTTGTTGCCAACAATAGTTGAAAACTTTTTACCTTCGAAATTCATTTTGTCTCCTGTTTTTAACTCTGGTGTGCAGGAACATACTCGTGCACAAGCGAGGGCCTTGCCCTTGCGTTCCAGGTTTTCCCGCCTTGGGTCAGGGACTGAAGAGTGGGAACAACTTCGTTGTTCGCGCTATTCAATTCCTGACTGCGGGTGCATAAAACTACGTATTACTATGTGCCTTTGTGGTTAAAAGGTTTAAAAAGACCCTAAAAGTCTCGCGACCTTTAGGGTCTAGCTAACTTACTTGCGGCGCAGGTTCAAACGTTCGGTCACGCTGAGGTAGCTCTGATAATTGCTTTGGCGCAAGTATGTGAGCAAACGACGGCGGGAGCCTACCAGTTTGAGCAAACCACGACGGCAGGATTGATCCTGCTTGTTGTTTCGCAAATGCTCGGTCAGCTGAGTGATGCGATTGGTCAGGATAGCGATCTGCACTTCGGGCGAACCAGTATCCTTCTCATGGCGATGAAAATCTTCGATCGCCTTCGTCTTGACTTCCTTCTGTAAAGGCATGACGTATGCTTCCTTTCTATAGAGATTTGGCGGCAAAAGCACCGCACTAGCAGGTCTCCTTGTCCATAGCTTTTGACCATAGGGCAGGACCAGTCACGAGGCAGGATTATACCAGAAATTCACGCCTCATTCCGGACCTGAAGCCCGGTCGCCTTCCTGCAAGCCTATCAGCCGCTGATAGTGGATTCCGTCTTGCGCTCCATTTCTGAATATGATAAACTCGCGAATAATTAATTTAAATTGAAAGGAGGTATTTCCCATGGCAGGCAACATTCCCTACACTCATTGTTTGCGCGTACCTCCTTGCAGGCTGGTTCAGTAGTTTTGATTCTGTAAACCTTTGCCGCAGGTGCGCTCTTGCCCTGCGGTTTTTTATTACCAAGGGGCGAAATTGGAAAAAATTTAAATTGCACTCAGGAGAAAAATAAATATGCCCTCTGTCATTTCAATAACGAAACTGGCAAAACATTATCAAGTACCCGAGCGGGAAGCGGGTTTGAAAGCCGCTGCCATGGGATTGATCAAACGCCGCTACAAAACTGTCAAAGCTGTGGATGAGATTTCGTTTGAAATCCAGCCTGGCGAAGTCGTCGGCTTTTTGGGTCCGAACGGCGCGGGCAAAACCACCACCCTCAAAATGCTCAGCGGATTGCTTCACCCAACTTCTGGCAGCACCTCCGTGCTTGGCTTTGAGCCAGCCAAACGCTCACATGACTTCCTGCGCCAGATCACCCTTGTGATGGGCAACCGCAACCAGCTTTCATGGGATTTGCCCGCGCTCGACTCCTTCGATCTTCAGCGAGCCATCTACAGCATCCCCATGGACGAGTTCAAGCGCACCCGTGATGAATTCATCGAACTGCTTGAATTGAAGGAACTTGTCCAAAAGCCCATCCGCAACCTGTCTCTAGGCGAGCGCATGAAGATGGAAATTGTCGGTGCGCTGCTGCACAAACCGAAGATCCTTTTCCTCGATGAGCCGACCTTGGGTTTGGATGTGACCATGCAGAAACGCATCCGTACCTTTGTGGCGGAATATAACAAACGTTACGACGCTACTGTGTTGCTCACGAGTCACTACATGGCAGATGTGGAAGCACTGTGTAAGCGTGTCGTCGTTATTCATCATGGCAAATTGCTCTTCGATGGCGATCTTTCCGCTCTCGTTGAAAAATTCTCCGCTTTTAAGACGGTTGGTTTTACCATCAACAGCGCTTCCGTGGACTGGAGTCAGTACGGCGAAGTAATCTCCACCGACGGCGCACGCATGGTGCTGCGCGTCCCGAAGGAAAAGACATCAGCGATCACAACTCGTTTGTTAAATGATCTTGCTGTCGAAGACCTGACTGTCGAAGCTGCGCCCATTGAAGATGTGATCGAGTCCGTCTTTGCAGTCAAAGAGGAGGCGGTAGAATGAAGCGATATTTCGACTACTATCGCGCAACCATGAAGCTCTCCGTGTTGGAGCAGCTTCAGTATCCCGTCGCCAATTATTTTTACATGATCGGCATGATTGCCGAACCCGTTATTTACATGGTGGTCTGGTCTGCTGTGGCGCGTCAACAAGGCGGCATGGTCGGCGGGTACACGCCCGGCGCATTTGCCGCCTATTACATCGTGTGGACTCTTGTCCGTAACATGAACATTGTGTTCACTCCATACGGTTGGGAATGGCGCATCCGCGAGGGACAGCTTTCGATGAGTCTGCTGCGCCCGATCCATCCACTGCATGGTGATGTGGCTTATTTCGCAGGCTGGAAAGTGGTTGTCATTTTGTTATGGCTGCCGCTGGCGTTCATTCTCTCGCTGATCTTCAAGCCTGAGCTGGACCCAACCTTGCTGCAGGGGGTTGTTTTCTTCTTCGCGATATGGATGGCGTACCTCATCCGCACGATGATATTGTCCCTGCTGGGCATGGTCACATTTTGGACGACCCGCGTCAGCGCTCTCTTTGAGTTGTATTTTGCTGCCGAGCTGATTCTCTCGGGACGTCTTGTGCCGCTTTCTCTCATGCCCGATTGGGTTCAGAAACTTGCCTGGTTCTTTCCGTTCCGCTGGGCTTTCGGCTTTCCAATTGAAGCACTGGTAGGGAATTTGTCCACGAGCGATCTATTCACAGGCTTGGGCATGCAATTGGCGTGGATTTTGTTCGGCGTAATTTCCGTCAGCCTGATCTGGAAAATTGCCATCCGCAGGTTTTCTGCGGTGGGAGGTTAAGATGCACGGACTTCGCCTTGCTTTCAACTATCTACGGATTGGCGTTCTCAACGAATTTCAATACCGCGCCAATTTTTATATTCAGATTCTACAGACTTTCATCGCGCTTGCAACGGGCCTTATCGGTTTGAATCTGGTCTTCAGCCAAACAGATCAACTTGGTGGATGGAGCAAACCTGAATTGCTGGCAGTGATGGGCGTCTTCATCACAATGGGCGGTGTGATCCGCTCTGCCATTCAGCCAAACATGGAAAGGCTTATGGAAGAGATCCGCGAAGGGAAATTGGATTTTGCCCTCACCAAACCTGCCGATGCTCAATTACTTGTCAGTGTGCGGGAGTTTCGCTTCTGGCAAACTGTGGATGTCATCACTGGCATGGTCGTCATGGGCGTTGCACTTGCGCAAATGAACTGGCTCATTAGCGGCTGGTCTGCGCTTGGCTTTTTTACCGCCATTGCAATGGGCGCGGTGATGATCTATTGTTTCTGGTTGATGATCACCACCACCGCATTCTGGTTTGTGCGCGTGCACGAGATCGCGAACCTCTTTGAAGGTCTCTACGCTGCTGGCCGCTGGCCGATTGACATTTACCCGAACTGGCTGCGCATCGGCCTCACATTCCTCGTCCCCGTCGCTTTCGCAGTAACCGTCCCCGCCGAAGCGCTGACAGGCCGCCTCACGTTCCAAACCTGGATCGGTGCCTTTGTGCTGACGATCGTTCTCTTCACCATCGCACGAACGATCTGGAAGATCGGATTAAGAAGCTACTCTGGCGCTTCAGCATAGTATAAAAAGTGACAGTCACCTCAAAGGTGACTGTCACTTTTTATACTTCTACTTGTATCGCACAGCCTGACTCATATCGCTTCAACCCTAAACTGAAAATTGATACTGCTCCGAAAAGAAATATCAACGCCCTCGCCGAGAGCTGCGCCAGAACCTGCCACGTAAATGACCTGACGAACTCAGCAGGGACAGTCCCGATCAGTGCGGCCGGGATGATGATCAACAATATATATAATGGCAGACATGCTGTAAAATCAAGGGAATGGAATTTCATAGTATTATAGCTTTAAGAGGTCTGATATGCGCAAGTTAATTTCGGTGTTGATGCTGGCAGTCATGGTGCAGGCGTGCTCAATGAATGATGTTTCATCGTTGTTTATTCCCCCTACACAAACGAAGACGCCAACCGCTACTGTGTTTACGACCTACACGCCTTTGCCAACATGGACGCCATCCATTACACCGACGATAACGGTATCCCCGACCATCGTCCGTATTCCCACGTGGGATCCAAATGTCCCAACTTCCACTTTCGCTCCCATCCCGATTTTTATCGGCGAATACACTGCCACCCCTGTCATTCCGCCAACCCCCGTGCGTCCGGGGCCTGGTTTTCTTTCTGTGACCAATTCAGAGCCAAGGATTTTTTGGGGCGACTGCACTCCAAACAAATCGGTGGTGGTTGCAAAAGTTGTGGATCCTGAAGAAGTGGCGAGTGTAGTTATTTTTGTGCAGGTAAAGTCATTTGATAAAGAAGATTACACCCCCTGGACGTCCGGCGATGTGATGTTCAATTATAACGACGGCACCTTTTCTTATACTTTGCAGGCTACTGAAATTCAAGGGCATAATCATTACAAAAAATCATGGGTTAGGATGCAGTTGGTCGCGACCAATATCAAAGGTGAGGAAGTGGGGCGTACCAAGATCTTCCCTGAAGTCACAACACTTGAGCCTTGCATGTGCTATGAGCCATTAAAAGGATGCCCCATCCCGACATTGGAGGTGGCGCCATGAAAAAGATGTATTTGGTTTTCCTCTTTACCGTTTTGTCCCTTTCCTGTTCTGTAGGCGGCTTAACCCTTGGTTCAGCCCTGACGCCTACCCCGGCGTTTACCTCCACAAAGACGTATACCCCTGTTCCAACGGCAACGCCTGTTACACCCACGCTTACATTTACATCAACGCCAACTCTGATCGGTTTGAAGTCGCCAACGCCCACGCCAGAAGATACCGCCACGTCAGTTGTCAGCGCCACCCCTCCAATCGTGTTCGTCACTCCAAACACCGCAACCGCCACTGTTCAAATGGAAGGATTTATTTCGGTCAGGACTTCCGTCAATGAATTTTATAAAGGCAGGAAATGCGATCCCTCCGCTGTGAAATTTACCGCGCAGGTGCTGGATCAGAACCGGGTGGCTCATGTTTTGCTGTTTGTTCGCTTTCGCGGCATAAACTCCGGCACGCCCAGCGAATGGGTCAGTTTTTCAATGGATACAATTGGCGCAGGCACCTACGTTCGCGACCTGTATTCGGATGAAATTAAGAACGATGCTTTTTATATGACCGCCTGGATCGATTATCAATTCGTGGCAACCACTTCCGATGGGACCAAAATTGGGGGGACGCCCGTCTTCAAGGAAAGATTGAAAATGCTCCCCTGCACAGCTACCCCTACTCCCACATTGGGGACGATCACACCGTGATGGAATTCCCTGCCGAGTTGATTCGATTTCTGAAAAAGGCTGACCGCGTCTCCGTCTTAACGGGAGCTGGTGCTTCCCAGGAGAGCGGACTCCGCACCTTTCGAGATGCCCAGTCCGGGCTTTGGGCGCAGTACAAGCCGCAAGATCTAGCCTCGCCTGAAGCCTTTGCCAGCGACCCCAAACTGGTTTGGGATTGGTATGCATGGCGGCGTGAAGCCATTAAAGGGGTGCGCCCCAACCCGGGGCATTATGCTCTGGTTGAAATGGAGAACAGAACCCCGTCATTTACGCTTATCACTCAAAATGTGGATGGGCTGCACCGCTTTGCCGGGAGCAGGAATGTGCTTGAGTTGCATGGCAATATCCTGCGCGTGCGTTGCGCAGACTGTGGGACATTTGCAGAAGAATGGGGCGATGACACTGAATCCGTGCCGAGGTGTGGAAAATGCAATGGGCTGTTGCGCCCAGATGTGGTCTGGTTTGGCGAGGCGCTTCCGCGTGCGGAATTGGAATCCGCAGTTGTGGCAGCGCGTCAATCGCAAGTCTTCTTTTCAATCGGTACATCTGGTGTTGTGCAGCCTGCTGCCGCATTGGCTCATGCCGCGCGAAATAATGGCTCAGTGGTGGTGGAGATCAACGCTGAGCCGACGCCGCTTACGCCCAAGGCGGATTTTGCCTTTCATGGAAAGTCAGGCGAGATTTTGCCGGAGTTGGTGAAAGCAGTTTGGGGAATTTAGATAGTTGTTCATCACGCCTTCCAATCGCTGATTTTTTCGCTCAATTTTGCGATCCTCTCCCGCAGCAGCACTGCAAAAACGCCGAGCATCAACAGGATAATTCCTGTGCAGCCGATCAGGAAGATCGTCGCCACACCCTTCAATGCGCTGTACACCACAGTGACCACGCCCAGCACTACAAAACCAATCGGGAAAAACGTCAGGCTGCGCGAGCGGATAACCAGTCCATACACTAACACTGCCAGTGACTGGAAGAACAGCACGAAGAAGTAGATCAACTCATTCCTGTTTATCATTTCAATATAAGTCGTCCCGAGCAGAACAAATTGCGAAAGCATCCCCATCACGAACGCCCCCGTTTTGCTCTCCGCGCGCACCAGCAGATAATGCTGGATGAGCCCCAGCAGCGCCGCACCCATTGAGAAGAACTGCGGTTCATCCACATTCAACTCGTACAAGATGATGAAATACGCCATCAGGTACAAACCATTTGCGGGGAAAGCCAGCCAGGCATTTTTCTTCGCGAAAGCTTCCACTGCCCAGAGCGTCGCTGCCACTGTGACAGGGATCGCCGCATCGATTCCGCCGAGAGTTGGTGCGCCTAACGAGACGGCGATGCCCAGCCCAAGCCCGCTGTAACGCAACGTTTCATTCCAATCCTCTGCACGCCTTGAAGTGCGCAGGAAATACCCTGCGGCGTAATACATCACAGCAATGACAATAACAGGGTGGATCCATTTATCCACGCCAAAACTGCGGAAAAGGAATGTGATGAAAAGCGGCAGGGTCAATGT
>JACZJB010000156.1 GCA_014860805.1 Anaerolineales bacterium
ATGGTCTGGTGATAGAAGCGTTACCGGGCACTCAATTCCGCGTAAAGTTGGATAACGGCCATGAGGTGCTCGCTTACCTCTCCGGCAAGATGCGTAAGCATTACATCCGCATTTTGCTTGGTGACCGTGTAGCACTTGAAATGTCTCCTTATGATATGTCGCGCGGGCGAATTACCTTCCGCCAGCGCAAGCAAGCTGCCGCCGCTCCTGTTCAGGAATAGTCATCAGGCTTTTGATTTTTGTAAACAAAAAGGCTTCCATTACCTGGAAGCCTTTTTTGATTCTATTTATTGGCTTATGGCAATTCGCGCCACGAGCTGAGGACTTTCATATAATTGGCTCGTTCAAACGCTGCGGGCTCACGGACATTTTTCTGGGACATGCTGCCCTGCATCTGCTGGATGGACACGTATTCCCGTTCCTTCATCCACTCTTCTAGTTCGCTCAAAATCGGACCGACAGCCTGTTCGCCGCGGTGAAGCAGATTCGAAGCTGTCATCGCCACTTTTGCCCCGGCCATCATGGCTTTGATCACATCCTTACCCGTGTGGACGCCGCTCGTGAGCGCGAAATCTGCATTGACCTTGCCGTACAGGATCGAGATCCAGCGGAGCGGAAGACGCAGGTCTGACGAGGTGCTCAAGTCCAGATTATGGATGATATCCAACTCATCCAGATCGAAATCAGGCTGATAGAAGCGATTGAATAGCACGAGACCGTTTGCGCCTGCATCCACAAGCCGCTTGGCAAAATTGGGTAACGCGGTGACGAAGGGACTGATTTTCACCGCCAATGGAATGCTGATGGCCGCGCGGACTTCCGCCACAAGGTCTGCTTGGGCTGCTTCCACATCTTCGCTCTTAAGGTTGGGGTCAGCGACCAAGTAATAAAGGTTCAGTTCAAGCGCGTCTGCGCCGGCATCTTGAATTTTTTTTGCGTAGCTCGTCCAGCCGCCTTTGGAAACACCGTTCAGACTGCCAATGACGGGAATGCTCAATGCCTTTTTCATCGCTGTCAACTGGGTGAGATACTTTTCAGGGCTGACCGCGTACATGCCGCCGTCCGGGAGATATGTGAGGGCTTCGGCAAATGATTCAGTACCGCGAGTCAGGTAATGGTCTAGTTCGAGCGTTTCGTGAAGGATCTGTTCCTCGAAGAGGGAATACATCACGATGGCTGAAATCCCCGCCTCTTCCAATTTTCTTGCCTTGTCAAGTTTCTTTGAGAGGGGAGAGGCTGAGGCGACAAGCGGGTTCTTTAAGTTCAAACCAAGATAAGTAGTGGAAAGATCCGTCATGACTTTTTCTCCTCGTTATCGTTTCCGTTTCCATAGTGCATGGATGCCATTTGTTGATACAGGGTCCAGCGGGATTTTGCGTCGTGCTGCGCTTCTTTCATTAACTTTTCGGCGCGGTCTTCATCCATTTGGGTGAGCATTTTGTAACGCGTTTCATTATAAGCATATTGCGAGACTGGAATGGTCGGCTCCTTGGATTCGATAACGAGCGGGTTTTGCCCCTGCTCGGCAAGGCGCGGATCGTAGCGGTACATGGGCCAATGGCCAGACTGCACCGCCAGTTTTGTCTGTTCGAGACTCTTGGACATATCGTATCCGTGTGCGATGCATGGGCTGTATGCGATGACCAGGGACGGACCATCATAGGCTTCAGCTTCAAGCAAGGCTTTGAGCGTTTGCTGGTCGTTGGCGCCCATTGCAACCCGTGCGACATACACATATCCATAAGACATGGCGATCAAGCCGAGGTCTTTCTTCGGCAGCCCCTTGCCGCTCATGGCGAATTTGGCAACTGCGGCGCGCGGTGTGGCTTTGCTTGCCTGTCCGCCGGTGTTTGAATACACTTCAGTATCCAGCACAAGGATGTTAACATTGCGTCCGCTGGCAAGCACGTGATCAAGACCACCATAGCCGATGTCGTACGCCCAGCCGTCACCGCCGATGATCCAAACTGACTTCTTGACGAGGTTATCTGCCAGGCTGATCAAGTCTTTTGCACGGCTGTCACTGGACTTGCCGAGTTTATTCTTCAATTCGACAACGCGTTCACGTTGAGCGCCGATACCCGCTTCATCTTCCTGATTGGCGTTCAGGATCGCTTCGACCAGTTCAGTGCTTACGGTTGATTCAAAGGATTTGAGCAATTCAACCGCATATTCCTTCTGCTTGTCAATCGTCAGGCGCATACCCAAACCGAACTCGGCGTTGTCTTCAAACAACGAGTTCGACCAGGCGGGTCCGCGTCCATCGGCATTCTTCGCCCACGGGGTGGTGGGCAGGTTGCCGCCATAAATCGAGGAACACCCCGTGGCGTTTGCGATCACAGCCCGGTCACCAAATAACTGAGAAACCAACTTCACATACGGAGTTTCACCACAGCCTGCGCAGGCTCCGCTGAACTCAAACAACGGGCGCAGCAACTGCGAGTTCTTGATGGTCGCAGGGTTGAATAACTTCCTGTCCATATCGGGGATGTTCATGAAGAAATCCCAGTTCTTGGCTTCGGCTTCACGCAAAGCGGGTTGTGGTTCCATGTTAATTGCCTTGCGTCCCACTGCCGTCTTATCCTTCACGGGGCAAACTTCCACGCACAAGGTACAGCCTGTGCAATCTTCAGGCGCAACTTGCAGGGTGTAGGCAAAACCGCTTGAAAATTCCTTGAACTTCGATGGGGTGTGCTTGAATGTTTCGGGTGCGCCAGCCAGCAGCTTCTCATCATACACTTTGTGGCGGATGACCGCATGCGGACAAACCATCACACATTTTCCGCATTGGATACAAATATCTTCGTTCCACACTGGAATTTCCAGCGCAAGGTTGCGCTTTTCCCATTGGGTCGTGCCAGTGGGGAAGGTGCCATCGATGGGGAATGCCGAGACGGGGATATTGTCTCCGTCAGAGTCAATGATCTGACCGAGCACATCGCGGACGAACTCAGGCGCTTCATTCGGGACCGGAAGCCTGCGCGTCGTCTTCGACGTTACCTTCGCTGGGACTTTAACTTCATACAAATTCGCAACAGTCGCATCAACAGCCTCGAAATTTTGCTTGACGACTGCTTCACCGCGTTTGCCATAGCTCTTTTCAATGGCATGTTTGATCTGTTCAATCGCCGCATCTCGTGGAAGAATTCCACTGATGGCGAAGAAGGCAGTCTGCATGATGGTGTTCATGCGTCCACCCATGCCCGTCTTTTCAGCGACATCGTAACCGTTGATAACATGGAACTTGAGCTTCTTGGTGATGATATCTTTCTGCACTTCCTGTGGAAGATGATCCCAAATTTCGTCGGGACCGTACAAGCTGTTGAGCAGGAAGATGCCGCCTTCTTTCGCATACTTGAGCATATCCACACGCTCAAGGAAGGAATATTGGTGGCAGGCTACGAAATTCGCCTGATTGGCTTCGATAAGATAAGGCGCGTGGATGGGCTTTGGACCAAAGCGCAGGTGAGACATGGTCACTGTCCCGGACTTCTTCGAGTCGTAATAGAAGTAGCCTTGGGCGTAGTTGTCAGTCTCTTCACCAATGATCTTGATCGAGTTCTTGTTAGCTCCCACCGTTCCATCAGAACCTAAACCAAAGAATACACAACTGACCATGCCTTCGGAATCGAGTGAGAAGGATGAATCTATGCTCAAACTGGTGTGGGAGACATCATCATTAATACCGAGAGTGAAATGGTTTTTTGGTTCGGGCTTGGCTAATTCATCCAAGACGGCCTTGGTCATGGCAGGAGTGAATTCCTTGGAGGAAAGACCATAACGTCCGCCGATCACTTTGATGTCGGCGCGTTTGCCTTCCATGAGAGCATTCACAATATCCAAATACATCGGTTCGCCATTGGCGCCAGGTTCCTTGGTGCGGTCAAGTACGGCAATGGATTTCACACTCTGGGGCAGACCCTTGATGAAGTGTTCGATGGAGAACGGGCGGTACAAACGAACACGTAAAACACCGACTTTTTCGCCTTTTGCGGCCAAATAAGCAACCGTCTCTTCCACAACTTCGCCGCCTGAACCCATGATGACAATGACACGCTCGGCTTCGGGATGTCCGCTGTAGTCGAAGAGGTTATAGTGGCGGCCTGTGACTTTTGCGAATTTGTCCATCATTTCCTGCACGATTGCAGGGGTGGCAGTATAGTAATTGTTGGAGGCTTCGCGCATCTGGAAGTAGACATCGGGGTTCTGCGCGGTTCCGCGCAGGGTGGGATTCTCAGGGGTGAGTCCACGTGCTCGATGGGCACGCACCAGGTCATCGTCCACCATGAGGCGGAGTTCTTCATCCGTTAATTGGAAGATCTTGGTCACTTCGTGAGAAGTTCTAAATCCATCAAAGAAGTGTATGAAGGGGACGCGAGCTTTGAGCGTAGCGGCCTGTGCGATGGTGGCAAAATCCTGCGCTTCCTGAACGGAGCCGGAGGAGAGCAATGCCCAGCCTGTCTGGCGGACAGCCATCACATCCTGATGGTCGCCGTAAATGGAAAGGGCGTGGGAGGCAATGGCGCGCGCTGCCACGTGGAAGACGGTGCTGGTCAGTTCACCCGCAATCTTGTACATGTTCGGGATCATTAACAATAAGCCCTGAGATGCAGTGAAGGTGGTAGTGATGGCGCCGGTTTGCAGAGCGCCGTGAACGGTCCCAGCCGCGCCGCCTTCAGATTGCATTTCGATGACAAGGGGAGTGGTTCCCCAAAGGTTTTTCTTTCCCTTGGCAGACCATTCGTCGGAGAACTCGCCCATCCCGGAGGATGGGGTGATCGGGTAGATGGCGATCACTTCACTGAGACGGTGGGCAACGCTTGCGGTTGCTTCATTACCGTCGATCATGATGATGGGTTGTTTCATGCTTGCTCCTTTAAGAAAGGCAAATATGCCTGAAATTGACAAATCTATGATAACGATTACAAGTTTATCTCCCGGTGATGAAATACGTTAGTTATATATGACTTAAATCCCCCTGCGAGTTGTCACATTTTGGACAGGAATAGTGGGAATAGAAAAATGGTGGTTTTCAAACTGCTTTTTTTTATATGCTTATGCCTGAGGTATTTCTTCAAGGGAGTAAAAGATTCTTGCACACTTTTCTTTTGCTACATGTACCATTAAGTCTGCGCCTGAAGACGCTCCTCCCACGCGCAGGACTGCATCACATTTCTCAAGCAGACGCTCAGCGATGGGGTGAAAGATTTCATTGAACGCTTCATCGCCAATTTGTTTTGAGCCAGCCAGAGAGACCAGTGGAAGCGCGAACCATTCGCCCAGCACAGGGATATGTCCCTTGCGGAAGATGGGCATGGCAAACGATTCCATCAAATGGACATTTGCCTGGATTTTTTCAGGATCGTCATTTGTGCCGGAGCGGTAGGGTCCGGCGATCAGGATCATCATTGGTTTCGAGTCCATATCTGCCTTATAAGTATTTTTCAAGATGCGGTCTTGCCATTAGAAGCGCTGCCAATGATTTGGCATCTGGCATGTCACCGTGCTCTGCCAGTGAGAAGGCTTCTTTCACAGGGATCTTTTCGATGGACAAAAATTCATCATCGTCTGCTTGCAGCGGATTGGATTTTAGCTCCATTGCCAGGAAGACGCCCATGTATTCGGTGGAGTAACCAGGCGCGAGGTAGAAAGAGCCGATGTGTTTCAACGTCCCTGCTTCCATACCCGTCTCCTCGCGAATTTCACGAGCGGCGCATACTTCAAATGGTTCGTCGCCGTCACGCGTGCCCGCAGGCAGTTCGAGCAGGTCCATCCCTGCGGCATGGCGGTACTGACGGACGAAAAGCAGATTGCCTTCATGATCAATTGGGATGATAACGACGGAGCCGCCGTGTTCCACAATATCAAATTTTGTTTCTCGACCATCGGGAGTCTTTAGTGTGTCGCGGCGGATGGTGAAGGCACGTCCTTTTAACAAGGTTTCAGAATGAAGCAATTCAAATGGCATGGGATTTTCCTTTAAATATATATAGAAAAAAAGCCCAGGTTTATGACCTGGGCTTTTCTGTTTCAACTGCTACGGTATTTGTAACTGCTGCCCAGCGGTAAGACTGGCTGAAGCAGAGATGCCATTTTTTGTGGCAATGTCTTCAGGAAACACATTACCAAATTTACAGGCAACACTGCCCAGTGTTTCACTGGATGAGACGACTGTGTAGGTTGTTGGATGTGGCGCAAGGGATGGGTCACCGGGGAACGTTCCACTTTGAGGGATTACCAGCTTTAACCCAGCATAATATATGTCAGGGCTGGTAAGGCCGCTTGCCCGAAGCAAAGCATCCGGGTCGACATTATAGCGGCGGGCAATACAAAACGGATATTCACCAACCTTTAGCACATATTCATTCGGACGCACACCAGCAGGCATCGATGTTGCAACAGGCTGCCCGCCGCTGGCGTTTGTGGGGGTGCTGATTACAATAGCGGTTGTGGTGGGGGTGGCAGTCGGAATTACGCCATCTTGCGGAGTGATGACAGTGTCGGTTGTAATAGCTTGGGGCGTACCGGGCGTCCCGCCTCCAGCCACCGTTGTTTGAGCAGCGGCAGTTTGTTTGGCAAATTCCTCGATCATTGCCATTGGGTTTTCCACCGACGGGAAGGGTGAAACAAACAGACCATCAGGCAGTAATGTCGGCGTTGCCACAGGTGCGGAAGACAGGGATTGCGTGCAGGCTGATATCAACATCGTTGATATCAAAAATATGAAAACCGCCAGCATGCCGCGTTGTTTTTTACTCATGGATTCTCCTCGTTCAATATAATCAACAAAATATGGTAGCACATCACGTTTAAAGCGTCAAGCCATGCACCCTAAAACACGCAGAACGATATGAAATTGTTACACGACCGCAAAAATTTTGATGGCATGATTTTTTCCCTTGAAAAAAACCTTTCCCAGTTCTTCCACCGCGATATTTTCGGGTAATCCCTGGCGGGTGTAGTTATCGATCAAAAGCGGATGCAAAGCCTCTTTTGTATATTCTTCGATGCGAAACGCTAGGTTGACCGTATCGCCTATGCAGGTGTAAATCGCGCGGGATTGCGTCCCCGTATAGCCGGCTACCATCGTGCCGGATGCGATCCCAATTCCGATGCGGATCTGGGATTTACCCTGATGCGACCTTCCCTGATTAAATACTTTTAGTTGTTCAAGCATTTCCAGTGCGGCGCGTACCGCTTTTTCGCGGTGGCTGTCAAAGAAAATGGGCGCACCAAACACAGCCATTAACCCATCCCCAACCAATTGATTGACTGTGCCTCCGTTGTTCGTGATGGCATCGAACATCAGGCTAAAATATTCGTTGAGCAGTTCAATGGATTCGGCGGGTTCCTGACTTTCTGCGATCGTGGTGAACGAGCGGATATCCGCAAACAACACACTGGCATTGACCTGCTTGCCGCCGAGCGAAAACCCTGTACGTAATAATTCCTCCGCCACTTCCTTCGTGGCAAAGGTTCGGAATAGTTTCCGTTGTTCATCGCGCAGCCGTTTCTTCTCAAGGCTGGCGTTGATACGTGCGCGCAGCAAGACTGGGTTGATGGGTTTGGTTAAATAATCTTCCGCGCCGAGTTCCACGCACTTCACCACGGCATCAAGTTCATCCATTGCTGAAGTCATAATGATCGGGAGCTGCCTGAGTTCCACATCATTCAGGCAGGCTTCCAACACTTCAAAGCCATCCATTTCCGGCATTTCGATATCAAGCAGAACCAGGTCGAATATGCCGGAGCGCAGTTTTTCCAAACCCTCTTTTCCGTTTTCAGCGGTTTCCACAAGGTGCCCCTGCAACTCCAGGCTGCGCGAAAGCAGCATGCGGTTGATTTTGTTATCATCCACAACGAGCAGATGGGCAGGTTCGGAAGGGGAGACCATGGGATTATCTTAACTCAATTAATTGACTCTTGGCTTTTTGAAACGCTTCTTCAAGGGGCTCGAGCCTGTTTCCGATTTCGAGATTATTTTCCCGCCCCATGCCTTCCAATTCGCGCGCGAGATCTGCCAGTTGCGAAGCGCCGAACGTTGCCGCATTCGATTTGATGGAGTGCGCCGCGCGGCGGAATGATTCGGCATTTTTTGCAGCCAACGCATTTTTCATCTGCGCGATCAGGTTGGGAGTGTCTTCCAGAAAAGTGTCGATCAGTTCACTGATGAATTCTGCGCCTGTATTTTCTTTCAGGGAGTTGTAGGTGTTCAGATCTATGATAGACATATTTCTCCAAGTCCTTAACTTTTTCTATTTGCCTTGAAAAGCGCATCCACCAGTTCGATCACGCGGATGGGTTTTGCAATGTAATTATCCATGCCGGCGCTCAGGCACATTTCGCGGTCGCCTTGCATGGCGTTTGCGGTCAGCCCAATGATGTGTGGATGATGATTCGGCCAGCGGGCAATAATCTGGCGTGTTGCTTCCAAACCATCCATTTCGGGCATTTGTACGTCCATCAGGATGACATCATACGTTTGGCGGTTCACAGCTTCGATGGCTTCCAATCCGTTGGATGCAACATCAGCGCGGTAGCCCATTTGCTCGAGAAGCCTCAGCGAAAGTTTCTGGTTGACGGTGTTATCTTCAGCGAGGAGAATTCTCAACGGGTGCTTGGCAGCCATTTGAGGGTCGGGTTTGAAGCGGTCTGTGATCGGCGTTGTAGGTATATCCAAAGAAGGTTTGACAAAGAGTCCTACGAGCGTATCAAATAGCTGGGATTGTTTGATCGGCTTGGTGAGGTAGGCGGAAAATAAATTCTCGTTATCTCCCGCTTCGCGCCGACCGAGGGAACTGAACAGCACAAGGGGAAGTTTTGCCGCGCTGCCGCGGATGCGCTTTGCCAGTTCGAGGCCGTCCATTTCGGGCATGTGCATATCGAGGATGGCAACGTCAAAAGTTTCATGAGCCTCGACCCATTTAAGCGCAGTGATCGGCGAATCAGTATCGCGCGGGGTCATGCCCCATTTAGCGGTTTGCATATTGAGGATGTGACGGTTGGTGGCGTTGTCATCCACAATGAGGACGCGTTTGTTTTGCAGTTCTGGCTGTACGCCTGTGAAACCGCGCCTTTGGGTGGGAGGCAGTTCTGCACCTTCTGCTTTAATCGTAAAGAAAAATGTTGAGCCTTTACCGGGACCGCCGCTTTTTGCCCACATGCTGCCACCCATCATCTCCGCGAGATGTTTGCTAATGGCAAGCCCCAGCCCGGTGCCGCCATATTTTCGTGTTGTGGATGCATCAGCTTGCGAGAAGGACTGGAAGAGTCTGCTCATACTTTCTTCAGAAAGACCGATGCCTGTATCGCGTACAGAGAACGTGAGGATAAATTTTTCCTTGCTGTCTCCGTTCTTATATCCCTGACTTGAAACGGTGAGGACAACTTCGCCTTTTTCCGTGAATTTGACAGCATTGCTTAATAGGTTGGTGATCACCTGCCTGAGCCGTGTGGAATCTCCCAAGATGGCAGGCGGGACATCGCCATCGAAAAGATAGGCGATGTCGATGCCTTTTTCAACGGCGCGGGCAGTGATCAAGTCCAGAGATGATTCGACGCAGTCGCGCAGGTCAAGCGGACGCTTTTCAAGATCCATGCGCCCCGCTTCGATTTTCGAGAAATCGAGAATATCGTTAATAATGGAAAGCAGCGTATCGCTTGAACTGCGGATGGTTTCTACATAATCGCGTTGTTCATCGTTGAGTTTGGTGTCGAGCAAAAGCCCGCTCATTCCTATGACTGCGTTCATTGGGGTGCGGATCTCATGACTCATGGTTGCGAGGAAGGCGCTTTTTGCTTCGTTGGCTCTTTCTGCGGAAGCGCGGGCGGCTCGTGCTTCCTCGAACAGGCGTGCATTCTGAATGGCAGTTGCCATGCTGGATGCGATTGACTCGATCAATTTGATGATGGTTTCATCATATGCGTTCTCACGTTCAAAGTTTTGAATGGTCAACCCGCCGATGAGTTCTTTGCCGACCACCATTGGAACCATCACCACGGATTTTGGGATTTCATCTGTGGCGGTCATTTTGGAGCCAAGTTTTCTCCACAGGGAGGGAGACTGGCGGTTAATGACGAGGGTTTTTCCCTGCAGCGAAGCTTTGATGGTGAAATCATTGACGGGGATCGGGGCAAAGTGGATGCGCTCACTCATTTTGGTGACATAATGGGCGTTTATCGTTTTTGTTTCCGCATCATATAACCCAATGCCTATGTTATCTTCCTTGACCAGTTCGCGGACTTTATCTCCCACTTTTTCCATAATCGTGTACACGTCGAACTGCTGGGTCAGCACCTGTGAGATGCCGTTCATGATCTCCAATTCGGCGGCGCGGCGGCTGGTTTCCTGGAGCAGGCGCTGGGTCTCGTTAAAGAGGCGAGCATTTTCGATAGCTACGCCAATGGAGTTTGCAATGGTGCTCAGCAGGCGTACATCTGTGTCACTGAAAGCATCCTCATGCTCCAGGTTTTGCAGGGAGATTACGCCTTTGACTTCATCTCCGATCATCATCGGAACCCATAGACCGGATTTGACGACAACATCATCATCTTCATCCGCCCCAAGATTAGTGGATTGGAACCGCTGGGAGTATTCTTCAAAGTTGCGGTTCACAAGGATCGATTGACGGGTTCGTAGTACCTGTCCGCTGAAACCGCTTTTGCCTTCAATTAATGGCAGAGGATCCTGATACAGCCTTTCCTTTTTTTCGATAATATAGGGATAATGCATCAGGTTGGTTCGTTTTTCATAGATCATCAACACCACAGTTTGGGCATCGAAGATCTCCTGGATCTGGTCACCGGTTTTATCGTATACCGATTGGATATCCATTTTGGTGTCCAACCCGGCCAAAATGCTGTTGATCAGGGATAGTTCATCCGCGCGTTGACGGGTTTCTTCCAGCAGATTTTGCGTTTCATCGAAGAGTTTTGCATTCTGAATGGCGATGCCCATGCTTGCTGTCAGTGTAGAAAGCAGGCGCACATCGTTGTCCTGAAAGGCGAATTCCTGTTCCAGGTTTTGAATGGAAAGCGAACCATATACCTGGTCTCCTGCAAGGATTGGCATGGCGATCAATGATTTCGGGAACGAATCACCTGCCAGCAATGTGGAGCCGTACTTCTTCGCCACTTCATCCACTTTCTCGTTGATGTAAAGCGTCTCCCGATGTTGGATTACATATCCAGAGAATCCGGAGAGCGGTTGTTTCTCCGGGTAGATGCGTTCCCCTTTCCAAAACATGTACGGAAATGCCGCAGATTCTGTTTTGGGATCGTAATATGAAATCACAACGGCCTGAGTATTGAAAATCCTGCGGACTTTTTCACCAACCAGTTCATAGATGGATTGCACATCCAGCTTGGACGACAATCCCTGCTGGACGCTGTTGATGATTTCCAATTCAGTGGCGCGTTGCTGGAGTTCGTTGAAGAAGTTTGCGTTTTGAATGGCAATGGCAGCCTGCAGGGATAATTCTTCCAGAAAACGCAGATCGGCGAAGGAAAACGATTCTCCGCCTTCCCGCCAAACTGCCATTACGCCGTTGACTTTTTTCCCTGCAAGCAGGGGAGCCACCATCAACCGCTCATTCCCCACAGCGGATGTGCCCGGTATCTGCACAGTGCGCGGATCCTGATTTGTATCGTTCACATATTCTGCGCGTCCCTGTTCTGCCAGCGAACCGATGATGCCCTGCCCCAATGTAATGGTATCTTTCATGATCTCATCGGCAATATTTCCATTGGCAGTAATTGCTCGCAAGGTTTTGCCGTCTGGCTGGGGGAGATAGATGGCGCTGCTCGAACCATTAAGAAGAGTGCGCGCGTGGCGGGCGATTTTATTCATCACCGAAGTCAGGTTCAGGGTTGCGGAAATATCGCGGCCGACTTCGTTCAACACCGCAGATTCACGCGCATGGCGCGCAGTCTCCTCGAACAGGCGTGAATTCTCGATTACAACAGACGCCTGGTCGGCAAATAATTGCAACAGGCGTAATTCCGAATCCGCAAAGATACGCGGTTCGGTAAAATGGATATTCATCACGCCGACCACGCGCTGGCGGAACTTGAGCGGCAAGCCAATAAGCGCCCCTTTCCAGACTGTGGGCGTATTTTTGTACAGTGGATGATTCCTCATATCTTCCACCAGGATCATCTCGCCTGTTTTGGAAACGGTATCGGTCATGCCGCCAGGGCGCGGATTTGCAACGGGAGCGCTGTTGATCTTCCCATAAGCGATTGCTGTGCCAAACTTCAGCTCATTATTTTCATATAAAAAGAGATTGATGTTCTCAATGCTTGGCAGCAATGCCGAAGCGCGTTGCAGAATTGAATCCAACACTGTGGCATATTCAAGGTTGGAAGACAGATCGATGCTGGCTTTCTGGATCGCCTCCAACTCAACATTCCGCTGTTCCATCTCTTTGAGAAGACGAGCATTTTCCAACGCGGCGCTCATTGAACTTGCCAGTGTCTCCAAAAGACGCACATCCGACTGGCTGAAAGAATTTTTGCGGTTCATGTTTTGCAGGGAAATCACCCCGCGTACTTCATCGCCTGTGATCAGAGGCACGTACAACGCAGATTTCGGGATCAACGGACCAAGCACAAGCTTTGCGCCGTATTCCTGCATCCTTTCCATAACCCTGTCATTGAAGAGAAAGGTCTTCTTCATGCGGACAAGCGTCTTCATAAAGTCGCTCATCGGTGTCGGCTCAAGATGTTCCCGCCCGAGTCTGTCAATGTAATAATTGAAACTTTGAGTCCAGTTTTTTGTATCGAAAGAAGTGATGATGGTTGTTTGCGCCCCAAAAATATTATGCACGATATCGCCGACAAGATCGTAGATCGCCTGCAGCTCCATTTTAGAGGCAAGGCCGTCCTGAACACTCTTGATGATCGCAAGTTCTGCTTCGCGCTGTTGCAATTCTTTCAGGATCTGTGCTTTTGAGATGGGCTTTGATACAGCCTTGCGAACAGGCATCTTCTTTTTATCCTGAGCTTTTTTTGCATCCGATTTTTTAACCATGCAGGCCTCAAATTACGATTAAGAATAAAACAGATTCAGTTTACATATCGCGGGGAAAATCGTCAATAGCGCGGATAAAAAAAGCAGGCAGTTATTGCCTGCCTGTCATTAATTTGATATTTTTTAAAGGCGTTTGGACGACTAGGTCACAGCCGGGCCAGATCGCATCCACTCCCGCCTCTTTCGCGCTGAGAACTGCCTCTGTTATCTGGGTATTCTCTCCCCGTGACAGAGCCGCTACGGGATCGATATTTCCAAACAGCAGCACATCCTTCAACATCGCACGTGACGCCGCGAGATCATTTAACTGGTCAACCGAAATCGCATCCGCTCCGCATTGCGCCAGCAAATGCATTGACGAGTTTGTATTCCCGCACACAGACAATACCTTCGGCCCGTTCAATTTTCCGTGCAGCGCCTTGAGCGGATTGAGAACGAATTCCTCAAACTTTGCAGGACCAATAAATCCAGGCGAGCCGCCCATCTCATGGACGGTGATGAAGTCCGCGCCCGCTTCCAAATACGCGTTGCCAATATCTGCCAGAAAATTTGAAAGCTCCAAAAGCACGTTTTGCACAACAGCAGGCTCCTTCTTCATCTCGTGGAACAGGTTCTGGACCTTGCACACATAAATAAGCAATGTGTACGGCCCGGGGATCAAACCTGAGATGACAGCCTCGTTTCCAATATCTTTTTTCAGCAGTTCAATCGCTTTGCAGATCAATGAAATCCGCCCGCGCTGCCTGACTTCGGTAGGGAGCAGGTTCTTCATCTGGCTGGTAGATTCAAACAATAATTTCTTCACTTGTGGAAATTGAAATTCCCCATCCTCGTAAAAAAATAATTCCGAGCCTAATGCTTCGGCAGGCGCGCACAAATCCAGAGGCAGTGTCGCGGATGGAATCCCCGTCAGCTTAAACGTACTGGCCGCCGCCCTCGCCATCTTCTCTGCGTCTTTGTGGATTTCGTGAAAGACCAATCCTTCCAGTTCCAATCCTTCGGCAGTAATATGAATCAACCCGCTGAATGCGGGTTGTATAGTTATTTTTTTCCTATTTAATAAATCCAGAATTGTTTCGCGCATGTTTACAATCTTCGCAGCAGGATTATCCTGCTGCTGTATTTATTATTTCTTTACTGCTTTGACAATTGCCGCAATATGCTCCGCTGTATTGCCACAGCAACCGCCTACGACCTTTGCACCAAGCTCAACATATTTCTTTGCATAAGTCGCCATGTCTTCGGGGCCCATATCATACACGCCTTGCTCAGTCTCGATATCCATGTGCGGGACGCCGGCATTCGGCTTAATCCACAGCGGAAAGTTGGGCACTGTCGCTGCATATTCCTTGGCTATAGATTCCATGTTTTCAAGAGTCGTTCCGCAATTTGCACCGATGAGGGCTGCGCCCATTTCGGTATAACGCTTCATGACATCCTTTGGCTTCACACCCATCATGGAACGTGTGCCGCGGTCATAACTGAAAGAGACCACAATGGGCAGGTCCGTGACCGAGCGCGCGCCTTCAAAAGCTGCATTCGTCTCTTCAAATGCGAACATGGTTTCGATGACCAGCAAGTCCACGCCGCCATCGGCGAGGGCTTTGGCTTGTTCGGCAAACGTAGCGCGGACTTCATCCGCTTCCAACGGGCCGTAGGGTTTTATCAAAGCGCCGACGGGACCCATAGAACCAGCAACCAGCCCTCCGTTTAATGAGGCGGCTTTGCGGGCGATCTCCGCGGCGCGCATGTTCACTTCGGGAGTCCGATCCTGATATTTTGAATCCTTCATCCGCATTCGAGTCCCGCCGAAGGTGCAAGTCAAAATAATATCCGAACCAGCTTTGGCAAAGGAACTTGCCAAATTCAAAATCGTGTCTGGATCATCGATGATGAGATCCTCTGGCGGCTTGCCGGGCTTGAGACCCATCTTCTGCAAATTCGAACCCGTTGCCCCATCCGCAACGAGAATTTCCCCGCCGTTCAAACGCTCCAAAAATTTATTCATTATTTCCTCTTGATGGTATGGGCGGAGTACCCCGCCCATACAAAATTTATTTGCTCATGAAATTCTTTGCCATCGGATCTGCTTTGCGATTCGGTATCAAATGTGCAATGTGCGGAAACGGCTCGCTCATGTGCGGAAAACTTGTGGCAAGCATGAACTGATTTTGGAATTCGGGATCGGTGGGCAATTCAAAACGTTCCACTTTGCGTGTCACACCATCGATCTCATTGCGTTTCTCAACATTCAACAACGCAATGCGCGCTCCGTCGCCTGCCGCGTTTCCAACCGCGTAGACTTTATCCAACTCGCAGTCGGGGATCAGGCCGATAAGCATGGCTTTTTCCTTATCGATGTAACTGCCAAAACCGCCAGCGAGGATGATTTTATCAGGAGATTCCAAACCGCTGCGATTTAATAATGTACGAGCTGCGGTAAATAAGGCGGCCTTGGCCAATTGAATTTGACGCACATCCTGCTGGGTCATGGGGATGTCGCGACCGATGGACGTTTCCTCAGCCCAGGCGATCACATACTCCCAGCCGCTCTCTCCCTTTCGAATGCGCTTCGAATCCAACCCCTGCTTGAACTTTCCCCGAGAATCAACGATTCCCGCCCGGAATAATTCTGCCACGCCATCGATGATCGCGGAACCGCAAATCCCTTTGACCTGACCTTTGAACTCGGCATGGTCTGTGTTCCAACCCGTCACACCGATGACTTTGTATTTTGGTTCGAGCGTATTCTCGTCAATGACGATGCGCTCCATTGCGCCAGGCGCAGCCCGCATTCCATATTCCACATGGGCGCCTTCGAGTGCGGGACCTGTGGGTGTGGATGTGCAAACCAATCTTTTACGATTGCCGAGAATTAATTCTGCATTCGTCCCCACATCGATCAGCAGCCAGTTTTCATCCTGCTTGTGCGGTTCCTCGGCAACGATCATGGCACTGGTATCTGCTCCTACAAAGGAAGCAATAGTAGGCAGCACATGGATGTTGCCCGATGGATTGATGTGCAGTCCCAATTCGCGCGCTTTGATATCCATTGATCTGTGAATGGTCGGCACAAATGGCGCAAGCCCCAAATCTTTTGGATGCAGGTTCAGCAAAACATGATGCATGGTGGAATTTCCAACCAACACCATTTCAAGAATTTCACTCATCTTGATCTTTGCTTCGTGAGCAGCTTGTTTGAGTAATTTATTAAGCGTGGAGATGATCGCTTTGTGCAATTTCTCCAAACCGTCGGGGTTTTCAATCGCATATTGAATACGGGACATGACATCTTCGCCGTACACAATTTGTGGATTCATTTCGGATTCGGCTGCCAGCATTTCGCCGGTGCGAAGGTTGCACAAATACAGCGCAACGGTTGTGGAGCCAATGTCCACGGCAGCCCCATAGCTGTCTTCCACGTAGCCAGCCTGAACTTCGATCACTTCCTTGTCCTGCCAGACAGAAACGGTCACGTTCCATTTTGCTTCCCGCAAAGTTTTGGACAGAGTCCGCAGGCATTGATAATCAATGCCCAGTTCATACCAACGCGGAAGTTTTTCCTCTGTGCCGCGTACCAATGCCATGGAAGTTTCGAGCCCCTTCGCAAGACGTTCCCAATCTGCAATGGGACGCTCCAAATTCGGCGGGGTCATCGTCACTAGATATTTGCGGATCGCAGGCTTGACTTCGATTGCGCGCTCTGTGGCGCTCTTGCGGACGATCTGTTTGTTGCCGCGGCTTTCCTCAGGGACATTGATGAGCACATCGCCGCGAATCTTGCACTGACAGGAAAGACGCACCTGTCCCACCTCCCAGCCTTTGTCTTTCAGCAACTTGGGTCTGCGCGCAAAGTAGGCAGCTTCTTCAGTGGAAACGGGGGAGACGTTCTCCCGCCTCGAGTCGATGTTGTATTTTTCGAAGCGGCCTTCTTCAATTAAGACCATGCACTTGCCGCAGGTGGCATTCTCGGCGCAGATGGATTCGATCTCTACGCCAAGTTCGCGCGCAGCAGAGCGGACGGACATGCCTTCGTCCACCTGACCGCGGCTTCCAGAGGGCTGCAGGATGATGGTGTGTTTTTTTGTCATGCATGTTCCCGGCGGGGAATCTCTATTTTGGCAAACTCAGTTTCCAGTTCAGAAAGAAGCGCATCCGCAACTTCTTCGGGAGAGCCTTCGCGTTCGATCCATTCGCCGCGTTTGTATTCCTTTGCATAATCGGTCGTGGATGTTGCGCCGACTGCCATCGCGTACGCGTCAATTTTGTCTTGAATTTTTTGGGAGAGTTGTTTTTTCACGGTCCGCCCGTCGCCTTCAACAGTGAAAGACTGGGGGATGTGTTTCCAATACATAATTCGGTATTTAGCCATTGCGTGTAACCTCTTAAATTATATATAATTTTCAAGTGGGGATTTTACGGGATGATGGGCAGTTGGTCAATGAAAAAATGATCAAATAAAAAGAGCGGATGACTTCAAATCATCCGCTCTTTTACTCATTTGCCAGCGCGCTCCCTGCCAGCCAACCCGTTGTCCATGACGATTGAAAATTGAATCCGCCTGTAATGCCGTCGATGTCCAGCACTTCGCCAGCGAAGAAAAGGTCTTCGGTGATGCGGCTTTGCATGGTCTTGAAATCCACTTCGTCCAAATTCACGCCGCCGCAGGTGACGAATTCTTCCTTGAACTGTCCCTTGCCTAAAATTTCAAATTGGCCTGCGGTTAATTCTTCGGCAAGTTTCCGCAGTTCGGCTTTTGAAATATCCCCCCAATTCTTATCACCGATGAATTCTGTTAATTGCTTCCACAGGCGGATGGGGATCTGTGAGAAGGCAGGCTGCGTCGCAATTTTTTTGCGTGCGTTTTCAGTCCAGTTCTTGTTGCGTTGTAAAATTTCCAAGGTGGCATCCAGCTTGTAGTTGCCGAGCCAGTTGACCGTTAAGGTCGAGCGGTATTTTTTATCGAACAAAACCCGTGCGCCCCAGGCTGAAAGTCTCAGCACAGCGGGACCGCTCAATCCCCAGTGGGTGATGAGCATCGGTCCGCTCTGTGTGAGCGAATCCATTTTGAGCGTCACGTTTTCAACAGCCACGCCTGCCAGCCCGTCGATGCGCTTGTCTTTCACATTGAATGTAAATAAGGAAGGCACGGGTTCTTCAATCGTGTGGCCAAGCGATCTGACGATCTCGCGCGTTTTGGAATCGCTGCCTGTGGCGATGAGTAATTTTTTTGTTTGAAGAGGAAGAACTTCGGTTCCTTTCCTCACCTCGAGCCTGAACCCGCCCTTTGAAATTTTCTCCACGTTTTGCAGGGTCGTGCCAATGTGGACTTTCACCCCGGCATTTTTCGCCTCGAAGTTCAGAATGTCCGCAATGGTCTTCGCGGAATCGGTAATGGGGAACATGCGGTTGTCGGCTTCGGTCTTTAATTTCACGCCATGCGTTTCAAACCATTTGACTGTGTCCAATGGCTGAAAGCGGGTGAACGCGCCGCGCAGAGCCATGCCCCCGCGCGGATAATAGGTGATGAGTTGTGCGGGGTCGAAGCAGGCGTGGGTCACGTTGCAGCGCCCGCCGCCGGAGATGAGCACTTTCCCCAGCGTCTGTGTGGACTTTTCCAGAATTAAAATTCTCAAATCGGGATTCAACTCGGCACAGCGAATCGCGGCGAAGAACCCGGCAGGTCCGCCGCCTGCAACGACAACGTCCCATTTGGTGGTGATGTAGTTTGACATAGGTTGCTTGAGTATACCTGCTAAATCTTTTTGCGAATGCTGGCTTCAATGTAATTCATCTGTAAGTTACGTTGGGGGCGTAAAGTGCTATCATGCGAATATGAAAAAGAGTGCCAGCGAAGATCAATTCCATAAAAGTCTGATAGACAATTTGTACGATGGGGTGTACTTCGTGGATGAAAACAGGCTGATCACTTATTGGAACAAGGGGGCGGAGCGAATCACAGGATATTGCTCACAGGATGTTCTGGGTAAATATTGTCATGCCAACATACTGGACCATGTCACCGATGAAGGCCGCCACCTTTGCACGGATGATTGTCCCTTGATGGCAACCATCCGCGACGGTGAGCCGCGCGAAACGCAGGTACATCTGCGCCATGCCGACGGATATCGTATCCCTGTGCTGGTGCGAACCACACCCATGTATGACGATCAAGAAAAAATCATCGGCGCGGTGGAGGTTTTTAGCAATAACCAGTCCCTGTTAAAAATGAAAGAGCGGGTGAATGAGCTGGAGAAGGATGTTTTTCAGGATGCATTAACGGGGATTGGAAATCGAAAACTGCTGGAAATTAAGGTAAATAGCGCGCTTCTGGAATACAGTCAACAGCAGGTCCCTTTTGGATTGCTGTTTATCGATGTGGATCGCTTCAAATCGGTCAATGACGCTTATGGGCATCATGCTGGCGACCATGTGCTGGAGAATGTAGCTGCAAATTTAACGAGCCATCTGCGCGGCACCGATGTCTGCGGGCGCTGGGGAGGCGAGGAGTTCGTTGTGCTGCTGCAAACCGTAAATTTGAACAGTCTTGCCCAGATCGCCGAAAAGCTGCGCGCCATGATCGAAAGCTCGTTTGTCGTAGTTGACGGGCAGAGGATTTCTGTGACGGTATCCATTGGGGCGGCGATTGTTCATAAAAATGATACGCTGCAATCCTTGATCGAACGGACCGACCATTTAATGTACCAGAGTAAACAGGGTGGCAGAAACCGAGTCACTCGGGAATCTTGAGTCTTTTTGACCAGGTACACGACTCTGGATTCCCCGAAGTTGTTTTTGATTGCTTTCCGCATCTCTTGAGATATAAATGATTTTCGTGATGAAAATCATATTTTTTGCTTCAAGTAGAGATGCTATACTATTTTTTAATATTATCGCCAGCGACATGACCTTTTCCAATCGGTCGTTTTTGTGGAAGGAACCTTTATGCGAATGAAAATTCCAAGCCCAATTTTAGGCTCGCTTAAGATCGTTGGGCTCTATTTGCTTCTAGGCTTCCTGTGGATACTCTTTTCCGATCAATTGGCGGCATTGCTGGTGACTGACAAGGAAGTGTTCCGTCAGGTCAGCACCTATAAAGGCTGGGCGTATGTTTTTGTAACAGGGATATTGCTTTACTTTCTGATCAAGAATCATGCAGAAAAAATCAGCGCCAGTGAGACATGGCTGCGCATGGCTCACGATGCTGCCGATATGGGGACATGGCGGTATGACGTTGTTGCCGGGAAGATCTTCTTTGACGAACGTTCCCGCAGGCATTACGGATTCAGCGAATTTGAGGTTTCAATTGCTGATCTAATCTCCCGGGTGCACCCCGACGATGTTTCGGATTTTGAGCAGAAAATTGCCAATGCTTTGGATTCGATTGGCGGCGGGCGGTATTCGACGATGTACCGGGTTGTGCATCCCGATGGAAGCACCCGCTGGCTGGAAGTGCTGGCGGACATCAGCTTTGAAGGTGTTGGGGCAAAACGCCGGCCAATTTTCGGCGTTGGGACGAGCCGTGATGTCACTACATCCAGGCAGGCTGAACTGCGAGTCCATTATTTTTCGCGTTTGTATGCCACGTTGAGTCAAGTTAACCAGACGATTGTGCGCTGCCATGATCAACAGGAGTTGTTTGATTCTATTTGCAGGCTGGCGGTGGAATTTGGGGAGTTTCGCCTGGCGTGGGTGGGTTTGTTGGATGAAGAAACAGGCATGCTTCTTCCGGTGGCGGAATATGGGCTTCTGGATAATAAACTTCCGTTCCGTGAAATCGATCTGCGAAAAATGCCGTTTCGGGATGGGTTGATCGGGCTGGCTTTTCGGTCGGGTCGTGTGGAAATTTGTAATGATATTCAAGTTGAACCCCATATGACTCACTGGCGGGAAATTGCCATTCGAGACCAATATCATTCTGCAGCGGTTGTGCCGATTCGCCGGAACTCACAGGTGATCGGTCTGTTGAATCTTTACGCGGCTGATATTGATTTTTTCATGGTGATGGAGGAGCAAAAACTGCTGGAGGAAATGAGCATGGACATTTCCTACGCGCTGGATAGTATGCAGTTGGAGAATCAGCGTGAACAAAGTCTGAAGGAAGTTCGGGAAGCAGAGGAACGTTTCCATAAAGCGTTCTTTTCGGGACCGGTGGGAATTGTCATTACGCGTAGTTCAGACGGCGTTTATCTTGATGCCAACCCTGCCTTTTCACGAATCACTGGATATAGTCGCGAGGAATTGCTCGGACAGACTTCTCTGAGTTTGAAGATCATCACCCCGGCCCAGCGGCAGGCATATACAAAGCAATTACACGAAAATGGATTTATCCGTGACCAGGAGATGATCCTGCGAAGTAAAACAGGCGAAGAGCGGATTGTGCTCGGCGCGATGGAGATCATTGATCTTAAAAATGATGTCTGTGTGCTTTCCACAGCAATTGATATTACCGAGCGAAAGATGATTGATGAGACCCTGCTTCACAGCGAGCAGCGTTTCCGTTCCCTGATTGAAAACAGCCTGGATAATATCTCCCTGCTCGCAGGAGATGGAACGTTATTGTGGGAAAGTCCCGCCACCATTCGCACGCTTGGATATCAAGAAAATGCATTTAAAGGAAAGAATATTTTTGACCTGGTCCATCCTGATGATGCGGAGTGGGTGATGACTCAGTTCAAGGAAGTGGCCACGCAGCCCGGTGCGGCTGGCCACGGAATATTCCGCCTCCAACACGCCGACGGAAACTGGCGCTGGGTCGAGTGCATTGCCACCAACCTGTTGGAAGAACCGAGTGTTAGGGCAATTGTCATCAACTACCGCGATATCACGGAACGCAGGCAAACTGAGACGATGATCATGGACAGCGAGCGCCGCTTCCGTCAGCTGGCGGATAATATCGAAGAGGTCTTCTGGATCTATAACCCCTTTGAAAAAAAGCAAGTGTACATCAGCCCGGCAGTTGAAAAAATATGGATGCTCCCTCCCCAGGCTTTTTACGACTATCCAGATCAGTTTTACGACTGCATCCTTCCTGAAGACATTGCATATGTCAAATCGGTTACGGCGCGCCAGGCACTTGGCGAAAAAACTGAAATGCAATACCGCATCTCCCGTCCCGATGGAACCATCCGATGGATCTGGGACCGCTCCTTCCCCATATTCGATGAAAACGGAAAATTTATTAGTGTGGCTGCCATTATTGCCGACATTACGGAAAGAAAACAAGCTGAGATGGAATTGCTTGAATTGAATCAGAACCTGGAGCAGCGCGTAAAAGAGCGCACTGCCGAAGTGCAGGACTTGTACGAGAACGCTCCCACAGGTTATCACTCGCTCGATGCCAACGGTATTTTTATCCGTATCAACCAGACGGAATTGGACTTGCTTGGATATACCCTCGAAGAGATCGTCGGGGTCAAATCCTTCCGTGATTTGGTCACCGCGGATAACCAAAAAGTTTTTGATGAAAGCTTCCCGCGTTTTAAAGCGCAGGGATGGATCAAAGATCTGGAATTTGAAATGGTTCGCAAAGACGGCAGTATCATGCCTGTTTTGGTGAATGCCACTGCCATTTATAACGAACGCAACGAGTTCATTATGAGCCGCTCCACGCTTGTGGATATTACCGAGCGCAAACAGGCTGAATTGCAGTTACAGGCTGCCAATGCCGCTCTTGAGAAAGCCGCCAAACTTAAAGATCAATTCCTTGCCAATATGAGCCACGAACTGCGTACGCCGCTGAACGCCGTTATCGGGTTAAGCGAATCCCTTCAAGCGAATACATACGGAGAATTGAATCCGCGTCAGGCAAAGACCCTGGATATCATTCGCGAGAGCGGGCATCACCTTCTTGAATTGATCAACGACATCCTCGATCTCTCCAAGATCGAAGCCGGCATGATGGAACTTCAATATGAAACCGTCGACCTGAAGTCGGTCTGTGAGGCATCTTTGCTCATGGTCAACGCGCCTGCGCGAAAGAAGGATTTGCAGGTAACACTCTCCATTTCGGATAAGGTTCAGACTGTTCAGGCAGATCAACGCCGCCTGAAGCAAATGATCGTAAATTTATTGAGCAACGCTGTTAAATTCACCCCGCAGTTCGGGAGTATCAGTTTGGAAGTGATTCCAGAAAACGATCACGCTGTTCGGTTTACTGTCAGAGATACGGGCATAGGCATCTCAAGCGAACAGCTTAAAAACTTATTCCAGCCTTTTGCTCAGGTCGATAGCTCGCTCAACAGAAAATACGAAGGCACAGGACTTGGGCTTGCGCTCGTCCGCCAGTTGGCAGAAATGCATAATGGCAGTATCGGCGTGAAAAGCATCCCTGAGAAGGGCAGTAGCTTTTACTTTATCATCCCGATAAAGTCCTCACACAACGTTAACACCGGGGAAATAACCCCGTCCGAGGAAATGCCATCAGAAGGACTTACAATCTCTCCTTCATCGATCACTATTTTGTTGACGGAAGACAATCCGACCAACATGATGTTCACAAGCGATTATCTGACCGCGAAGGGTTTCAACCTTGTCACTGCAGAAAACGGCTTGCAATCCATTGAACAGGCGCAGAGGCATAAACCAGACCTCATTCTCATGGATATTCAGATGCCCGAACTGGATGGACTCGAAACAATGCGGCGCCTCCGCTCTATGCCTGAATTTGCCGCTGTTCCGATCATAGCGCTCACAGCCTTAGCCATGCCCGGTGACCGTGAGCATTGCCTCGAAGCTGGCGCCAGCGAGTACATTGCCAAACCCGTCAGCCTGAAAAGGTTATTGAAAATGATCAACACTTTTCTGGAATAAATTAGAGTCCCTTCTTTCGGAAAACATTCATGAATGTCAAAACAAAATTTTTTTACTTGACATTCCTAGAGCTTGTACATATAATATCGCTCGCGTTCCTGGCTAGCTCAATCGGCGGAGCGAGCGGCTGTTAACCGCTAGGTTCTAGGTTCAAATCCTAGGCCAGGAGCCAAAAACGAAAAAGCCACCCAATTTTGGGTGGCTTTTTCGTTTTTAATTTAAGGCCAGGGAATTTCTGCCGGGCCCGCATACCCGTGTTTTTCCTGGATGTACACCCGTCCGTGCGAGGGCTCTGGGCAGCCTGTTTGGTCTTCAAACGAAATAAACGGAAATCGTGACCCGAGTGTATCGAAGACGATCTCACCATTTTCACAGCGCCAGACTTCGACAATGTATGGGAACATGTTTTCGTCTTCATATTTTCCCGGGCTGACGATAACCTCAACCCATGTGACAGTGACTTCATCCCCTTTGCGTTCAGCGGTGAGGACAGTGGTCGGCCCATAGTAGGGTGAGACGGGGATTTTGTATCCCTCAGGATAGACGGAATAAAGCATCTTGGGATCGCCGTCTTTCGCCTCGATAAATTGGGAGTTGACCCAGCAATCCTGTTGACCGTTTTCCACCAAGACCCAGTCATTTCCTGCTGCGCGTCCGATCAACTTTAACGGCGTGGTTTTGTTGAAGGCGATGAGATATAAATAATTCGCGCCTGGTCCATAACGACAAACGAGTTTGTCGGAGATCACAGTCGCTTTAACTTCGTCCACGTAGGGGATTTGCGTGGGTGTTTCTGTTGGTATGGGGGTGAATGTTTCGGTGGGCGGGGCAGG
>JACZJB010000157.1 GCA_014860805.1 Anaerolineales bacterium
CTTGAATATACAGGCACACTTAACATGGGCGACAAGGAAGCTGGCACGCAAATCCTTTTTGTGGCGCCGCCTTCCACATCCAAATTGATCGACCCGATCATCACTTCCGGCCGCTGGCTGCAGCCGGGCGACGAAAACGCGGTTGTCATCGGCAACCATCTCTTGCAGATCTTCCCAAATTTGAAAGTGGGCGATTGGCTCACCATTGAAACGAACGGCAAGGATACAAACTGGCAGATCGTCGGCACATACAGCATCACAGGCAATGTCAGCCCGCCGTTGTTGTATGTCAACTATGAATACCTGAGCATGCTGGTCGGCGAACCCGAGATGGCATATTCCCTGCGCATCATCACCTCACAGCATGATGCGTCCACGCAAAGACAGATCAACGATCAGATTCAGGCTGCCTTTGAAGAGGACGGAATTCAGATCCGCTCCACGCAATTGGGCACTGAATTTATTGAAAGCCAAAAATCACAAACAGACATCCTCGTCTATTTTATGCTGGTGATGGCAAGTCTTATCGCCATTGTTGGCGGACTGGGGTTGATGGGAACCATGAGCATCAACGTGCTGGAACGCACCCGCGAGATCGGCGTGATGCGCGCCATCGGCGCAAGCAACGGCGACATTCAAGCCATTGTCATCACCGAAGGCATGGCCATCGGCATCGTCAGCTGGGCGATCAGCATATTGATCGCCATCCCGATCACAAATGTGTTGTGCTTCGGCGTTGGGATGGCAATCCTCACCGCCCCGATGCCTGTCGTGTACGGCGCGAGCGGTGTAATCGCCTGGTTGATCTTTACAATTGTATTGGGGACTTTAGCCAGCGCCCTGCCCGCAAGGAGAGCTTCACGGTTGACCGTGAGAGACACACTGGCATACGAATAAATCAAAGTCCGCAAGCTTTGCTTGCGGACTTTCTCTTTAAATTCAAAACAAAACTCTTCCACATAAAGTCCACACAATTCCTTCACCGCCACATAACCGCAGCACGGGATAATACGATCAATAAAGTTTGTTCTTTATCGATCAACGAATAATTCAAAACAATACTGGAGAAAACATGAAAAGCAAAAAATGGTTAACGTACACACTGGGAATTGTATTGACCCTGATCGTCCTGGCGGCAGTTGGCGGAATTGGTTTCCGCATGGGCGCGATGCAAAGCGCCTCTTTCGCCAAACTGACAGATGGCCAGCCTGCCCAGGCACCTTTCTTCGCTCACGGCCACGGCATGGACGGAGATTTCAGCAGAATGGAGCGCGGTAACTTCTCGCATGGGTTTGACCGCGGGCGCGGCAGAGATGGCGGCAGATTCTTCCCGCCCATATTCGGGCTTGTTCAACTTGCCTTTTTCGGCGTGCTGATCTACTTTGGATACAAACTCATCAAGTACAGCGGCTGGAAGCTGGTCAAGGTCAATGCAGGCGAGAGCACCGCACCCGTTGCGGAGCAAGTTTCTGAGGCCGCGCGGGACGAGAAAAAAGAATAAGCGTAGTACAAAACTCATTAGGAAGATCAGGCACCCGTCGCGGTTGAGGCGGGTGTCCTTCCTTAATCCACATAATTTCTTCACAACTATATGAGATAATTTGGAAATGCCGCAGACCATCCTGATCGTTGACGATGAAAAAAGACTTGTTTCGCTTGTGCAGAGCTACCTGGCGCAGGAGGGGTATCGCGCACTGGCTGCCTACAACGGAAAAGATGCGCTCGCCGTTGCTGAAAAAGAAAACCCCGATCTGATCATTCTCGATATTATGATGCCCGAAATGAACGGGTATGAATTTATGCGCTCGCACCGCGCCGAAAAAGATACACCCATCATCATGCTCACCGCAAAAGTGGAAGATGACGACAAGATCATCGGGCTTGAACTCGGCGCAGATGACTATGTGACCAAACCCTTCAAGCCGCGCGAGTTGATGGCACGCGTGCGCAACGTGCTGCGGCGTGCTGGCAAGAATGAGCCAAAAGGGAAAACGCTAAAAGTATTAGATATTACCCTCGACCGCGACAGCCGCGAAGTATTTGCAGGCAAACGCTCTGTTGACCTGACGCCATCCGAATTTGACCTGCTCGCCGCATTGATGGGCGCACCGGGCCGCGTATTTTCGCGGCTCGATCTGCTGGATGTGATCCAGGGTGTGCGCTATGAAGGCTACGAACGCACCATCGATACCCACATCAAAAACCTGCGTGCAAAGATCGAAGAAGACCCGCGCAAGCCGCAATACATTGAAACGGTATACGGCGTGGGCTACCGCCTGCACAAAGGTCGAACGTGAAATTAACCACCAAACTCCTGGTCGCGTTCTTATTGGTCAGCATGGTCAGCAGCGGCATCATTGTGCTGTTCACGCGCGTTGCCACCAACCGCGAGTTTGAAAAATTCGTCAGCGACCGGTACAAAGCTGAACTCGTAGAAGAACTTGGAAAATACTATCAGCAAAATCAAACATGGGCTGGCGTTGACAAGACATTCAGACAATTCGGGCGCGACCCGAACAACCATGATTACAACCGCCCATTGTTCTTCTCCATCGCCGAGCCAGATGGAAGGATCGTTGTGGCAGGCGCAGGCCGCAAGCTGGGAGAAGTTCTCAACGCAGAAGAACTCAGCCATTGTACGCCGATCCAAGCGGAAAATAAAACCGTTGGCGTGCTTTTGCTGGCCATGTCACCGGACCGCAACCCGCTGGAAGATGAATTCCTGCGCCGCCTAAACGGCTCCATTTTTCTGAGCGCCATCGGCACGGTCATCGTGGCGCTTTTCCTTGGCATCATCCTTTCGCGCAGCATCACGCGTCCCATCCGCGAACTCACCAAAGCCACGCACGCCATGGCGGACGGAAACTTGAATCAAAAAGTGAAAGTCCGCTCGCGGGATGAGATCGGCGAGCTGGGCGAATCTTTCAACAAAATGAGCAGTGACCTTTCGCGCTCCTTCAACCTGCGCAAGCAAATGACCGCCGACATTGCGCACGAACTTCGCACGCCGCTCAGCCTCATCATCGGCCATGCCGAGGGCGTGCATGACGGCGTGCTCGAACCCACTCACGAAAACTTTGAGATCATCCGCGAAGAAGCCGAGCGACTTGAAAAACTTGTTAACGATCTGCGCACATTGTCGCTGGCAGATGCGGGAGAACTTTCTGTGGACTTCCAAGCCTTGGACGTCAACAACATAATCAGCGACGTTTACACCCATTACATTTCCTTGTTCAATCAGCAGCGCATCACGCTTAATCTCAAGCCTGGCCCTGTTATCCTGAGAGCAAACCTTGACCCCAGCCGCTTCACCCAAGTCCTCAACAACATTCTGGATAATGCCCTGCGTTACACCCCAGCGGACGGAGTCGTTGACATCGAAACCAAGCTGGTCGACAACAAAATTCAAATCTCCGTTCAAGATAACGGCGAAGGCGTTAATCCTGAAGAAGCCGCCCGTCTGTTTGACCGTTTCTACCGCGCGGACGAATCCCGCACCCGCGACGATGGCGGCTCAGGCTTGGGACTCGCCATTGCCAAATCCATCGTGGAAATGCACAAGGGACGCATTTGGGCAGAGAGTGAAAAAGGCAAAGGGCTGAAAGTGTTGATCGAATTACCGAACGCATGATGAAGATAGAAAAAATAAAAAAAGGCGCACCTGCTCAGGCGCGCCTTTTTATTGAGACTGTTCTATTTATTATGCAGTAGCCTGTTTAGCCTTCTTGCCCGCCCAAACGGCTACAGAATAAACCCCACCTGCAAACGACATCAGCACCAGCGCTTTGACCACGCCGCCAGGAAAACCAGCTTCACCATCCCGTTCGTCGTGGTCGCCATCCGGGCGGAATTCCCTGCCTTCCAACGTGCTGGGCTGCTCAAGCCTTTCGCCATTAAATGAAGACACGCTTGAAGAACCAGCCGCGCTGACGCCTGCATACATCAACCCGCCGATCAAAGCGGCAATGACAAGGATAACCAGAACTTGAAATACGATTTTCATGGTTATGCCTCCTGCCTTGCGGACAGGGAAACTTGCTTCTTAACTTTGCTGAAGAACACGCGTTTGAAGGTGGTCACGATCCAATTCCAATGCATGGCAAGGTGCAGACCCATAATGAGCAGCGCCAGATTCGCGGATATGTCATGCATGCTGCGCCAGGCAAAATTCATCGGCAGGGTGACTCCCAAAGCAGGCATGGCGGACTCTGAGATCATAATGCCCGAGAGCATGATGAGGATGCCGTCGATGAAGAGCAGCCAGTTGAGCACATAATTGATACGCGCACCATTCGTCGCCTTGACAAAGAGGCGCCTGGTCACGTTGACGATCCATTCCCAATTCAGCAACAGATGGATGATGATCGTGCCTGCCAGCGCAATGGACAACCATTCATGGATCGCCAGCCCGCTAAAACGCGGGTCCATCGTGATCAGGAATGCCAGAAAGGTTCCAATATCCAAAAGCAGTTTTGTTCGGTTTGAGTTTGACATGTTTCTCCAATTAACAAGTGATTGTCACTTATTGTATGGAGCGCGCCCTTTTTCAGGTGGATAAAATGCAAACGAATCATGAAGAAGTTGTAAAATATTGGAAAAGATATTGAAGGGTTTGCAAAGCCCCCTGAAGAAAAAACTCCTAAACAACCCTCATTTCAAAGAGATTGTTACAACTGAATGAAATAGAGATGCCCAGGATTTGATAATCAATTTTTTTTGCGCGCCAACTTTCAAACCCTAACGATCTCTTCCTTCGTGTCTATCACTTCCGCCTGAATTTTCCCCGCAGAGATCTCGCGCATAGCGGATTGAAAGGCTTCGTACTTCTCAACAGGGAATTGCAGCGTCAGTGTAATATCTCCCGCATAATCCTCGCCCAAGACCTTGCCGTGATTTTTCGAAACCAGTAAACGTATCCGCTCCAATAAATTATACGGAATCGCCATCAACGCCACATGGACGGGCACGCGCCGTCCGCGCTCCACAGCGTTGACAACGGATTGCGCGGCTTCGGTGTAGGCTTTCACCAATCCGCCTGTGCCAAGCAGCGTCCCGCCGAAATAACGGGTAATGACCATGACCGCATCGCCAAGTCCACTGCCGCGTAGGACGGTCAACGCAGGCTTACCCGATGTGCCGCTCGGCTCGCCGTCATCCGAAAAATATTCTACAACCGTATTCCCGCCGCCGATAATATAGACAGGCACATTATGAGACGCGTCCGAAAATTCTTCGCGGATGCGCTTCATGAAGGTCCGCGCTTCGTCGATGGAAAAAGCAGGCGCGAGCGTGGCAATGAAGCGCGAATTGACCACCGTCTGCTCACGGCGGATCTCAGTCAATGGGACAAGATATGATTTAGACATAAGTTGATTATACTCATGCCCGAAAGGATAAAACTTTAACTATGACCCACCCTTCCACCCAAGCCATCATCGTCACGGGAGCCAGCAGCGGAATCGGCAGGCATCTCACCATTCGCCTCGCTGAACGCGGACATCCCGTCTATGCTACGGCGCGTAAAGAAACGGATATGGAGTCGTTATCCAAAATCGAAAATGTCATTCCGCTGCTTGTGGATGTCCGCAATGCGGAGCAGGTTAAAGCTGCTTCTGAAAAAGTATCTCAATCTGGACATGGACTTTATGGACTGGTCAACAACGCTGGCGTAGGTGAATTGGGCATGCTGTCCACCTGGACCGATGAAGAAATGCTCAATATTTTCAACGTCAATGTCTTTGGTCCGCACCGCATGACAAATGCATTCCTCCAGTTATTAACCGAGTCAAAAGGGCGCATCGTCAACATCGGTTCACAAGGCGGCATGCTTGCCAGCAAATACTATGGTCCATACATCATGACAAAACATGCCCTGGAAGCCTACACCGCCATCCTGCACGATGAGCTTGAACCATATGGCGTCCATGTCAGCGTTGTTCAGCCTGGAGGGATCATTAGCGATATCGGCGGCAATATGATGGCAGGGACGATTGCCCACTTTAAGCGCGCTCAACCGCCGTTCAAAGAAGAGGCGGATATGGTTCTCCAAAGTTTTGCGGAAGAGTCGGAACCGAATCCCAACGAACCAAAGTCAGCAACCAATCGCATCCCCTCCTCGCCTGAGATCGTTTGGGAAGCAGTGCAAGATGCTCTATTTGCCGACAAACCGAAAATGCGTTATTTGGTGGGCACACGCTGGGAAGGCAACCGCGTGATCCATGCATTGATCGCAAAACTATTGGATGAGAACGACAACCCCAAGCATAACTATTCCCGCGACGAGTTGATCGAATTATTAGATCAACACCTGGCAAAGCGAATGGGGTAAAAAATAAAAGAGCCTCCACGTTTTCGTGGAGGCTCTTTTTCAATCTTACTTAATATCTTCCTCGATCCAGCACCACTTCCGGGTGAGCCAGATCGCGTTTCCTTGCAGGAAATATCTGCACCGCGCAGGCTTTGAATTCAGGGATCTTGGCTTGCGGGTCGAGCGCGTCGTTGGTCAGCAAGTTCGCGGCAGCTTCGGCGAAATGCCAGGGAAGGAAGACCACGCCAATCGTGGTTTTCTCTGTCACTGTGGCGCGGACAACGATCTCGCCGCGTCTACTTTGGACTTTGACAGGGTCGCCGTTGCGAATGCCATGAATCTCCGCGTCAGCAGGATGAATCTCCACGCGGGCTTCGGGGTAGGCTTCATTGAGAGATGAGTTGCGAGTCATCGTTCCGCCGTGCCAATGCTCAAGCAAACGGCCCGTTGTGAGGATGAACGGATATTCGTCATCAACTTCTTCGCGCACTGGAACATAATCCAGGGTGTGGAATTTTCCACGTCCGCGCGGGAAGGATTCTGTAAACAAAGTCGGTGTGCCGGGGTGATTCATGTCCGGCACGGGATAGATCAAGCCAACCTTGTCAATCCGCTTGTAAGTGATGCCTGCATAATCCGAGTTCACACTTCCCATTTCTCGCAAAACTTCTTCCGGGTGGGAATAGTCCCAGTATGCAGAAACAAGTCCCAGTTTGGATTCGAGGCGTTTGGCCAGGTCACAAATGATCTTCCAATCAGGGCGTGCCTGTCCGCGAGGCGGATGCGCCGCTCGGACACGCTGTACGCGGCGGTCTGTGTTAGAAAAAGTGCCGTCTTTTTCAGAAAAAGGAGTCGCAGGCAAAAAGACATCCGCAAAAGCTCCTGATTCGTTGATGAAAATATCCTGCGAAACAAGGAATTCAAGCTGCTGCATGTGCTTGCGGGTTTCGTTCAAATTGGGTTCAGACATCATTGGGTTCTCACCCATGATATACAGCGCGCGGATACCGCCTTCATGCGCATGAGAGAGAATTTCAGTGGTGGTCAAACCAAGTTTACGCGAGAGACCGCCCGTTTCAATATTCCAGGCTTTCTCCCATTTTGCGGCATTCTCCTCATTATCCACGCGCATATAGCCAGGATAATGAAATGGCATGGAGCCCATGTCACTTGCTCCCTGCACGTTATTTTGTCCGCGCAACGGATTGAGCCCTGTACCTTCACGCCCGACGTGCCCCGTGAGAAACGCAAGATGAATCAATGCAAGCGCCGAGGCCGTGCCGTGCGAAAGCTGAGAAATTCCCATGCCCCAATAAATGGCGCCGTTCTTCGCGCCCGCATACATGCGTGCAGCTTTGCGAATATCATCGGCAGGCACACCGGAGAGTTCCTCGGCATATTCGGGCGTAAATTTTTCAAGCGATTCGACGAACTCGCCATAGCCTTCGGTGCGATTGGCGATGAATTCATGATTGACCAGATTTTCCTTCACAATGACATGCGCCATTGCCGAAAAAACAGGTACGTTCGTGCCGGGTTTGAGCGGCAGCCACAACTCAGCCATGTCCACCAAATCAATGCGGCGGGGATCCACAACGATCATCTTCGCACCGTGTTTCTGAACCGCTTCCTTCATCTGGAGCGCAATGATGGGATGGTTTTCAGATGTATTGGAACCAGTCACAATGAAAACATCGTTTTGAATGACCTGCCCTGCCGTGTTGCTCATCGCGGACGAACCGACCGCCTGTTGAAGTGCAACCACCGAACCCGCATGGCACAAGCGCGTGCAATGATCCACATTGTTCGTGCGGAAGACGGCGCGGAACATTTTCTGCAAAAGATAATTATCCTCGTTGGTCGCCTTGGCACAGCAATAAACAGCCATGGCATCGGAACCGTCGCGTTTGTAAATTCGCGCGAGATTGTCCACGACAAGATCAAGTGCGGTATCCCAATCGGTCTCCACCCAATCCCATAAATTGGAAATCTTGGAATGTTCGACGGGCTGCCCATCCTTGCTGACTGCAAAGACCTGCTCGCGTCCTTTAGGCTTCGGTTTTCCTTCCAACAAATATCTGCGAACCAGCGGCACAGTCACACGCTTGGGATGATAGACATAATCATATCCAAAGCGTCCCTTCACACATAAGTTGCCATGGTTAACTGGCGCGTCAAACGGAGAAGTAACCTTGAAAATATGGTCATCTTTTATGTGCAGCATCAAGTTACAGCCCACACCGCAGTACGGACAGGTCGTTGAAACAACTCGATCAGGTTTGATCATCTTTGTTTCCTCTGCTTTCTACCGGTATTCAACACATTGATCTCCTGCGCGCTCATACCTTTTTCCAGCAAAAATTCACGCTTCGGTTTCAATGCGCCTGTCGGACAAACCCCCACACACTGCCCGCACAACACGCAGGATGTTTCGGGAATGGTTTTATCAAAGAAGGTGCCGATCTGGGTATCAAATCCACGGCCGTCGAAGCTGATCGCAAAAGTGTATTGCGCATCGTCCGCGCAAACTTGCACGCAGCGCCAGCACAGCAAACACTTTGAATAATCGCGCACATACATGGGATTGTCATCGATCACTTCAGACTCACGGCGCTCCGCCTCAGGAAAACGACTTGAAGATGCGCCGTACTCGTACATCATATTTTGGATCTCAGGCGCTTCCGACAAATCCATGGTGGATGCAAGCATCTCTAAAATCGTCCTTCTAGCGCGGATAACTTTCTCGCTTCGCGTCTGGACCTTCATGCCTGCTCCTGCTTTGACAACGCAAGCTGGCTGGAGTACTCTCTGCCCTTCCACTTCCACAACACAGATTCGGCAGAGCGCATTGGCAGTTGTCGCTTCGTGAAAACAGATCGTGGGAATATCCTTGCCAATCTCACGCGCCACCTCCAGCAAGGTTTTGCCCTGCTCGGCGGAAATCTCGTGCCCATCAATGGTCAAATGTATGGTTTCAGTCATTTTGCCTCAACGCTAGCGTTTCTTCACAGATGTACGTGCTGTTGATTTCTTCGCAGTGACTTTCTTTGCCTTGGGCTTCACAGCCTTTATCGTCTTCTTTTCTACAGCCTTCTTCGAGATATTCTTCTTTACAGGTTTTAACTTTTTCTTAACCACTGCTTTTTTAACACTATGCTTTGTGCTTGTTTTTACTTTCACAGCCTTTGGGGTTTTTGCGGCCTCAAACAATTCAGGCCACAACTTCATCGCAGATAAAACCGCGCTCGCGGCTGTCTGCCCCAAACCACACAGACTCGCATCCGTCATCGTCCAACCAACATCCTGCAAACGGACGAAGTCGCCCTCCATCACATTCCCTGCTGAAATACGATTCAATATCTCCATTTGACGCTGCGTACCCATTTGGCAGGGGTAACACTTGCCGCAGGATTCATGTGCAAAGAAATGCCCCAACCGTTTTAGCACATCGCGCATATTGCGAGTTTCATCATAGACCATCACCACCCCGGAACCAAGCGGTAAACCGGCTGCACGTAAATCTTCAAAAGTCAACTTTATATCCAGGTGCTCTTTGGTCGCAAACGCACCGGCCGCGCCGCCCAGTAAAACCGCTTTCATTTTTTTCCCGCCCGTCACGCCGCCTGCCATTTTGAGCAGTTCCCGGAGGGTCACACCGAACGGGACTTCATACAAACCTGGCTTCTTCACATCCCCGGACACACAAAACAGTTTTGGTCCGGGAGATTTCTCTGTGCCGATCTTGCGATACCCTGCTGCGCCTTCCTTTACGATCAAAGGAATGTTGCAAAGGGTCTCAACATTGTTGATCACAGTCGGCTCGCCAAACAACCCGAATGTGACCGGGAAAGGCGGCTTCACACGCGGGAAACCCCGCTTCCCTTCGATCGATTCAAACAGTGCGGTCTCCTCGCCACAGATGTAGGCACCGGCACCGACACGAATTTCAATATCAAAATGTTCGCCAAGATTGCCTGCTTCACGCGATTCGCGTAAAGCGTCTTCCAGAATTGGAACAATGTATGGATATTCCCCGCGAATATAGATATATCCCTTGCCTGCGCCAACTGCGTATGCAGTGATACACATCCCTTCAATAATACGATGGGGATCATCCGTCAAAAGAACGCGGTCCTTGAAAGTGCCCGGTTCTGATTCGTCTGCATTGCAAACCACATATTTTTGATTGCCGACGGCACGTTCCGCGCCTTCCCCTTTAATCCCTGTAGGAAATGCCGCGCCACCGCGCCCGATCAGGCCAGATGCTTTTATCTCTTCGATCACCTCAATGCGGCCCAGAGACCGGGCTTTTTTCAACCCCTCATATTCGCCATATTTCGCAAGAGAGGTTGTACCCTCGCCGCAGTTTGCAGTCAAGACTCGCAAAGACCCATACACAATGGAGCGGGGCAAACCTAATTCATATTCATGGAAATCCTTCGCAATATTCGTTTGCGCATCTTCGTCGATCAATGCCACGGGAGCTTGCTCACAAAGCCCAAGGCACGGACTCGACTCGATGGTTAGAGACAGGTCTTCAGTCGTTTGATGCGGCTCAATACCGTAATGTTTACAAAGCCCCTTAAGCAATCCATCTGCGCCTTTAAGAGCGCACGCTTGATCCGTACAAACACGGATAATGCTTTTGCCAACAGGTTTGTTGTAATACATGGAATAAAACTCGATCACACCATGTACATCAGCAAGTGGAACCTTTAAGGATTTGGCAACTTCAAATGCCACCTCCTCGGGAATCCAGTGGTAAATCTTTTGCGCCTCGTGCAGCGCCGGCAACAAACCAGAACGACCCATGGAAATATATTTTTCGATTGCAGGTTTCAGCGGGGCAAGGTCAATTTTAGACATGAAGTCTCCATGTATTGAGTATAACCGATGACATTTTTCGTGACACGAGGTACTTCCGAAATCGAGGATGATTATATATAATATATAAT
>JACZJB010000158.1 GCA_014860805.1 Anaerolineales bacterium
GATCAACGCTGCCATGGACGCTGGCTGGAGTTTTGGTTCTAAATCGGACATGGTCGGTTCTTTCTTTGCCTTGGCGGTTGTCTGGCTTTTACTGGGCGGTTTTGCCTTTGGGTCATTCAAAATTGCATTCAGCAAATTGGATTATTCCCTGCAAAAAGTGGAGGGAAAGGTAAATTTCGTACGAGTGGAGAAACGGGTTTCAAATCCATCTTCCTCTGGTCCAAAATATAGAACGGAACAACAATATGAGTTGCGCGTTGGGCGCGTCGTCTTTGAAGATGTGGACGAGGAATTGTTGAGTTTTATTGAAGAGAGCGATGTCTACGCCTTCTATTACACCAAAGATACAAAAGACATCCTGTCTTGCGAATTTATTTCAAAAGGAAAATAAAACATGACTAAAGATCTAAAACTTCAGGAATATTTCAAATTCACCCAAAGCGACTTGCAGCAAAACCAGCAGGGACGGGTTACCGAGAAACAACAAGCGCATGTCAAAGGCAAGGTGCAACGTTTCAACAGCCGCATCATCGTTGTGCTTGTCATCATGTTCGTGATTGGGTTTGGCGTCAATTTTGCCGTTCGCATGGCTTCTGCCAGCGGCAATTTCAGCGGCTCGATTCCCACCGCTGCATTGGGACCTGTCATCACCATTGTGGTCTTGATCCTTTTCATGGTCTTCCGCACCAACAAAAAGAACGACTTCTCGCTCAAAAAAGTCGAAGGGACGGTCAACTTTGCATGGGTTGAAAGACGCGTTTCCAACATGGATCGTACTGGCTATAAAACTGAGAAAAGCCTCGAAATGCGCGTGGGCGGTGTTACCTTCAACGTCAGCCCAAACTTGATGGACATTATCGACCAGGGTGATAACGTCCGCTTTTACTACACTGGCGGCGGGGAGATTGTCTCAGCAGAATTTGTGTAAAGCAAGTATGAACAGATTTATAGGTCATGCTTGTAAGCATGACCTATTTTTGTGTTACAACCGTTACACATAAAACTCATCAGTTTGGATCTAGTCAGCTTCGTCCTGATTCTGATCTTCTCGAAGTTGAAGTACTTGGTCGCGAAATCTTGTATGCACCGCAAACGTCATGGTTTGGTTATCATAGTCTACTTCTACAGGCTCTGGATCTTCGATCTCTGCACAAAATTGGCATTGTGGAAGAAAAATGACAACATTGGAAGTATCTTCTGGTGAAATGTCTCCCATGAAGAATTTACTCAGTATCGATTCTTGATCCCCAGATACGCGGACTTCCTGTTCTGTATATTGACCACATGAATAACAGCAAAATGGAAGTTCTTCAGATTCATGAATCAGGAAAGAAACCTTGTTCGGGTTCACCCCCACTAGACTCGAAAGATCACCCTGGCAGGCAGGACAGGTATTATCCGCATGTGGCAAGATTTTGGTGTAACAATGCGGGCATTCTATAAAAATAGATGCATCCTTCTCTTGATCTTCATGGCTTTCAGAAAGTTCATTCATATCGACAATCTCCTTTTATTTTTGGTAACAAAGCTACTTGTTACCTATCTTTTCCCAAATGCCTGAACAGAATAATTATATTACTCTTTACCGCTTCTTCTTGCGTTATTGCCAGTGAAACAAGTTAAAATAGACCAATGAAAACCTTCTCCACCTCTCGCGATTTCGCCCTTCAACTCGACTCACAAGACAAACTCGCCTCTTTCAAGGAGGCGTTTGTCATTGCTGACCCAAGCCTTGTCTACTTTGATGGCAATTCGCTTGGGATGATGCCAAAAGCGGCGCAGGAAAAATCACGCCAAATTGTTGATGAGCAATGGGGTAAAGATTTAATCCGCGGTTGGAACAAAGGCTGGTGGGAAGCGCCTTCCCGCGTGGGGGATAAGATCGGTCAACTCATCGGTGCAGCGGCGGGACAAACTCTCGTCGGCGATACGGTCTCGGTCAACCTCTTCAAACTCGCCACCTCCGCGCTCACACTGCAACCGAACAGAACCCGCATCATCACTGATACTTTTAATTTCCCCTCTGACCTCTACATTTTGCAGGGCATCAACCAAACCCTCGGCAAGCGCCACGAGGTCATTCGCATCGGCGCAACGGACAACGACATCACGCCCGACCTCGCCGCACTCGAAGCCGCCATCGACGAAAACACTGCGCTCGTTACATTCTCGCATGTTGTTTTCAAAAGTG
>JACZJB010000159.1 GCA_014860805.1 Anaerolineales bacterium
GCCATAAATTGTGGGAACGGCGGGCTGTCAGCCCCGAAGAAAGGATGGATTTGGGTGAAATCTCGCTTTCAGGCAGGATGAACTTGCGGGCGATCTCCACACCAAATTGATATTTGCTCATGGCTTGCGGCCCCACGAGATGATACAAGCCGCTCAAACCGCGCTGGAACATGTTCACCAATGTACGGGCAGTATCGTTCACCAGCATGGGGCAAAAGATAACATCCGTGAAGCCGCTCATGCTTTTGTTATTGGTCAGATTATGGTGGAAAAATTCCGCGAGGCTGCGCCTGCCGCCCAAACTCCAGCCGTAAAAATTGACGCGTGTCACAAGGGCATTTGGGTCTTCTGTTAGAACAGCCCATTCTCCATCCAGTTTGGTTTTGGCGTACACACTTTCGGGATTGGGTTTATCCTCCTCAGCATAAAACCCGTCTTTTTCACCGTCGAAGACTGCGTCAGTGGAAATGTGCGCGAAGGAAATATTTCGCGCTTTGCATGCGCGTGCAAGGCGGCGGGGCAAATCCGTGTTCAGGCGTTTGGCAATGTCTGGTTCCTCCTCGCAGGCTTCGAGGTCCGCAAGAGCCGCGCAGTTGACCAGCCATTCGGGTTGAGTCGAGTCGAGGATGGAGTCCACAGCGCTCGGGTCGAGCAAATCCTGTTTCAAGACCTTGAAAGGCGCATTGACCAGTTTTCCGCGATCCACGCCGATGATCTCATGCTTGTCCATCATCTCCTGCGCGAAGTTAAGTCCGAGCAGCCCGCTGACACCTGCAACCAGAATACGAGGCATGGATTATCCTTCCAGTTTTCCTTGCGCGAACAATTCTTCGAATGGCGCGATGAATTTTTTGATCCCTTCCACATCAAGCCATTCGCTGTTGTTGTCGCTGGAATAGTATGTGCCTTCCTTGAGTTCCCTGCCTTTGTCTTTCCATGAATAACCAAACCATGTGGCTTCGGCAGGCTGCACCACATACATCGAATCAAGTTCGATGGTATGGCGCGCTTCATCTTCCGAGATAAGCATCTCGTGCAGCTTCTCGCCGGGCCGAATGCCAATGATATCGATCTCCGCATCCGGCGCGATGGCTTTCGCAAGGTCAACAACTTTTGTACTGGGAATCTTGGGAATAAAAACTTCACCGCCTTCCATTTGTTCAATGCAGGCGATGACAAAACGAACACCCTGTTCAAGTGAAAGCCAGAAGCGGGTCATGCGGTCATCAGTGACGGTGATCTTTCCGCCCGCACGCTGTTTGAGGAATAATGGGACGATGGAGCCGCGCGAGCCGACCACATTCCCGTATCGGACGCACGAAAATCTGGTTGCCGAGCCCCCGGCATACGCATTACTCTGAATCGTTAATTTCTCCGCAGCAAGTTTGGTCGCGCCGTACAAATTCGCGGGGCTGACCGCTTTATCGGTGCTGACCATCAACACTTTTTTCACACGGGCATCCAGCGCAGCTTCAACGACATTTGCCGTGCCCATGATGTTCGTCTTGATCGCTTCCATTGGGTTGTATTCACAGGCAGGAACTTGCTTCAATGCGGCTGCATGGACGACAATATCCACGCCGTGCATAGCGCGGACGAGGCGCTCACGGTCCCGAATGTCTCCAATGAAATAGCGCAGGTTTTCCTGGTTATATCCGCCAACCTGCATTTCGTGTTGTTTTAATTCATCGCGGCTGAAGACGATGACCTTCCTCGGCTGTTTTTCTTCGAGCAAAATCTTGATGAACTTTTTGCCGAAGGATCCTGTTCCGCCTGTAACTAATACAACTTGATCTTTCCAATCCATAATAAGTTCTCCTATTTCAGGGCTTCAAACAAGCCAGAGTCTTTTGTGATGAAGATTTTGCCGTTCTGCTTTATTTCTTTTTCCAGATCAGTTTTTACTTTTGCGAGTTCATCTTCCGAGACTTCCGATGCGCGAATGGCAGAACGAAGATAGGCAATTAAAAGATCAATATCAGTAACTTGCAGGCTGTCCTCATAACGTAAAACAGTGACTTTCGAAAAAACGTTCTCCAATTGTTCCATGCCATTTTCGAGAGTAAAGGGCAGGATAAACGGGGAAAAATCATTATCGTTATCAACACGCTGCAGCCAATCAGTGAGCTCTTTCATATGAGATTCGCCAACTGTGGTTGCTATCAGATGTCCGCCTCTTTTCAATACTCTTTTTACTTCGGATAATGCTTTTGAACGGTCAGGCACATGATAGATCATGTGATTGGCAATGACGATATCAAATGTCTCATCCTTGTATGGAATGGACTGGGCGTCTATTTGTTCAAATTTGAAATTCCTGCCCGTCACAACCAAATTGCGCCAAGCTGCATCCAACATTCCTTGAGACAGGTCACTCAACGTGATGTTCCAGTTCGAGGGAATCCTATCGGCGATATTCAACCATAAAGCCCCAGAACCTGAACCCAATTCCAAAACATTTGCATCCTTGGGTAGTTTGGCAAGTGTGTCAAAAATCCAATTGAACCAACCATACGGATTCGCGCTAAAACGCTTATGAATTTCAAGACGCGCATCCAGGTTACTGGCATCCTTGTATTGATCTGTTGTGAGATATTGCTGGTCTGTGAATTTGGACATGTTATTCCGGTGCTGATTTGCAGTAATCCACTGCAATAACCTGTTCAACTTCAGGAGTTAATGATTCTTGAATAGCGGCAAGCATATCACATGCCTGTTGACGCAGGAATTTATCTCCCACAACCCGCCTGGCTGTCTGCGATAATTGATCCGAGGTGCCAGTGATCGCGTATGCCTTCAAAAATGGGAACCATTCCGCGCGGTCTTCAGGACTGAGTTTAAGTTGAGCGGCTTCATCACTGAGTTCAATTACACGCTCCCAATCACCCTGCGCTGCAGCAAAATCCGCCTTTTGGAAGTAATAACACCAGGTATGTTCAGGCTCACTGCCATAGATATACTCAGGCGGTATCGCTGGTTCAGCATCCATAATCACGTTATCGATCCGTGATGACGGGGCGGCAAGGGCTACATTCACAGGGTCAGATACAGATATCAAAGGCTGATCCCCGTCAATGACATGGACGCACGAAGTTAATGTCGGCTGGCTGATGACGAGCAAATTGCCATAGTCAAAATTCACCAAATGGCTGCGGTACTGTTTCGGCACATACCTGGAGCCATCCAGAATATCCTGTATATTTTGGTCATTCGGCGTGAGACCCGCAAGCGGATACAGCACAGGGACCTGGTCAATTGGTTCGGGAAAGTAGATCACGTTCGCCGCTTCCATTAACCCGAAGCCATCGCCTTCCATGCCAGCGATCGGGTAGTTAATAACCAACGTTGTCCCAGCCCGAATCGCAGGTACGCGCCAACTCACCTGCCACCAAAACTTCTGGAGTGCAGCTTCTTCGGTTGCCGCCTTCATCGCAATTCCATAATGAGCTAAAACGGCAAAAGCAATAACAACATATAACACTATCGACCTTGCACGCTGCAAGGACAGCGATTCAACAAAAGCTGTCAAAAAGACAGCGGAAGCTATGGAAACCGGTAAACCGTAATGGGAAAACCCCACAGTATTAATATACCGATTCGCCAGCACGATGGGCAGAGCGCCAAACACCATTCCCAGGGTACCGAGCAAAAGAGCCTCCATCTTATAGCGATTTGGTTCAGCATCATCACCATGTACTTCATCTGATTGTTTCAAGATGTAATCCGCAAAGATGACTAAAAGAAGTACAAGACTCATCAAGAGCAGCCCAATTACCATATCGCGGACGCGCAGCACCTGAAAAAAGGCGGGGAATTGATTAAACCAGGCCAATACACTTATATTCAACAAACTATTGTAAAGTTGAAAAAACCAGATGATGCCAGTTGCCAGCGGCCTTTCAAAAAACACTCCCAGCTGGGTGCCAATATCCGTTGCCTTTCGTTCATTGTTAAAAAAGAATACCCGCCAAAAAATAATACCTGCAGGGATGAGGATATTCCATGCCCATACTTTCAATGTATGAGCCAATTGACTCCAGGTCGTTCGGCGGGTGTCACGGCTGACCAGCACATACACACAAAGGAAGCGAAATACTTCCATGCCGATAGCGTAGTCAACAAGAGCAATATAGATCCAGCCTGTGAGAATTGCGCCAAGCAGATAAAGTGTTTTTGAGATTCGTCTCCCAGATTGAACTGCCTTGAGCGTGAATGCTATCGAAAACACCTGAAATGCCAGGCTGGCAATCATCGGCTGATATTCAATCGCACTGATCCACCAAAAATAACCGGGATAAATCGCAAAGAGAAGAGCCGCAAAAAAATTATATTTCCTCTTGCTTCGCCATAGAATATTGAATATCCAAAATGCCCCAACAGCAGCCAATGCGCGCCAGATGAAGGCACCCATATGGTACGGAAGTGGATTTGGTCCGAACAAGGAAAAATACAATTCAAAAAAGTAACCGCGTGCGGGACGGTCAATGCGAAACATTTCGTGAAAGATCTTTGCTCCCCCGACCATGCCGTCATAAATATAGTACCAGTCGTCTGTAAAATAGATCAATTCGCCAATTTTAGGCAAAAAAACGAGCGCGGGAATGACTAAGAGGAAAAAGATATCAAGGAATGGTTTTTTCTTCATTGTTTACCACTTCCTCACCACGATGAGCGGATACTGGCCGTTCTCTCCAAAAAACTTTGGGTATTTCTCTTCCATACGATACAACCAGCGCAAGATTGCCCTGCCGCCCAAATTCTCATGGATCAAAGTTCGCATTGTGAGCGTGCTGGCTGAACGCCAAGCCATGATCTCGAATGGGATCTCCTTCCCAATTTCACGGCGCAGCCAGCGCGCATTTGTCTTTTTGACAAAGGTGGCTTTCTTGTCGTGCGGCTGAGCACGCATCGGTTTGCCGCGCAGCAAACGGCGGGCACGATGTGAGAAGATGATCAATTTATCCAGCCAACCCACCAGCGCGGGACTCGTCCAGCCGTTGACAATGGCAGCGGTTCTCCCCTTCCCTAACACGCGAAATAGTTCAAGGTAGGCGCGTTTGTGTTCATTAGCGGGAAGGTGGTGAATGGTGTGCATCGAGACAATGCCGTCGAAGACATCCTGTTTGAAAGGAAGGTTGGCAATATCACCCACCACAAAGAGTCCATGATCACCAATTCGCTTGCGCGCCTCGCGCAACGCCTGGATGGAAATATCAAAACAGACACGCTTATCATACCCCTGCGAGTAGGTGAGATATTCATCATATTGCACAGGACCGGAGCCTGCATCCAAAAGGAAGCGCCCGGTGGGCACAAGCCCGCGGTTGACACGTAAACGTGTATCGTGGACATACTCTTTCACCACAGAGCGCAGGTCATCGTAGCGGGCATTCTGATACAGTCCGCCTTCCTCTTGCTGCCAGCCGATGTCGTCATAAAATTCGCGTACTTTTTGTTTAGTGTCGTTGGTCATTTTTTATTCTCTCAAAATCCGTTGGCCTCGATATGACGGCGGAGGACATACCGTTTACTCAACCGCCGAATGTTATTTCCAGGTAAATGGCTCTCCAACAAGAAAGCCGAACGTATCTTTAAATTGCGCCAGACCTTCTTCGCTCAGTACCTTTTCCAAAGGCCAGACTTCAAGGTCATCCCAGAAATTCATCAACCGCCAGGGGAAAGGACGGGGGTATTCAAAGAAAAAACGGTAGGCATAATTCCAGGCAAACTCGATTTGTTTTTCAGATAATTGACGGGAAGGAATATCGTTCAAAACCTTCTCAAGTACCGAATAATATTCGTCCCATGTGTTGGGGTCAAGCGTGATGCCTCGCCCACGATAATGAGTCTGTCCGCAGGAAATGACGGGGCGTCCGTTCATCGCAGTTTCAAGTCCAACCGTAGTGGTGTATGCCAAACCAACATCTGCGATCTCGATCAGATCATAGGTGTTGATATTATCCAGCGCGCCAATGACATGGATGTGACTGGGGAGTTCAGCTAAAGCTTCACGCACCACTATCCCCATAGACTTGGCTTGGGGAACAAGTTTTTCACCAGGATGGACACGGATAACCAGCTGCACATCATTCCGTTTGGCAAAATATTGGACGGTCCTGGTAATCCATTCGGTCATCGAAGAGGCGAAAATATCACGCCCCAGAGTCAGGCTGTCGCCAAGCACGTTCGCAGCAAGCATGACAACGGGGCGGTCATCCAGGTTGAGCATCTTGCGAGTCTCCGCAGCGCCTTGCGAAGAGATATATTGCCACAGGCGTTTGGACTTGCCCCACACACGAGCGCCGCGGCGGGCATTTTCCAAATCCGCAACACGCTCGAACATTTCATCCGTGACGGGGAGTCCGCAGCGCGCATCGACAAGATAATCCGTCTCCTGCTGCATGATGGATGAGTTCTGTGCGAGCCAGATCTGTTCGCGCTGGTCGTTAAACTCGTAAGTCACGGCATCAATTCCCAAATAGCGTGCCACGCGGAAGACAATTCCCATTTCGAGAATTAATCCATTTGGGATTAAAACAACATCAGGTTTTTTCGCCTGTAAATATTCAAGCGCGGCTTTGGCTGCAAAGGTGTTTCGCTCAATACGCAAATCATACAACGCACGGTCTTCCGCATCATTCATGTCCACTTCTTCGCGCATCAAGGTATATTGCGCATCCCACAACGAGATCTCTTTTACGTCAGCCTGGAGTTTTTCTGGAAGAGCAGAAACAGGCTTGAGGTCAAGAAGAGAGGCGTGTTCAATGAGGGGAGCCAATGTTGAAAGGGCATCCTGTGTGTGGAGGATGCGCTGTCGTTGTGTGAAATTATCCTTTTGTTTATGCCATTCGGAATAGGGCAATGTCAATAAAGTGACTTTATGTCCGAGACCAGCCAGCGCCAAACCGAGATAAGCGGATTGCTCAATCCAATAGTGAAGTGTGGCAAAGAATAAAACTTTTTTTCCTGGCGCTGCACTTTTCGCAATTGGCTCAACCGCCGCGCGCGCCGCAGGCAAGGACTTTTGCAAACGGTCCAAATTGAAATGATCTTTACGCGCGCGATTCTTCGACCGAAGCATCCAGTCGATTTCGGCGGTAAAGGGCAGGTCGCCCAAAATATTCCTGAGGGTGGATTTTGCAGACACTAATCCAACTTCTCGATTGTCCAATTAAAACGCGGACGAACAGGTCCAACGCGCGGCTCAGGCCAATGGGTGCCGGGCGCGCCGGAAATATCCACATTGAACGCGATCGCGTTTTCATCCATGAAGTAGCGGCGCACGCCAAATGAACTCGCATTCACGCCAATCGTATAGCGGCCTTCGTTGAAAATATCAGCAGGAATTTCAGCGCGGCTGATATATCGCCCAGCCTGACGTGAATCAAATTTTTCAAAAAGATTCGGCGCATCTGTATCGAACGAGGTGAGCACATATTCGCCGCGCATGGTGCTGAGATACATGCCCACGCGCAAGCCCGTGACGGGCGCATGCAATTGATATTCAAACTCAACTGTGACTGGCTCTGTGGAACGGACAGTATCCACGACCTTTCCGCTTCGATTCATAATCTTCAAGCTGATCGGTCTAAACGGCGCACTCACCGCTGGAACATCTTCCGCATCCCAAACCCGCTCGCCTGCCTGTGCCTGCCCTGATGAAAGATAAAAGTCAACGGCCTCCTGTGTGGGGGCACGCATGAGCATTTGACCTTTGTTCAGAACAATGGCTTCCTGTGTAAGACGAAGAATAGCTGACATGTTATGGCTGACGAACAAAACCGTGCGCCCCTGCTGCGCCACGTCACCCATTTTGCCGAGGCATTTCTTCTGGAATTCAGCATCACCCACCGCAAGGACCTCATCCACAACAAGGATCTCAGGTTCAAGATGTGCCGCAACTGCAAATGCCAAACGCAGGTACATGCCTGATGAATAACGTTTGACAGGTGTATCAATATATTGAGTGACTTCGGAAAAGTCCACGATCTCGTCAAATTTCGAATCAATCTCGGAACGTTTCATGCCGAGGATCGCGCCGTTCATATAGATGTTTTCGCGGCCTGTGAGTTCGGGATGAAACCCTGTACCCACTTCAAGGAGCGAGCCTACTCGTCCGCGCACAGTGACAGTGCCAACTGTCGGCTCGGTGACGCGAGAGAGGATTTTCAGCAACGTGCTTTTGCCCGCGCCGTTGCGCCCCACAATGCCGAGAACTCTGCCTTCTTCAAGGTCGAAGGAAACATCCTTCAACGCCCAGACATAATTCTGGTTCGTGCGATGGTCAGACTTGCCGATCATCGCTTTCGCCAGACGAATGGGCGCAGAAACCGTGTCCACGATCACATCACGGAGCATGTTGTAGCGGAACTTTGATTCCGCCGCGCCGATCTTATATTGCTTGCCGATGTTCTTTACTGAAATGGCTGTTGTCATTAAATCGTATCCGCAAAGGTCTTTTCCATGCTGCGGAAATAGAAAAGGCCGGAAATGAAGATCAAGATTGAAATTCCAACGGAAACCCACAAAGTGATATCCGGTCCATTGCCTGTGCCAAGCAATGCCCAACGAAACCCATTGACCACACCCGCCATCGGGTTGAGGGAATACAGGACCTGCCATTTTTCGGAAATCACAGAGGCGGAATATGCCACGGGCGTGGCGAACAGCCAAAACTGAGTCAGAAACGGAAGTGCCTGGTTTACGTCACGATACTGCACATTGATCGCTGAAAGCCAGAGCGCCACACCAAGCGCCGTCACGATGGCAAGCAGGAGAAAGAGAGGCAGAGTCCAAATCAAATTCCATGCAGGGGTTACTTGATAATAGAACATCAAGATTACCAGGATGACAAAAGCTATCGCAAAATCGACCAGCCCTGAGAAGACCGCCGACATGGGTAGGATCAGGCGCGGGAAGTAGATCTTCGTCACCATGTTGTTGTGCGCCACAAGCGAGCGGCTGCCTTGATTAAGGGCGACGACAAACAATCCCCACGGCAACAACGCCGTGAACGAAAAGACGGGATAGGGAATTCCTTCTGTGGGCAGTTTTGCCACACGATCAAAAAGAAAAGTAAAAACCAGCATGGTCATGACAGGTTGAATGACCGCCCAAGCCATGCCCAACAAGGTCTGCTTGTATTTCACTTTCACATCGCGCCAGACCATGAAGAAAATCAATTCACGGTATACCCACAGATCGCGCAGGTTTAATGCGGCCAATCCCTTGGAAGGTTTGATGTAAACAGTATGAGGTTCGTGTTTTGTCAGTTCGGTCATTTTATTTAATTTTGTCCCGATTGGCCTTGAACCATTCAATCGTGCGCTTCATACCTTCTTCAAAAGAGACTTGCGCACTCCAGCCGAAGAGTTCTTTTGCGCGGGAAACATCCAACCCGCGGCGGGGCTGGCCGTTTGGTTTATCCGTCTGCCAGGCAAGCTTGCCTTGAAAGCCGGTCATTTTCACGATCATTTCGCTCAGGTCTTTAATTGAGATTTCGTAGCCAGAACCGAGGTTGACGGGTAAATCGCCATTGTATTTTTCGGCGGCAGTGACGATGCCATCCGCGGCGTCTTCCACGTATAAGAATTCGCGCGTAGGAGAGCCATCGCCCCAGACCTGTAATTCCTTGTCACCGCGTTCGCCTGCTTCCACAGCCTTGCGGATCAGCGCAGGAATGACGTGCGATGTCGCCAGGTTGAAATTATCACGCGGACCATATAAATTCACAGGCAAAAGGAAAATGGAATTGAAGCCATATTGGGCGCGATACGCTTGTGACTGCACGAGCATCATCTTCTTGGCAAGACCATAGGGAGCATTGGTTTCTTCGGGATAGCCTATCCACAGGTCATCCTCTTTAAATGGGACTGGCGTGAATTTTGGATATGCGCAGACTGTGCCGATGGCGACAAACTTACCAATGCCGTTCTTATATCCTTGATGGATCATTTCAACACCCATCATCAAATTGTCATAGAAAAAATCCGCAGGATGTTCGCGGTTCGCACCGATGCCACCCACATTTGCAGCGAGATGAATGACAATCACGTTCTTCGGGTCAACGCCTTTGAGGTTGTCCGCGTACAAACGCTTGATGTCATTTGGGTCCACAAGGTTATAGTTCTCGATGCGGGGAATAAAAATATCCGTTGCGCCGCGCTGCTTTAATTTCTCAGTGACGAACGAGCCGAGAAACCCCGCGCCGCCGGTAACAATTACTTTTTTATTTTGCCAAAAATTCTCTGCCATGTTTTCTCCTGATAGTGCGTCACTGCGAAGAGGACTTTAGCCCGACGACATGTGCCACGAAACGGCAAGCAATCCCAAATCAAAGTAGGGATTGCTTCGGGCAGAAGAACTCTGCCCTCGCAATGACATAGTTTATTGGACAATAAATTGCGCGTTTCGATATCGGTCATCCGTGGGGTTGCGGATCAGGCCGGACTTCAACGCGAACAACACTTCGCGCACGCCGTCATCCACGGTAAGAGTGGTATCAAATCCGAGCACGCGCTTGATCTTTTCAAATGACACGGTGATGTCACGCATATCGCCGCCGAAGGTCAAATCCTTATATTCCACAACCGTTTCAGGCATCCGTTTAAGAATAAAATTTACGATATCATTCTTCGAATAATTTCCATTCTCGGTTCCCAAATTAAAAACCTGGCCGCGGACCTTGCTCTGCTCTGCTTCCAATCCCATGATCACGCCGCGCACCACGTCACGGATGTGGACAAAGGAACGCGAATAACCGCGCTGATAAATGATCAATTCGCGTTTGGTAAATGCTTCAAGCACGAATTGATTGACGATCAGGTCAAAGCGGGTGCGCGGAGAAATTCCATATAACGTGGCAAAACGGAACAATAACGGCGCACAAGCTGAATCCTTTTGCGAGAGCAAGTATTCTTCGCTTGCGATCTTTGTCTCGGCATATAAAGATTGCGGATTTAATGGAGATTCTTCAGTGACGGGTTTGCCGTCTTGGGATAAGCCGTAATTGCTGTACGTGGATGCGAAGACGAATCTTTCCACGCCCAAATCTGCTGCCTGCTCAAAGACCAGTTTCGTGGCTTCGACATTGTACTTCCAGGCTACGGGTCTCCCCACTGCCTGACAAGCAGGAAAACCGACAATGCCTGCAAGATGTACAATTGAATCGGGAACTTGCCAGTCTTTCTTGGCGGCATCACGCACTGCACGGGATTCAGTCACATCGGATTTGATAAAATTAAAATTCGGATGACTTAGAAACGGGACAATGCTCTCGCCGCCGAACAGGAGACTATCCAGGACGGTGACCCTGTAATTGGCGCGCAGCAGCTCCGAGGTTAAGAGAGAACCGATGTAGCCCGCACCGCCGGTGATCAATACATGACGATTCGTCATTCCAAGCCTTCCAATCTGATCTTGTATCCATCTAAAACCAAAGCAGGGGCGGTTTTATCCGTCACCACGGAAATGCCCTGTTCGAGACAGGTGAGTTTGCAAATATCGGCCACATCGCCGGAGCCGACGATGCGCACGCGGTCAAAGCCCGCATGGCGGATTTTTGTAACGTGATCTTTCACGCGCTGGCGAGTGCGGCGGTAAACCGAAAAGGATCGCTCGACGTAATCGACAGCAAGGCGGGCGCGCAGGGCAATGCCTTCGGGGGTGATGATGTAACGCAGCTTCTTGCGCTCGGCGCGCGAGACCTTGACCGCGCCCTTGGCAATGAGGCGTTTTAAATGCCAATTGACCGTTCCAACTGCCACACCCAATTGCGTGGCAAGCGTGGACTGGTTTACATCAGGGTCGCTCTCGATCTGTTCGAGCAGGGAAAGTTCGCGGATTTCGTCGTTTGTTGATTCAACATTCATAGTTTATAATTCCAAAATTCAGTGACTGAATTATAACTCAATTTTTTAGTGGGAACGACCCTACTCCAAAGGACACTCAGGTAAAATCATCCCGCCATGAAAATAAATCCACCTTTTGATGAAGCAGGCGTTGCTTATCAACGTATCCGCATGACGCACTGGGATCAAGTTGCCCAAAAGCGCGACCACTGGCGCGGACTCGGGCGCTGGTACCACCGCCGATTGAATGACATCTACAAATTTCTCGTCAACCCCAACCAGCGCATCCTGGAAATTGGATGCGGAACGGGAAGTTTAATTTCGCACCTGAAACCGTCTCACGGCGTCGGCGTGGATTTTTCCCCCGAGATGATCGCGCGCGCCAAACAGCGCCACCCCGAGATCGAATATCACCAGCTCGATGCGCATGATCTCTCCAGCCTCGAAGGCACCTTTGATATCATCATTTTCTCAGACACCGTCAACGACCTGTGGGATGTCCAACGCGCGCTCGAAGGGGTCAAAAAATTCTGTACGCCGAAAACCCGCCTCATCCTGAATTTTTACAGCCATCTTTGGCAATTACCGCTTAACCTCGCGCAAAGCCTCAACCTCGCCGCGCCCATGCTCAGCCAAAACTGGCTCACCCCTGAAGATGTGGATAACATGCTGCGCCTTGCAGGTTTTGAAAGCATCCGCACCACAGCCGAAGTTCTCTGGCCCCTGCCTCTCGGCAGCTTTGGAGATCGGTATCTCGTCAAACTCTGGCCCTTCCGTGATTTCGCGCTGTCCAATTTTGTGATCGCGCGTCCCATGCCCCAGCCAGTAAAAGAGGCGAGCGTCTCTGTCGTCGTCGCCGCGCGCAACGAAGCAGGAAATATCAAATCGATCTTTGAACGCCTGCCAAAGATGGGATCCAGAACCGAGCTGGTCTTCGTTGAAGGACATTCACGCGACAACACCTATGAAGCCATCGAAAAGGAAATGGCGCTTCATCCTTCAATCCCAAGCCTGCTCTTCCGTCAAGCGGGCATCGGCAAAGCTGACGCGATTCGACTCGGCTTCGAGAAAGCCACAGGTGACATCCTCATGATCCTGGACGCAGACCTTACCGTCCCGCCTGAAGATCTGCCGCGTTTCTACGAAGCCATTGCCACAGGCAAAGGCGAGTTCATCAACGGCGTGCGCCTCGTCTACCCGATGGAAAAGGAAGCCATGCGCACTTTGAACTTCATCGGCAACAAATTATTCAGCATGACTTTCTCATGGATGCTCGGTCAGCCCGTCAAAGATACCCTTTGCGGCACCAAAGTGATGTGGAAAAAAGACTACGAAGAAATAGCAGCCAACCGCTCCTACTTTGGCGATTTCGATCCCTTCGGCGATTTCGACCTGATCTTCGGAGCCGCCAAACTCAACCTCAAGATCATCGATCTCCCCATCCGCTATCGCGAGCGCACCTATGGTACAACCAACATCTCCCGCTGGAAGCATGGCTTCCTCTTATTAAGGATGGTTGCGTTCGCAGCAAGAAGGATCAAATTTGTATAAGGAAATTCCATGCTCACAAAGTTAAAGTTGCTTCCCGCCGAAAAATATAAAGGCGTCAATCAATACGACCCGATCAAATATTATTACTGGCCCATCTTCGGGAGAATGTATCGTCAGCGCGTGGAATTGGCGCTGGGCGAGTGCACTGGCGGCGAACGCATCCTTGAAGTCGGGTTCGGGACCGGGCTTGCCTTCCCGAACCTGCATGATACCTACAAGGAAATCCACGGCATTGACCTCACCGCCGACATCGATGCCGTCAAATCCGTGTTTGAACCGATGGGCATTCCGCTCTTTCTAAAAAAAGGGGATGTGTTGAACATGCCCCATTATGAAGATAATTTCTTTGATACTGTATTGATGGTCAGTATATTGGAACACCTAAAGCCGCTTGAGCTGGAACAGGCCTTCGCGGAGGTGAAGCGTGTCCTCAAGCCGGGCGGGCAAATGGTATACGGAACTCCCGTCGAAAAACCGTTCATGGTCTTCATGTTCAAAATGCTGGGTCACGATATTCGCGATGAACATTTTTCCACGGAAAAGGAAATTGCCGCGGCCGCGCGCAAGGCTTTTTCAAGGGGAAAAGTTATCGAAATGAAAAGCACGCCGCCCGTTGCAGGCACAGTCTACACCGTTGGGAATTTCATCAAATAAAAAATGGTCACCGCAATGGTGACCATTTTTTATCGAACTCTCTCGTAAATCCGTATTTCAGGGTTAACTGCTGAAATGGATACCTGCGGCAAATAGGGCGGCAAGGCATAGGTGAACTTCTTGAGCAAGCGGAACGTGGAAATCTCACCTGCCAGCAGTTTTTTAAAGAAATTACATTCCACGGGGTTGGTATCGCAGATCGATTCAGTATAGAACCTGTCATAGGTCAACGTATCTATGACCAAATAATCTGTATCACGCTCCAACAATCCCTGCTCGCCCTGGTTATATTCATATCTCCCGCCGGTGGGAACCACGTCTGTTGGATATTTCACAAAATAGATCGGGTAATTATGCGCCCGTTCAAACTGTCTTTTGTTAATCAAAGGCGGATACAAGGTATATTCCATGCTCTTTTGGTATCCACGCATGGTCGCAATATACTCGCTGGCAGGGATGCGGGCATCGTTTTCGAACAATAGCGCAATGCTCGTCAGACGAAGGAGGGAATAACTAATTCCAACGGCTAACAGCATAATCATAACAGGCTGAACAAAATTCATACTCCCGCGCCTTGCGAGGCGGATGACTTCATCCACGAACAAAGCACCGAGGATCGCCAGAAATGGCACAAAAGGAATAAAGTACCGTCCGATGTAATTTATGGATATCAAAAAGGGCAGATCGAAGATCAGCACGGCTCCCAGCAAAACCGCCACACCCTGCGCCTGGTGGTTTTCAAATCTCCCCCTGCCCGTTCTCCACAGAAGCAACCGCATTACAAACCAGAGAAATGCAAGGATGAAAACATAATATGCAAAAATACCAACAGCGCTTTTAAACACAGCCCATTGACCGAATAACCCGATCTGCGCGCCGGAGTTAAACCCATACTGCGGGTAATTCCGCAAAGCGGGAATCACGTTCGAGAAATAATAGATAGGGGAAAACAATGCTTTCGGAGTGCCAATCCCATACCCAAAGAAAGAGATCATGCCACCCAGGAAAAGTGTCCCGAACATCGAAAACCAGCGGCTTCGGATTTGCGCCCAATTCATTATCACATACACCGCTGCCGGCAAAAGGATCAGACTTCCACCTGTATATTTACTGGAAGCGGCTAACCCCACAGAAAAAAAGGAAGAAAACAACCAAAGCACGGAATAAGTTTTTTGATACTTGATGACAAAGAACACAGAAAGAATTGAAAATAACTGTAAATACAAGTCATTATGGGCAAAACGTCCATTTGCTGCGGCGACACCGCTTGCAATATACAACAATCCTGACAGGAAGGATATTTTTCTGTCCGCGCCGATCATACGCGCGATGGAATAGATCAATGCACCGGCCAATGCTCCCAGCAAACAGGAGAATGAGCGGGCTGCCACAATAACTGCAAAGCTTGAACGCCCCGTTGCATACACAAGGGATCCAATGGCATACATGACATACTTTGGTAAAGACGGGTAATTAAAGTCTGGCTCGCTTACATCAAAGACCATCTCCCCACGCAGCGCACTATCCACCCGCCAGATCAATTCATCCGGGTTCCATAATGCGGGCGCCCCCCAGCTCACCCCGGGAAGGGAAACCGCAAGAAAAAGCAGGCAGAGAAATATGGGTATCAGAAATTCATACCGCGAAAAAAAAGAGCCTAACTTATTCTGCACCTCAGGATCTCCAAATCATTATTGTGCTTTACTCTGGCTGGCAATCACATACACCAAAGTCACAGCATCCACAGCATCATTCCCCGTCTTGAACTCGGAGCGTACCTGCTCCTTCACTTGGTTGAACTCATCCAGCAGCCGCTCTAACACCGTAATCTTCACTTCCTGAAAATTTTCGTCAAAGATACGCTGATAATCATTCAAACGAAAACGATTCAAATTACTAGTGGGGTTCAAAAAATTCCGCCAAACATTCGCCGAGTATTTCAACATCTCAAATGGATACTTAAAATAATGATCGCGCAGATCCACAAAATGCAAATGTACGCCCTGCGGGGTAGTCAGCTTCACCAATGCCGCCGTGATGCCCGGCACATCATCGAGATGCTCATAAACCGAGGTACTCAGTATAATGTCGACGTGTTGGATCTGCTTCTGGATTTTCTCCTCGCGGATATCTCCGTGCAGCAGCGTGATGAATTCGCTTCGCGGCCGAACTTCATCTTGTTCCAGTTTCAGATAATGCCCATACGCCGAAAGCAATTCCCGATTTCGCTCATGGTCCAGTAAAACAAAATGGTCGCACAATACCACATGCGCTGCGCCGCGCTTTAGCAATTCCACGCCCACGGCAAAGCGGCCTCCATAACCAAAGACAAGCATACGCTTTCCTTGAACTGCCGTGCCATTCGCTGAAAGCGTTTCAATGTATCGTTCGACAGCTGAAAATGGATCGGTAGATTCAAGTCCGGGTCGTATGATCCAACGTCGCTTAAGAAGGAAGCGAGCCAAACCTTCAGGCATAAAATGGCGCACAAGGCGGGGCAGAATATATCGAATATTCATCGAACTTCCTTCAGGGTAAAGAAGTAGAACAATCTTCAGGCTCGGATTTCGGAACCAATAATTGAACATTTACTTCCCTAAAAATATCTATTGACTCATAATAGCATAATACAGGATTTGACACCCACTTTACCCAGGCGTTGTTTTCCTCGCCAAATTCAAAAGAGCTATCCTTGATCGGGGTACGCAGCGGTTCGGAAATGATTAATTCAAATCGATGGTTTTCAAGATCCTCATAGAAATTCTGGAAGTAGTTTTTATCCGAACCCAGGGCCCGAGTCATGAGAAGTTTCTTCTCGTATTCAGGAATTAATGGGACATCTGAGATAAACCCAAAGGTAAGTAATTGGCGCTGGTCCAAAAAGAGCACATTCCCATTACTTGAACGAACAAGCTCAACTTCCCGACGAATTGCATCAAGAGCATGGTCCGTAATTTTACGTGAGGGATACATGGACAGGGATTTTTCATCGGGCACATCAGTGAGAGTCATAAGCCATTTGACATCCTCGCCAAAATCGAAACCACGCATTTCCGTTAAAGAGTGAAAGCCTGGCAGGATAAAAAGCAAAACGAGGACAATCTTGATCCATAGCGGCGAAAATTCAACTTCAGAAAATAATCTATTTCCAGTATGCTGCCAAGCAAGCATTGACATAAAAACCAGGGTGATCAAAAACATATCCATATTATGTAAATCGCCGCCGCCGCCTATCTTTGTGCTGACAATCAGTCCAACAACAAGGAAAGCACTTAATGGACCAAGCATTGCCAATTTCTGCCATAGATTCGGCTGCCACTTTCGGGAGGCAATCAGATATATCAACACAGTGATCAACGGGAGAGTTGCAATCAACAAGCCAACTACAATACCCAAGCCATACGTTGCGTTTGGCAGCAATCGATACCATAAAAGCGGCTCAGACGGAACTGAAACCATCGCCACCACCTGGTCAACAGAAGTAGCCGCCCCCACAGATGCACCCTCAAAAAGCCCGGCTATCTGCTGACCAAATTGCCCGCCGACAAAACCCGCCAGACCTAAAGAGATGGTGCGAACCCAGGTTTCACGGCGCAGTTTACCATCCGACAAATCAGCACCAGCCATCTCCAGCATTGCGATCCACAAGCCGGGAGCAAAAATCCAGGTAAAACGACTCTCTTCGGTCACATAAGCCGTAAAGGCAATTAATGGAATCGCCAGCCAGAGTGGGCGTTTCCATAAGAGGGCAACTATCGCTGCACTAAGAATTAAAGGCGGATGAATTGGCCCCTGTTTGAGAAAGATCAATACCCAGGCGCATGCCATCAACCATATTTTGGCATTAGGTCGAACAAAACGAAAAGCTGTTGCCCCTAACATCAGATATGGAATAATCACTGTTAACGC
>JACZJB010000160.1 GCA_014860805.1 Anaerolineales bacterium
GTATTCGAGTCAACGCCATTGCACCGGGGCTTGTGCTCCCTTCGGATGCGGTCACGACCGAAACATGGAACAAGCTTGTCGAAAGACTTCCTCTCAAACGCGCCGCCACTTTGGATGAGGTCACTTCCGCTCTCGAATTTCTTATCAAAAACGAGTATATTACTGGCCAGACCATCGTCGTGGACGGCGGATATTCATTGATTTGACACAGCCTGTTTCTTAACTTTTACCCTCCTCATGTCTTCCTCAAAAAAACTTCTCCCCGATCTCTTAATCTCTGTCCTCTTAATAATATCCACCCTGTATTACGCTTTCAGCTATGTGGATTTTTCCATCCCGCCGTTTGAAGATGCGGCCATGCTCATGCGTTATGCCCAGCATCTTGCAGGCGGACATGGGATTGTTTGGAATATAGGCGGCGAACCCGTGGACGGCGCAACCGATTTTCTTTTTATGGCTGCCTCCGCCGCACTGATCAAACTTGGTTTCACCGTGGGTCAATCTGTTCGTGGGCTTGGATTCGTTTCGCACATTCTCACGGTTCTCATCATCTATTGGACGAATCGCCGCATCAACAACGGTAGTATCTCGCTTTCTTTATTAAGCGGACTTTATCTCGCCGTAGGCACGGGACTTTCGTATGTCTCTGCCTATTTTGGGACTCCTTTCTTCGCTCTCGCCGCCGCTTCCACCTGGACTTTGGGCTTGCTTCTGATCAAGAGAGAGAATCCAAGCTTTTGGCTTTGCCTGTCCTTTGCCCTGAGTGGTCTTGTCACTGGCTTGATCCGCCCTGAGGGAGTTATTCTCGCTTCGTTGATGTTGCTTGCTGTCATCGTCATGCGCGGACTCAAGAATTCAGTCTCGATCATTATTATTTTTGGCATTGTGTTTGCAACTCTTGGCGGCGCATATTTTCTCTGGCGTTGGGATTATTTTGGGTACCCGCTCCCCAACCCGTTTTATAAAAAAGGGGATAGCGGATGGAAATGGGACTCCTTCCAACATTCCATGCAGAATGCGCTGCGTTTATGTCTGCCAATGGTGTTTGCATTCATTTATGGCTTCCGTTCCAATGAAACCGCCAAACGGGCAATAGCCTATCTCATTCCTATCGTCGGGTTTGCCGCTGCCTTTGGCATGATCTCAGATGAAATGAACTACGGCGCCCGTTTCCAATACGCAATCGTGCCGATTGCATTGATGTCGTGGATCCCGCTCTTGAACGGAGTCAAATTCAATTGGCTTGACCAATTCTCGGCACGGGAAAGAAGCGTGTATCTTGTTGGGCTGGTCAGCTTTGCTGTGGGACTCGTCTATTATGCGTGGATCCAGAATTGTTTCCTCACATCCTTCCAGCAATCCTGTGACCGCCCCTACGAACAGGATGGCCGCTTTGAAATGGCGAAGATGCTGGCGGAATATCGCGGCAAGGGGTATGTGATCGCGACAACCGAGGCGGGCTTGCTTCCGTATTATTCGGGCTGGGATGCGGTGGATACCTGGGGATTGAACGATCAGTTTATTGCCCACAATGGAACGTTGACGGTGGAGTATCTTGATGAATACAGGCCGCAGATCATCATGTTCCATGATTATTACTCCACCCTCGTCCCGCCAAAATTGATCGAAAAGAATCTTGCCCAGCGCTGGTTCAGTATGACAATTTTGATGAAGACCTATGCCGAGGAGAATGGCTACGTCCTTGCCGCCATCTTTGGGGACAGCCCCTACGACACCCATTATTATTATTTGCGGACGGATTTTGAAGACAGCCAGGAGTTGATTGAAAAAATTTCAGAGATGAAAAATTACTACTATCCAACCACGGGGAAACGTTCCATTAACTATGCCGAATATCCTGAACCGTAATTTGGACAATATATTAAACGATGGTCGGTTCTCGTTGCCCAAACCAAACTTTATTTCTGGAGACCTCACCTATGTCCGAAACTGCTGAACTTGCTGAAAAACTAAAAACCGAAGGCGAACGAATGCTTCAATTCTTTTCTGAGTTGAGTGAAGCCGATTGGACCAGAGAAGTTTACACGGAAGGGGCGACCTGGAGCATTCGCAACGTGCTTTCGCATTATGTCACCTCCGAACGTGGCTTGGTCAAGTTGTTTGAGTCGATTCGGCAGGGCGGCAAGGGTGCGGCTGATGATTTCTCCATTGACAGCTATAACGCCGCGCAGCAGGAAAAGACAAAGGAATTTACTCCTGCTGAATTATTGGAGCAGTACAAGGAAGTCCGCGCAAGCTCTGTTGACTGGGTTTCAAGTTTGAAAGACGAAGAACTGGAGATCGGCGGGCGGCATCCGTTCTTGAATGAGACCATTATTCGCGAAATGATAAAGATGCTCTACATCCATAACCAATTACACTATCGTGATATGAAAAAGGCGTTGAAATAATGCATCTTCCCCCTTTTAAACTCGAACGTTATTTTGCCAAATACGAATTCAATACGGAGTTCCTGCTTTGTTCCTCAGACTGTGAAGCCATGTCCATTGCAGACTTGCTGACATTGGAGGAAGGCGCGGCAGAGAAGTTCCAAAAGGTGTGGCTAGGTTACACCGAATCGCAGGGCAGCCTGGCGTTGCGAAAGGAGATTTGCGGCCTGTATACTTCCATGCAGCCCGAGGACATTCTCGTCCACACTGGCGCTGGGGAAGCGATCTATCTTTTTATGTATGCCGCTTTCCAGCAAGGTGACCATGTCATCGTGCATTCGCCGGGTTATCAATCTCTTGCCGAAGTTGCTCGTTCTGTCGGCTGTGATGTCAGTCCGTGGCTGGCACGGGAGGAGAACGGCTGGGCGCTGGATATGAACGAACTCCGCCGTCTGATGCGTTCGAACACCAAAGGCATTGTCATCAACACGCCGCATAACCCGACAGGCTATTTAATGTCGCGTGCGGATTTTGAAGAGTTAAATAAGTTTGTGCAGGAAAATAACCTCATCCTGTTCTCGGACGAGGTTTACCGTGAATCCGAATACAACCCCGCGGACAAACTCCCTGCCGCCTGTGACATGGGCGAGCATGCTGTTTCACTTGGAGTCACCTCTAAAACCTATGGGTTGGCAGGTCTGCGCATCGGATGGGTCGCCACAAAGAACAAAAGAATCTATGAGAACATGGCGTCGCTCAAAGATTACACAACCATCTGCAACTCCGCGCCCAGTGAATTTCTCGCGGAAGTTGCCATGCGTCACCGCCAGAAATTGATCGACCGAAATGTGGGCATCATTAAAAATAACCTTACAGTCATTGATGATCTATTTGCTCGTCACGCAGCTCGCTTTACCTGGGTTCGTCCCAAGGCAGGCTCCATGGGATTTCCAAGACTGCTCCGGGGCAATGTGGATGATTTTTGCGACAGCCTCGTCAGGGAAGCGGGCGTGATGCTCCTGCCCGGCTCAAACTATGATGACTCGAACAATCATTTCCGTTTGGGTCTTGGCAGAAAGAATCTCCCGCAAGCTGTGGAGCGGCTGGAAGAATTTTTGAAGAAATAACAATTTTTTTCTTTTATTTTTGGAAACCGTGATTTGAAAAACACTTTTAGACTTTCCCGTCCACTCAACCTCCTCCTCGCTGCATTGACCTATATCCTCGGCGCGAGTATTCCTTCCTATCTTGGAAAACCCGTTCATTTCGTGTCTTTTGTGCTTGGGTTCGTCAGTGTCCTTCTTGCACAAGCGAGTATGGCACTATTGGGCGAAGTTTTTCGTCCGCACAACGAGCCGCTTGTAGATGGAGAAACTCCCCAGCAAAAAGAGACTCTCCGCAACAACATGCTCTACATCTCTGTTGGCATGATCGCGACCATCGCCTTCATTGCATTTATCCTTTTTCTCAACTCCACATTAACTCTCCCCACTTTCTCCTTTCTATTTGCTTCCATCCTCCTCGTTCTCGCCTATGCCATTCCTCCCATTCGCCTCGTGGATCGTGGATTTGGTGAACTGATCCTTGCTGCACATATTGCGTATGTGGTTCCGTCCATTGGATTTTTGTTTCAAGCAGGCGAAAACCATCGTTTGCTTTTTGTGCTTGCCACTCCGCTCATTGCGCTTGGGCTTGCGCACTTTCTCATCCTCAACTTTGTCTCATTCCAGAGCGACCAAAAGTATCAGCGCGGCACGCTTCTGCGTCGTCTTACATGGGAGCACGCTGTTCCACTGCATCACAGCCTCATCGCTTTTGCCTACGTGATGTATGCTCTTGCTCCCCTGCTCGGCTTTTCTTTCAACCTCATTTGGCCTGCCTTCCTCACGCTCCCCTTTGCGGTGTTTCAGATTATTCAGCTTCGTGCCATTGCCAACGGCAACCCGCCCAACTGGAAATTGCTCACGTCCACCGCCCTTGCCGTCTTTGGATTAACCACATATTTTCTAACTCTCACCTTCTGGCTTCGCTAACTCTCGACTAAAAATTATGCCTGAATTCTTGACACTCCTCCCTCCAGACGAAGCGCGTGAAAAACTTCTTTCGCATCTATCCGCGCCGACAGTTGATTCCGTTTCAATAGACGTTTCCTCGGCCTTGGGTCGTATCATCGCCGCGGACGTTTACGCCCCGCATCCGCTGCCCGATTTCCAACGCACCACAGTGGATGGCTATGCCGTCCGCGCACAAGACACCTTCGGCGCAACAGACTCGTTGCCCGCCTATCTCAACCTCATTGGTGAAGTGCCGATGGGCGACTCCCCATCCTTTGAAATTGGCATAGGTCAATGCGCGCTGATTCACACGGGCGGCATGCTCCCCAATGGTGCAGACGCTGTCGTGATGCTCGAATACACCCAATCCGCACGCACAAATGAAATTGAAATCTTCAAGTCAGTTGCGGACGGCGAAAATCTCATTCGCATCGGAGAGGATGTTGCCCAGAATCAATTGGTGATTCCAAAAGGAGCCCAAATTCGTCCTGCAGAGATTGGCGGACTGATGGCGCTGGGAATCCTTAAGGTCAATGTGGCGAAGGAGCCTCGCGTTGGATTGATCTCCACGGGCGACGAAGTTATTGATCCCTCACAAACTCCGCGGCCGGGGCAGGTGCGTGATATCAACTCGTACACGCTCGGCGCGCTTGTCGAGAAAAGCGGCGGTGTGGCAGTCCGCTATGGGATTTTTGGAGACAGCTTCCAGCTTTTGAAAGAAGCGGCGGCGAAGGCGCTATCCGAATGTGACGTGGTGATCATCACTGCAGGTTCCTCCGCGTCCACAAGAGATATGACCGCCGAAGTCATCCGCCAGTTAGGTAAGCCGGGCGTGCTTGTGCATGGCATCAACACGCGCCCGGGCAAGCCAACGATCTTGGGTGTATGCAGCGGCAAAGCCGTTATCGGGTTGCCGGGCAACCCTGTCAGCGCCCTGGTAAATGGATATTTATTTGTGGTGCCTGTCATTGAAAAATTATTGGACGCATCCCCGAAACCAAAAGCAACCGTGCAAGCCAAACTCACTGTGAATTTGCCATCACAAGCTGGCCGCGAAGATTGGTGGCCTGTTCGACTCGTGTTATCTCAAGTAAGGGGAGGGCATGGTGATGGATTTTCCGCTGAGCCGATTTTCGGAAAGTCCAATCTCATTTTTACCCTTGCCTCTGCAGATGGACTCTTGCGTATTCACCCTGACGCAACAGGCTTGAGCGCAGGCGAGGTGGTGGAAGTGGTGTTGATCTGACGAGTGAATTTTTACTTCAAAATAAAATCAAAGAAGTCGATCGTCCTTCCCATTGCGGTATAAAAATTTGTGGCGATGTTGTGGTTGTCGCCCTCGTAGGTGTATAGATCTGCCACCTGGCCAACTGCGCGAGCCTGCTCGGCAAGGCGGATGGAAAATTCCAAGGGGACATCTTCATCTTCAGTTCCATGGTGCAGTTGCAGCGGTCCAGAGAGATCCGCGAGATATGAATTCGCAGAGACAGAATCCCAGAATGCTGGATTCTGCTCAGGGGTGCCGTACTGCTCGATCCAACTTGTCCGCCAGCCTACTCCGCGCGAGCTTGGTGATGGAGTGAACGAACCCGTCCGCCGCCAGTTATACAACAGGTCTGGGTATGAAGCGACCACCCCCGCCCAGATCACGCCAACTTTGATATCTTGTGAAATGACCATTGCGCGCAAGGTCAAATAACCGCCCATGGAATGTCCCCACATGCCGATCTTTTCTGGATTTACTTCAGGTAATTTTTTGATGGAGGCGACTGCGTTAAGCACATCGATTTGATAGCCGGGGCTGCCGTATGCGCCTGTCGCTTCTCCTTCTGATTGATCATGTCCACGATAATCGATACGGAAGACAACGTACCCAGCTTTGGCGATCTCGTCCACATAGTAGACATATCTTTCTGTTGTGCGATAGACATCCGGAGGAATGTAGCCATGGTTGAACACAATGGCAGGCCATCCTCCGTCGGGCGGTGTCCCGTTCGGCACGGTCAGCAGGGCGTAAATTTTCAATCCCTCTGAAAGATAATAAGCATAGTAGCGACGATAGTTGAGACCGCGATCCAATTCCCTGACGATGGTTACGTCGCTGCCGGGATATTTTCCATTGCGAAGCCCAATAATGCTCATTGGGTTGGGGACAGGTGTTGCAGTTGGAGGAGGTGTTAACGTGAATGTGGATGTTGGGACAAAAGTGCTTGTGCTGGACGCTGTAGCTGCAGGTTTAATAGTGGCTTGTGTCTCTGGCAAGGTTGTCTGAGTGGCGCATGCTGTTATAAAAATTACTCCAATCAAGATCACCAATAAGATTTTCTTCATAATCTGCTTTCCTCGGAGTATGGGATTCGACAAAGATATACCTGTTAAGAAAACAATAGGAGGCGGTTTATTACCGCCTCCTGCTACGCATTTGCTTATCTCCTGGTTAACTGTTTATGCTTTGGCAGCAGCTTCTGCTTCGCGCAGTTTTTCTGTTGCGCGGAAATACTTCAAATACTTCATCGAGTTTGAATCTCTACCCAACAGCAAATCCGTGGCGCGGATGGCGCTGCCCAGTTTGATGGGGTCAGTGATGGAACAGGTTGCACCCGCTTGCATCGCCAGGGAAAGGAAGGCTGCGTTGACGGAATGTCTGTCTGGTAATCCGAAGGAGACATTGCTTGCGCCCAGACTCATATTCACGCCAAATTCATTTCTAATCAGCTCAATGGTTTTGATTGTGATCGTCGCAGCGGCGCTGTTATGCCCAACTGTCATTACCAATGGGTCAATGATAATGTCTTCGATGGGGATGCCCATCTTTGTGGCTCGTTCGATAATTTTCGCGGCGGCAGCGAGGCGTCCTTCGGGTGTGGGTGGGATGCCTTCGTCACCAATGGTCAACCCGATGACTGCTGCGCCTCTATCTTTAACAATCGGCAGGACGCTCGCCAATTGTTTTTCCTCTCCGTTGACAGAGTTCACGAGCGGCTTGCCCGGCGCAACACGAAGCCCAGCCTCTAAAATCTTCGGCTCATTGGAGTCGATGCAAAGCGGCACATCCACAACTGACTTGACAGCCTCCACTACCATCGGGATGATCTCCGCCTCGTCAATTTGTGGATGTCCCACGTTCACATCCAAAACATCAGCACCCCATGCCACCTGACGAATGGCAAGTTGTTTAACGTAATCCATGTTTTTCTCAACAAGTGCCACCCCAAGTTTCTTAATGCCCGTTGGATTGATCTTCTCACCGATCATCACAAAAGGCTTGTCAATACCGATGACAACTTCCTTGCTGTTCGATTTAAGTATGGTATGCATGTGCCCTCCGATTTGTTATGTTTGGTGGTCGAGTAGGACAGCCTCTATCGCGACCACATTATTTCTGCAAAAACCTTTTTGCTGTCTCTGCTAACACTGCCGCACCAACCGGCAGAGCGCGCTCATCCAGATCAAACTTTGGATGATGCAATTCGTACACTGGGCGCCCTTCGATCATCGTCCCAAGCGTGTACATGGCGCCAGGAGCATCTCTTAGAAATTCAGGAAAATCCTCCGCGCCGAGTGATTTGTGCATTGGGCGGACATTCTCTTCACCGAGCAGATCCGTCCCAACCCGTGCGATCATATCCGCAACCTGTTTATCATTGACCAACGGCAGACCGCCAAATAAAAAGTTGATCTCGTAATCCCCGCCAAGGGCTTTGACCATGTCGAATACTTTGGTTACTTCTTCGCGGATTTTCTTTTGAGTTTCGAGCGAAGTAAAACGAAGTGTGCCCGTAAGTTCCACTTTATCCGGAATTACGTTTTCTGCGAACCCTCCATTGATGGAACCGATACTCACCACGGCGGGTTCAAAGGGATCGAGTTTGCGTGAGGTGATCGTGTTCAATCCCATAATGACATGCGCCAGTAATACGAACGGGTCCACAGTGGTGTGTGGATATGCCCCATGCCCGCCCACGCCTTTGATGGTCGCAGACCATGAATCCACACCGCCGCCGCTGGGACCTTCGCTGATGGCGATGGTTCCAACAGGGCTGGTGGGGTCCACGTGCTGGGCGATGACATAGTCTACGCCTTTCACCGCGCCTTCGGCATACATGCGTTGCGCGCCGCTCTTGCCTTCCTCGTCGGCAGTCTCCTCAGATGGTTGAAAAAGGAAGCGCACACGACCGTTCAGCTTTTGCTCGGCAAGGATGCGTGCTGCTCCCAGCGCCATTGCTGTGTGCGAGTCGTGTCCGCAGGCGTGCATTTTGCCTGTATTTTGAGATACGTATTCGGTTTCGTTTTGTTCAAAGATCGGCAGTGCATCCATATCTGCGCGGATGGCGACTAATTTGCCGCCTTCGCCGATATCCGCAACTACGCCTGTCTTGCCAACGCCGCGTTGAACGCGATACCCCAACTTCTCCAACTCGTCTGCCACGATCCCCGCCGTGCGATGGACATCAAACCCCGTCTCAGGGTGCATATGAAAGTCGCGCCGCCATTCGATTAGTTCTTCTGAAATTGCATGTGCTTGTTTGAGCATAAATACCTCCAAAATTTTTATCTTTATAATGATTTTTACGACGAGATAATGTCCTGGTTTATATTAAGGACTGCTTCGTCAAAGAATGTTTTGCAGAGTCGTTACTTTTTCTTGATCATCTCTTTTTCAGCAGCCGCCATAATTCTATCAAGTTCTTTTTCCTGTTGAGGATCCAGTGGCGGAGTCTCATGCTCGCGCAGGATTCTTTCCGCTTCGTCTGTGGCGTAGTCAGCCATCTGTTTCTTGTGCATTTTATCTTCCCAGGTCTCCCAGGAATTGCGCTCGGCTAGTTTGGTCAGCGCCAGTTCGCCCGCGCGTAAATGCTTGAGCGTATGTTTTTGACCTAGATAATTGCGCGTGCCATCCATCACGTTGCCGATGATCTCAACTGCCAAATGTTCAACATCCGCAGAGAGGCCAGTACGCAGGCGCATCACGCTCCCGACCAGCTCATTATCCAATACCATTTGTGCGAACGAACCCATCACGCCAGCTTCCATTTCGCCAATGCCGGAGAGTTCATCTGCGCCGGCCAATGCAGGGATGGTGGCATTCAGTCCGCGCTCAAAGGCGTTTTGGGCATCGAGGGTATGTGCGTTCGTTGAAAACCCATACACATTGACGCTGAATCCGTAAAAATGTCCGAGTTGAACCGTGCCCGCAGAAGATAAGCCCAGTTCCACGCCGCCCCAGATCAATCCCGTGCGCGGCTCCAACATCCCAAGTCTGCCGCAATACACAACGCCGCAGCCAGGGTTGACGATCTGTGCGAGAACCAATAAAGCAAGAGTCTCCGCGCTCTGTTGAACCAAACTGCCAGTGATCGTCATCGGTGATGTGGCTCCGCCAGTGGGGGCGGGCAGGTTGGCGCAAATCACGCCTGCTTTTGCCATTTCGACAATAGCTGCTGCGGCAGGGTCGTGGATGGTCAACGGACTGACGGGGGAAAGTGAAAGGGTTAATTCCTCTGGAGGCGTGCCGACCACTTGTGCCATTTCTACGGCGTATTTCACTTCATCTGCAAATTGAATGCCAGGCCCTTGAACGGGCTTGGTGGTGTACGGAAGGCAATGCCGATACATGTAAAGCGACATCAACTCGCCAGGCACATCCTGCGGTGTGAAGAATGGAGTAATTGTATGGCAATTCGGCAACGCGTCCAGCACGCGTGTGGCATTGATCACATCTTCGTCGGTGGCAACCCGCCTTGTACCAGTTCTTGAATCAAATACATCTCGCGCACCGCCGAGGTTATGGAAATATAAATTGCCGCCGCCCAATTCATTAACCGTTCCGTTGCGCCCTCGAATTTTAGGGCGTTTGTTTGCTTTTGCAATGCAATCCATCACCAGATCGGCAGGCATGCATACGCGGTTGCCTTTGAGCGTGCAGCCTGCGCCGAGCAAAATATCCAAACTTGGCTTGTGCGTCCAGATAATTCCCACTTCACTCATGATGTGAAGCGTGGCTTCGTGCATGGCTTGTACTTCATTGTCTGATAAAAATTTCAATCTCTCCATGTCGGCTCCTGTGAATTCTCTAAAGTCATCGATTGCGAATTATTACAAGTTTTTTAATTTCTTTTGTGCCCTTCGTAATTAAATGGCTTTCTCCAGCACCTTTGCTAAAAATTCCACTCGTTTTACTTCCGAGTCGATCAGATTTTCAACATTCAAAAACGAATGACCTTCCCCTTCATACAAAAGCAAATCCACTTCCTTGCCCAATTCAACGAGTTTATCACGTGCGTCAATTGAATCAGACGCGGGGCAGCGCTGGTCATTTGTGCCGCAGATCATTTGCACGGGTGCATTAACTTTATCCAAAAAGAAATACGGCGAACGCGCATGCCACAGTTCTTTGTTGTCTTCGGGGTCGCCCATGTTTTCGATATTCCAATGCTGTAAATCTTCCCGCGAATTTTTGTGGGATTTGATCCAATTCAGGAAAGGCGCAACCGCCGAGCCAACAGCAAATAATTCTGGGTAACCCGTCAGGCAGGTCATCGTCAAATATCCGCCGTGGCTTCGTCCCGTCACGCCGATTTTATTTTTATCGGCAAGACCGTTCTCAATCAAATAATTCACGCCCGCCGCGCAATCATCATTATCCACGCCTCCCATATCAAAGAGACTCGCGTTCTGCCATTTTTTTCCGTAGCCAGTCGAGCCGCGATAATTTGGAGCAAGTACCGTCCACCCGCGAGACGCCATGTGACTCAATGCGGGGTTCCATGAAAATTGCAAATTCCAATTTGGCCCGCCATGAATATCAAGCACCGCGCACGTTCTGTCCTTTGCGCGGTACAACAAGGCAGGAACTTGCACACCGTCTTTGCCCGCGTACCAAACTTCTTCGGGTTGAATGAACTCGGCATCTTGCAATTCTTCAGGCAACGAATTTGTCAACTGCTCAGCAATGCCATCTTCTAAATTCATCTTCCACAAGTCACACGGGCGGCTTGGATCTTCATAAAGAATTAGGACGCTATTGTCAACGAACTGCGGCCAGGCGTGGACGCCCGCCCCAACTTTTAACTCCTTAATCGCATCGCCTCTACTCTTAAACTGGAAGCTGGTCTGTGCGCCTTCCGAATGCACCCACCCGATACTTTCCCCGCTCCGCGACCACGCAGGCTGCATATCATCCCCAGCAGACTGGTTGACCCAGGTGATTTCCTGCGTTTCCACATTAAACAACCCGATTTCATGCCATTCATCCAGCTCAGCCGAGAATGCCAGAAATTTTGAATCAGGCGACCAAGCTGGCTGCTGGGCGTTCAACACTTTATTGTCAAACTTCAATTGGATGGTGGTTGTTTTCGGTCCCTTGCGTGAACGGCCAACGGGAACGATGTGAATGCTTCTATCGCTGGCGGTTGATTCGGATTCTACGGCAATCCATTGCCCATCTGGCGACCAGGTCGCATCCCAGCACGGGTGAAAAATATTTCTGAGCAAGTGTGGTGGAGACCCGTCAATGGGGAGCAGGAAGAGAGCAAATTGTCCTTTTGCATCTGAGAGCACAGCCAATGTTTTTCCATCTGGTGACCAGGATATATTTGGCTGGTGCGCGTAGGCAATTGATGGTGTCAGATCGGAGGTGGTATTGGTTTTGAAATCATGGACGGCGATGTGATAGGACTCGCTGCCGTCAATATCCACTGCAAAGGCGAGCATACTGCCGTCGGGGGAATGCCGCGGGGAGAATTTTGCTCCTTGTATTTTTGTAACGGGCCGAGGTGAGTCAGAGGCGTTTAATCTTTGTTCGTAAAGTTCCCATCGGCCTGTCTTGTTCCATGAAAAGACCACTCTCTGCCCGTCGGGTGAGATGTCAAACTTTAATCCATTGTCAATGTATGGGATGCGCAGAAGTTGTGTAAGATTGAGCATGTTTATGCGAGTTGAAACTCCTCTAGAATGGGCAGATGTTCGAGACCTGCCTGTTTGGCAAGATCCAAAACATAAGCATGAAGCTGATTTTCTTTTTCGGGGTCAAGCTCGGGGCGCTTGTAGGAAGCGAGAATTTCCTTGACGCGAATTTGGGCACGCTCGAAAGTGTCCATCGAGCCTGATTCTTTCCAGCCGCGCATCGAGTCGCGGTCGATGACTTTGCCCGGCATGTGCTGTTCTTCGCGGAACAATTTCATTGTGATCTTTTGTTTGAGGAAGTCGCCGCCTTTGAAGTTGACGCCTTCATAAAATCCTGTGGCCAGCGTTTCAGTTTGGATCTTCATGCCTTGCAGCATACGCTGTGCCATGGCAATGCCTTCCGCGTCAATGACAAGTTTTTCAGGGCTTTGGCAAAGAAGCGAATCTACCATGCCAGAACCTGAGATCATGTTGATTCCGCTTAGCGCGCCGATCATCGCTCCCATGCCGCTTTCCAGACCTGCCTGCATGTCGAGAATTTTTGATTCGGTCGAGCCGAGATACGCATGAGTTGGCAGACCAAGCGATTTGCCAACCTGCGCGTACGATGAATCGATCATGGCTGTTTCAACGGAGCCAAAGGGTGTGCCGCCTTTGCGCATGTCAAATGTGGATGGCGCGCCGCCCCAAACGATGGGCGAGCCTGCGCATGCAAGTTGATGGATGGTGATGCCTGATAAACATTCTGCAGCATGTTGTGTGACGGCGCCAAGCAATGTCACTGGGGCTGCTGCTCCAGCCAATGGCATGGATACGATCTCGGCGGGCACACCCGCACGTGCGAGCGAGATCAAGTTGCCCGCGCCGAAGTTTGACCAGATCAACGGGGGAGATGGGCAGGCATCGAATACGGCGCGCGGATACTTGCGTAAATTTTCAGGGCTGCCCGCGAAGATGGAAAGCATCTCGATCATTTGATGCACGGTCTTATTTGTGAATGCGCCTGTGACGATGGGCTTTTTTGAATACAGCATAACCAGATACAAACGATACAGGTCGTGAATATCTTTTGGTACATCGTGGCAGACTATCGCCGTGGATTGAGCATCATATTGCGGCAGGCTTTCGGCCACTTTGATGACGCGAAGCAGATCTGCGGTTTCGGCGGTCTTGTGCTCCAAGGTCTCTGGGATGAGGATGGAGATGCCTGATGAGCCTGGGTCGAATTGAACCGCGTCGCCTCCGTACTGGACTTTGGGATTACCGTCGTAGTCGTAAAGAAAGAACTGGCGAGGGACAGTTTCCAGAGCCTTTTTGACGATCTGCTCAGGAATCTTGACGACCATTGTTTCTTCGTCCACTTGAGCGCCTGCATCCGCGAGCAGTTGCCTGGCTTCGGCGTTTTGCACTTTGATGCCCGGCTTGAGCATCAATTGGTAGGCTTCCTCAATAATGCGGGCTATCAACTCGTCATTGAGCAAAGACAGTTTGGGTTGCATGTTGCCTCCTTTGTAACTGGCAATGGTAATTGAGTCTTTCGACTCATGAATCCAAAATTATTTTGTTTCGCTTCGGACTCTGAATTACCAGCTTGCCAGTGACAAGGAACTTATGCAGGTTGATAATCTTCGAGTCTGGGCAATTCTTCTATACCGGCTTTTTTTGCGAGGTCTAAAGTAAAGGCGTGGAGTCTGCTTAGTTTTTCAGGATCAATTTCAGGTCGCTTGTAAGAGGCGAGTAATTCGTTCACGCGGAGTTTGGCGCGGCCGAAGGCGTCCAAGCTGCCTGCTGCTTTCCATGCGCGAGTCGAATCGCGGTCGATCACGCTGCTGGGTAAATGCTGTTCTTCGCGGAAGAGCTGCATGGTGACCTTCTGTTTAAGGAAGTCGCCGCCTTTGAAGTTGATCTTGTCATCGTAAAAGCCTGTGGCAAGCGTATCTGTGTGGAGTTTCACGCCGCCGATCATGCGCTTCGCCATCGCGATGCCTTCTGCATCGATCACGAGTTTTTCCGCGCTGTGGCAGGCGAGGAAATCCAACATGCCTGAGCCGGAGATCATGTTGATGCCGCTCAACGCGCCGACCATGGCTGAGATTCCGCTTTCAAGACCAGCCTGCGCATCGACAAGTTTTGAATCGGTTGCACCAAGGTAGGTGTGAGTGGGCATGTTGAGCGTCTTTGCAACTTGCGCGTACGAGCAATCGAGCATGGCGGTTTCGACCGCGCCCATTGGCGTCGCGCCTTTGCGCATGTCGAAGATGGCCGCTGCGCCGCCCCAAACGATGGGGGAACCTGCATGCGCAAGCTGGTGGATGACAATGCCCGCAAAACACTCCGCTGTGTGCTGGGTGACCGTCCCGAGCATGGTCACCGGGGCAGCCGCTCCCGAGAGCGGAACGGAAACGATTTCCGCTGGAATGCCTGCGCGGGCAAGGGCAATGAGATTGCCTGCGCCAAAGTTGGACCAGATCAATGGCGGCGCGGGACATACGTCAAAAATGGCACGCGGCTTTTTGCTTGCAGCTTCCTTGCTGCCTGCAAAGATCGCAAGCATATCGATCATTTCCTGAACGGTTTTGTTCGTAAACGCGCCTGTGACGATCGGTTTCTTTGAGTGAAGCAGTACGAGATAGAGTCGGTAGGAGTCTTGAATTTCCTTGGGGACATCGTGGCAAATGACGGCGGTGGATTGTGCGTCATATTGCGAGAGCTGCTCGGCGACCTTTAGCAAGCGGATGAGATGCTCGGTCTCAGTTGTGTCATGCTCCAACGTTTCTGCATTGAGCATGGCAATGCCCGAAGAGCCCGGGTCGAAGTGGACAGAGTCTCCACCATAATGCACGGTGGGATTGCCATCGTAATCATATAAATAAAATTCACGAGGCACACTCTCCAACGCCTTGTGGACAAGCGAAGCGGGAATCTGCGCTACGTGAGTCTCGGGGTCGATTTTCGCGCCTGCTTTGGCAAGCAGTTCCCGCGCTTCTTCATTCTGGACTTTGATGCCAGGCTTGAGAAGCAGTTCGTAGGCTTCTTCCAAAATACGGGCGATGATCTCATCGCTTAGAAGAGTAAGCTTTGGTCGCATGGGACACCTCTAAATTTCAAATTAGGAATTATGAAATAGGAATTCAGAATTCACATCTCTTTGGCGAAAGAGAATAAATAAAGGTTAAAGGTTGCAGGTTTCAAGTTTGTTTTTCAAAAAACGTGCAACCTTTCAACCTTCAACTTGCAATACTTATTTTTCTACCGACTTGATAATTCTGTCAAATTCCTTGCTGATATTTTCATCCAGCGGATCAGGCTGGTGCTCTTTCAAGGTTTTACGTGCTCTGGCGAGTGCCCAGTCGCGTGCGTCGTCTTTTTTTGTTTCCCATTCGGAGTACGGACGGCGGTCCATGAATTTGGGCATGAACAATTCCCGCATGTGCTTACGGGTGTGCTTCTGTGCAAGGTAGTGACTACCAGGGCCAACTGCTGCAATGACATCAAGCGCGAGTGTCTCGTCATTGACTAGGATGCCTTCCATCATCTTGTGGACGATGGAGAAGATCTCGCAGTCCATCATCATTTCTGCGAAAGACCAGATGCGGCTGCCATGCAGGAATCCGCACCCAAGCAGCATATCGGACATGACCACACTCGCCATGAAACTGGACATTGCACCTTCAAGCCCAGCCTGCCAGTTTGGCTCCTTTGCGCCTGTGGCAAATGCGCCCATTGACAGCGGGATGTTGTAAAAGTCCGCAAGTACATTTGTTGCTGCGCCGAAGAGGAAATCTTCTGGCCCGCCGCCTGTGTACGCGCCAGTTCTTAAGTCAGATGCGGTTTGCGCTGCGGCGTAAAAGACGGGTGCGCCAGGGAATGCGAGTTGTAAAAGAGCCGTTCCAGCGATCACTTCCGCGTTGCCGACTGCTAGATTGCCAGCCATGGTCGTTGGGCCAGTGGTCGCGCAGGCCGCCATGGTCATAAAACCTGTCGGGATTCCGACTTCTGCGGCGAGCAGAGCGGCGTCCAAACTTCCGCCATCATGACCAAGCGGGGGTGCTGTGCACTGCATCAGTGAGAGAACAGGTCTCTCGCGGAGCTTGTCTTTTCCGCCGACGATTGCCGCTGCCATTTCAATAGCGGCTTTGGCTTCCTCTACGTTGTAGATGGATTCTGTCTGCACGTGTTTGGTGGAGTTTTCCCAAACGGCTTTTAGTTCGTGAAGTCCACGAGCCTCAACAGGCGTGTCTTGAGCAGAGACGGGAACCCAGTGAAAGGCAACTTCCTCGGTTGCATCAGCGATGCGGGCAATGTCACGTACATCCTGCAGGCATGAGGTTCGTTTCTCGCCCGTGTTGATGTCGATCACTTCCACGCCGCAGCCATCTGTGCCGAGATTGACATGGTTACCGTCTAGCTGTAGATCCTGCTGAGGATCGCGTGCTGCGAGTTTATAGGCAGGCGGACATTTTTTTAACGCATCTTCAATGACCTGCGGCTTGACGCGCACGATCTTCTTTTCATAATCCACTTCCGCGCCGTTGGCTGCCCAAATATCAAGCGCGCGCTTGGATGGGAATCTCACGCCTACTTTTTCAATGATCTGCAAAGTAGCATCATGTATTTTTTGGACATCTTCTTTTGTTAAGATTTCAAGTTTCAGCTTTGGATTGCTGATGGTTTTGATATTTTTATGAGACATATAGGCCCTCCCGAGGCAAATGTCTCTCTACTCTCTCTGTGTTGTAATTATGTCTTTGCAGGCTCACCTCGCGAAGAGGACATTATTATTGATCTGCCTTGCCGACTAACTCTTTGGCGATCTTCACAGCGCCGACGGCGTCTTCAGAGTAGCCGTCTGCTTTTATTTTTTGGAACCAGTCTCGAGTGATGGGAGCGCCGCCGACCATCACTTTAATGCGTGGACGCAGGCCTTCCTTATCCAGTTCCTCGATTACTTCACGCTGGCGGACCATCGTGGTAGTAAGCAATGCGCTCATGCCGATGATGTGCGCATCAATTTCGAGTGCTTTGCCAATGATCTTATCGGCGGGCTGGTCAACTCCAAGATCGGTGACTTCGAAGCCTGAGGCACTGAGCATGGTTCCTACCAGGGTCTTGCCGATCTCGTGGATGTCGCCTTCGACGGTTGCAAGGACAACGCGTCCCATCGTCTCGCGGGCGGAGCCAAGCTTGAGCAATTCGGGTTCCAGGGTGGCAACGGCAGCTTTCATTGCTTCGCCAGCCATCACCAGCTCAGGTAAAAACGCTTCCCCTGCGCCGAATTGATCGCCGATGTAATTTACGCCGACCACAAACCCCTTGGTGATCGCCTCAAGCGGATGCATATTGATTTCAATGGCTTTTTTTGCAAGTTCTACAGAGAGATCTGAATCGCCATCTATGATGCTTTGCGCCATCTGTTTAAATAATTCTTCTGACATAGTGCCTCCTGGTTACTTTGGTTTTTTCATCAAGTGCGTGACTTGTTTTTCCTGTTCTCGAAGCAGTTTGGACGGAACGTTGCGGTATGTTTCCAGCCATCTGCCTGATTCCATTACATGTTCAAGCGACATTTTCACAGCCAGATCGGCATCCCGTTTTTTGAGCGCTTCTAAAATGGCAGTGTGCTCATCGTGAGTCTGTGCCACGCTGCCCGATACCAATTCAGGTTTTCGATAAAGCGCTTCATAGAGAAGCCAGTCTGGGAATGCGTTGGATACGATTGTGTACAACTGGATCAATAATGAATTTCCCGAAGCCTCGGCAATTGCCGCGTGAAATTCGCGGCTGAGTTGTCTTTCCTGTGGCATTTCGTTTAACTCAACATGCCTGTCCATTTCATCCATGATGAACTGCAGTTTGGAAACCTGTTCGGGCGTAATATTTGCCGCAGCTTCACGCGCAATCATTGCCTCAAGCATGAGGCGCAGTCCATACGCTTCCAGAATTTCCTTTGGGGATATTTCCCGTACGCGCACACCACGATACGGCACACGTTCTGCCAGTCCCTTTGCTACAAGCAAATCCAGCGCTTCGCGGACGGGTGTCATACTTACGCCCATTTGGCTGGCAATGTCCTCCTGCCGCAGCCAGTCACCGGGTTCATATTTCCCCGCAATGATCTGACGGTGAAGCGCATCGTAGATCTCTTCTTTTAGAGGTTTGTGGGTAAGTTCTTTTTCTGCTATTGACGTCATGATTATATATTATATATAAT
>JACZJB010000161.1 GCA_014860805.1 Anaerolineales bacterium
GTTCTACAGCGGGTTTGGGTATCAAATTCCCATTCCGCAAGGACCGCTTACTTTCACATTCACAAGTGTGGAGATGCTTGTTCTGGGTAATTGGGACATTGTCTGGAGTCCATAAGGGGTATTCGCGGTGATGACAAAAAAGAAGCCGATATAAAATAGAAATAAAAAGAGATGGATTGAATGTCCATCTCTTTTTATTTCTACGCTTCTTTCTTAACGGAAAGTCGATTAGGGTTCGATTGGGTATCCAGCATCTGCCCAGGCTGCGAGTCCGCCGAGGAGGGCATCCACTTTAGTGTATCCGTTCTGCAAAAGGAGGAACGCCGCACGGGCGCTCGTGTGTTCGTTTTGTCAGGTACAGTAGGTGATGATCCATTGGTCTTTTTCGAGTGAAAGATTTCCGATATTGTTCTCGAAATTTTCCAATGGAATCGAGAGCGCGCCAGCCGCATGACCCGCAGCATACGAGTCAGCGCTTCGTACATCCACGATGATGGCTTGTCCTGAGTCGAATGCGGCTTTGGCTTGGTCAACTGCAATGCGTGGAACATCCGCTTCAGTTTGCGGAATTTGCGGATTATTATTTTGCGCCTGCGGTTGGCTTGGAAGTGTCGTTGGGCTTGCCTGGGGTAATGATGCGTTACAGGCAAGCATTGCAAGCACAAGAATTGAAGCCGCTGCCAGTAGATTTCGTTTTTTCATTTCTCTCCTTATAAAAACTTCGGAAGTCTCTAAGACTTCCGAAGTCTAAACGCTTATCTTACAACTGGCAATATCGATCTACTCGTTTGCCGATGATGGCGAGGCTGTCTGCCCAGAATTTCTTGGTGCGGATGTTGATACCGAAGGTGTCGGCAAGTTCGGCTGCGCGATTTTCGCCTGTGGCGGCAAGAAGAGCTTTGTAGGCTGGCACAAATTCTGCACCGCGTTTTTGGTAGATGGCGTACAAGCCTGTTGCAAAGAGCAGACCAAACGCGTAGGGATAGTTGTAAAAGGAGAAGCCGCTGGAGTAGTAGTGAGGCTTCCACGTCCACATGAATTTTTGGAGGTACTTCTCATCGAGACCGTCGCCATACGTGGCTTTCTGAGCGCGCTCCATGATCTCACTCAGATCATCCGCCGACAGCTCGGATTTTTCGCGGCGCTCAAAGACTTCCTTCTCGAACAGATAGCGGGAATAAATATCCACGATCACGCCGGTGGCGTTGTTCATCTGCGCTTCAAGCACAGCCAATTCTTCCTGCGGATCAGTGACCTGCGCGAGCACGGCTTCGGTGACAATGGTCTCGCACATGATGGAGGCTGTCTCTGCCAATGTCATTGGAGTGTTTTGCTGAAGCTCGGTCTTGTTCGCTTGATATGCACATTCATTGTGGAAGGCGTGACCGAGTTCGTGAGCCAGTGTGCTGACCTGGTCGAATGAGCCGTCAAAGTTGGCGAGGATGCGGCTTTCCTTCACACGTGAAACGCCCATACAGAATGCGCCGCCGCGTTTGCCATCGCGTTGTTCGGCATCGATCCAGTTGTTGTCAAAAGCGCGTTTGGCGAAGGTGCCCAGTTCAGGCGAGAATTTGTTGAAATTTTCAACGATGAAATCGCGGGCTTCTGCGAAGGAATAAACTTTGTCGGTCTTGCCCATTGGCGCCATAACATCCCACCAGGCAAGTTTTTCCTTGCCGATGAGTTTGGCTTTGTGCTTGAAATACTTCCTGAACATCGGGAAGGAATCTTTCATCGCGCCGAGCATGGCATCCAATGTAGCGCGGTCGATGCGCGCAAAATCAAGGGAGGCATGGATGGCATCTTCGCGTCCGCGTTTTTTATCAAGGGTGAGAGTCTCGCCTTTGACTCCGTTCATGCAGGCGGCCAAAGTTTCCTTGACACCTTCCCAGGCGATATTTTCCGCTTCATATCCGCGGCGGCGGGTTGCTTCATCAGGATGTGAACGCAGGTTGATTAGCGCGGGCATGGGCATCTTTTGGGTTTTGCCGTCCAGTTCAAAGTCGACGGAAAGCTGCGAGGTAACTGTCCCCTGGAGTTTGCCAAAGGCGTTGCCGCCGCTCAAGGTCAGTTCTGCGGCGAGGATTTCTTCCGCTTCGCTCATCAAATATTTGGATTGTTCCGCTGCTTCGAGCAGGGTAAACTCATGCGCCTTGGCAGATGGATTTGTCTTCGCGGCTTTCTTGACAACAGGCTTGCCCAACTTCCCAACCCAGGCTTGGAATTTGGTGTTGAGGATATTTGCCTGCACGGACATTTGTTCAAATTCCGAGAGGATGCGCATGGCCGTCTGGTTGCGAGAGTCGGTGGAGATGAAGGAGTAGATGTAAGGATTGATGGTGCCAGAGAGTTCAAAGATCTCATTGAAGCGGTCTACTGATTCGCCGAGAAGTTTGCCAAGTTTCTTCGGATCGGTCTTTGCATCTGCCTTGCTGGCTTTTTTGAAAAACACTTCCATTTCATCCAACAGGGATTTGTATTTCTTGATGGCGTTCTTAAATTCCTTTGATTCAAGTGAGGGATAGACGTTGGTCAGGTCCCAGCGGGTTGCGGAAATGGTCATGGTGATCTCCTTGTGAAAAGATGGATTAAGTATACCGTGATTGAGTTTTGAGCAATACCTACTTAAGAAGGGTCAAATTGTGGAACATTTGTGAGGATGATTCAGTCATTTTTAGAGTACAGTTAATATATATAAATGGAGGTGTTTTATGAAACAGGATAAATTTCTCACGGGCATTCTGATCGGGATCGGAATACTCATCCTGCTGGCTTTGGGCTTGTTTTTTACGCGGCAGGAAAAGCGCGAGTACATTGCCGACAATGCGCCCGACGGCGTGGTGCATAATTATGTCCTCGCAATTCTGAACAAGGATTACCAAAAAGCCTACGGCTACCTTGCTGATCTGGAACACAAACCCACCTACGAAGAATTCCGCCAGTCCTTTTTTAACGGTATGGTCAACCCAGGTGATATTGGCGTGGATGTCGGCGCAGTAGATATCAATAATGATGAGGCTGTGGTTACGCTGGCTGTCTATTATTCCAATAC
>JACZJB010000162.1 GCA_014860805.1 Anaerolineales bacterium
GTTCGACGAGTGATGAAGTTTCAAAACGTGCGCTCGATCACCTGGGAGAATATGCAATGACGTTGCGTGTGCTGGGGTCGTATCCACGTTTCAAGGGTTGACCGTTTCCAGCGCCTTTTCTAATTTTTGAAACGTACTGCGCCAGATGGGACTGAGTTCTGGTTTGAGGAAATGAAGCAGGGTGAGGATGGCTATAAATGCAATGCCAAATATAATGCTCGCAGACGCGATTGTCATAAAGAAATACACTTTATCCTCCCAACCGCTCGATCAAAAACAAGACCTCCGCCGCATCGGCATAATAGAGCGCAGGATCATCTCCTAACTCCACATCACGAGAGCCACCCAAAATGGCAAGAATTTTCGGCGCAAGTACCTTAATCCAATCAGGTGTATCTGTTGCTTTTGGAGCCTGTTCCAAAAACTGCCTAACTTCGCTCGATTGCCCTTGCTGTATCATCCCTAATAACTGATCAACTAATTGCCCTTCTTCTCCCTGTGCATACCCCCCCTGCCGACGATACGCCAAATACGCATCACGCGCTTGCTCCCAGGCGGCATGGGCGGCGGCGGGATTCCCTGTTGCTTCTTCGATCTCTTGCAAAATATTGTAGGATTTCCACAATTCGACAGCGGTGCCAAACGGCTTATAACACTCAATCGCCCGCATGATCTCGGTGCGAGCTTCGTCGTAGCGTTTGAGTTGGCGCAGGGTGTTGGCGATATTGTTGCGAACAGCCCCTTCTTGGCGTAAATTTATCGTGTCGAAGAAAATATCCGCTGCTTTTCGGTAAAAAGTAACTGCTTCTTCCAAACGCCCCAGATAATCACCATAAAGCTGCCCCAACTGATTCAAACTACCTGCCTGCCCAGCCCGATCATTATTCTGGGATAAAATCTCCAGCGAGCGGCGGTAGGCGGCTTCGGCGCTTTCATAATCGCCTGCCTCTTGATGCGCCCTCCCGATCTGGTGCCAGGCGGTAGCCATCATTTGCGGTTCATTTTGCCTTTCAAAGATGGCGAGAGCTTCTTTATGACCAACAACCGCTTCGGTATATTTTTTCTGGTACATGCGTACCGTTGCCAGTTGCCCCTTCCCCACTGCCACTTGACGGTAATCGTTCAGTTTTTCGCTTCGTTCAATTGCTTCCTGATATTTTTCAGCCGCTTCATCCAGCCGTCCCAAGGCGCTCAGGCAATCACCCTGTTCAGTTACGGCAAGTGCAGCCATACGCACTCCTAAAGCATCAAAAATACGCTGAGATTCGATATAAAAATCGAGAGCAGGAGCTGCCTGTCCAGCATCTCTCAAGACTCGCCCAAGCAGCCAATGTGCCATCCCCAAATCATAATCCGCGCCTTGATAAATAGCCGCCTTAGCTTTTTCAAGCAACGCCTCCGCTTTTTCGTAGGCGGGTTGGAGCTGCCCCGCCGCCAGCAGGCGTTCGATCAGCAGGCGTTCATTTTCAAAACGGGTTCGTCCCCATTCAGGGATGCGACCAGCCGATTCTGCGCGCAGTTCCACGGCTTTCGCCAGCGCGCTGGGACGGTTCAGGTTTGCCAGAAGCTGCTCGATTCTTCCCGCAATATCGCTGACCATTTCGGCGCTTGCAGGATCGTGTTCAAGCAAATCCGCCAGCCAATCAAGCAGCGCCAGCAGGTTCGGCAGTTCGAGCAGGGTCAGGTTGTTTGCCATCGTGCTGTCTTGATAGCTTTGTTGGTAAAGAAAATTGACCAATTGCATCATGGCACCCGCCCAAGCCCCTTCGAGTTGGGCAAATGTTTCTTGTTCCATGCCAAGTTTCAAATAGGCAGGCAGGGCGGGGTCGAGGCGCAGGTAGTTGTGGTCCTGAATTTCTGCCATGCCTGTGCCGATCAACATTTTGGCAAAAGCGCCAATGCTGTCGGGTTCTATATCCAACACCATCGCCATAATCCCCAAATGCCCACCGCCATGGAAAACCGCCAAACGATTCACGCGCTCACGTACTTCTTCAGGCAGGCGGCGCAGGGAGAGTTCCACGCTGGCGTAGAGCGAGTTTTCGCGGTCACCGCTGTTCTCGGCTTCGAGTTTCCCCATCAGGGCAGCAATATGCTGGGTGGTGTATTTCACGCCTTCCTTCACTTCACGGGCTAATAAGACCAGGGCGCGCGGGTGGCAGTTCACTGCGTTCACCAGGGCTTCGATCTCTTGGGGCGTGCGGGCGTCGTCGCTTTCGGGCGGCTGCCAGCCCTGCCGCGCCATAACCTTCTCGACCAGTTGGATGGCTTCGTCTTTGTGCAGGCGTCCCAGTTCCACCGTATTTGTATCAAAAGGCTTTGGCAAAACTTCGCGGCTGGTGAAGAGCAGGCGCGTATTCGTGGAGGCTTTCAGCAGTTTTGTGCAAAGGTCAAGCAATTCGGTCACATCCGCGGCGCCTGCGGGGTTCACGCCTTCGCTATCGGGCAGGACGCTTTCGAGATTGTCGAGCAGGATCAGCGTAGGGTGGTCGCGCAGGGCGCGTTCCACGGGCTGGAGGGCTTCGTCGAGGGTCTTGTATTGGGCAACGGTATATTTGGGCGTCAACTGCCTGCCGATCACATCCAGCACGCCGCGCACATCCTGCACGTTTTGGGGTTCCACGCTCACGAACGCCGCCCGCTCGAAACGGTTCGAGCGTACCAGCCAGCGCGTCAACTCGGCGGCAAGAGCCGTTTTTCCCATCCCACCACTGCCGCGGATCACGGCGTAATTCGTCAGTTCCAGCAGACGCTCCAAGTGCAGGAGCATCCGACTGCGTCCGACAAAGGAATGCTCAGGGGCTTCGGGGAGCAGACCCAATTTGAGTTCGTTCCGCTTCACTGCCAGAAGGGAGGCTGTTTCGCCCGCTTTGACGGTAAACAACTGCGGGTCGGCTTCATCCTGATACAGCACGGGCACGAACCAGTCCCGCAGATCCAGTTTTCCCGCGCCCATGATCTTGAAACGGTAGGGGTCATCATACAGGGCGATCTGCCCCGCCAGCATCGCATCGCCCACCCGCTGTCCATTTGCAAGACTCCTGTAAAACGGTTCGACAAACCGACGGGCAGTCTCGACCAACACACTGTGACTCATCGCCACCACCGAGCCAACTCCCTCCTCGAGTAATTTGGCAGCGACGGAAGCTTTTGGGTCAGTCACCGACTGCGCCGTTTGGCAGGCATCCAGATAAATGAGAGGGACACCATACTGCCGCAGCTCGGCGGCTAATTCGTGGGCATGGACGAGCGCCATTAGGCGCTGCCCTAGTTTTTTGTCATCCTGCGGAGCTTCAAAACACAACGCGCCCAGCCCTACGCGGCGGTCATAAACTCCATGCCCGTCAAAATGAACGATGTCGTAGGGATTTTTCGCCTCCTTCGCCTTCTTGAGCGCATCTTTCAAGGCTGGAAACGTGGGCGGATGCAGGAAGTCCACTTGGACGAGTTCGCCCAGATTTTCGACCGCCTGAATGAGCGGCAGCGCGCTGCTGCGATGGTCGAGATATCCAACGGGATGCCCCGCCTCATCTATTTCGGGACGAGGGCTGAGCAACAACACCCGAATCGGGAGTTCGGCTTGCGCTGTGATCGTCTCTTTTCGGTTGGGCAGTCTGCGCCGCACCCGTACGCCATTTGCCCCCTGTGAGAGATAGCCGACTCCATCGTGCATGATCTCCCACGGCAACGAGAGCAGGTCACTGGCGGCTTCACGGATCAGCGCAGCTTGGGCATCGTCCGTGCCTTCGAGCGGTTCCCCATCCACCTGCACCGAAAAACGACGGCTGCCGCTGGTACGCTTCCAAGCCTCAAAAGGCTCACGGGCAGATTCCCCGCCTAACGCAGCCTTGTAGAGTGCATTACCCCATTCTGGCAGTGCCTTTTCGGTTTTCTCGGCACGCGTTTTGAAAACGCCTGTGGGCCACTGATAATATTTCTCGATATACCAGCGGATCTCGCCCAACTCCACGGCTCCCAATGGCGCAGTGAAATGATAGCGTTTGCTTTCGATAGCTCGACTGTTATCAGCAGGGTTGTAGGTCAATACGGCAGTGGCGGTTGCGCGGCGGATGCCGTCCTTCTCTTCGATGATCGCATCGGTCAGTTCGAGGATCAGTTCTTCAACGGGTGCGGCTTTGATTTCTGTGGCGCTTTCCCAGTCATTGGGGAGTTCTTTTCCAAGCGCGGCAAAGATTTTGGGCATGGCTTCACTGAAGCCAGTTGGTTTGTCTTCGATAAAAATGTGTACGGGTTCTTTCGGGAAAAATTTTTTGAGAATACCAGGCTTTACACCAGGCAAAATAACTGAAATCACCTTGAAACCATCATCTCGCTTTTTTGCTTGTTTCAAAGCAAAATCCAGCTCATCTTGAACCCATTCAGAACTCAGGGCATCGATACTAATAACAACAAGGAAATATCGAGCTGTACTAATACTTTCTTCGATGGTGCTTTTAAGTTCATCTCCAGCAGTTAATTCACGGGAATCCACCCATGTCAATTCATCAAACAGTTCCAACGCTTCACGCAACTTTTTTACAAAAGCATCGTTTTGGGATGAATGAGAGATGAAAATGTGTTCTGCCATCGAATTGCCTCCTGCGAGAAATTCATCAATGTTCCACTTGGTTAAGCTTGGCTTACAGGTACAAACTTAGAGGTATGCAGCTTCCATAGTCCCTTATTGGCAAATTATACAGCTAAAGATTTGGATTGGCATTCCAAAATTATTCTAAGCCCTTCCATATAAGTATAAACATACTCAAATGGCAATATGGCAAAAATTAACATACCGATCTAAACCTTGACAAAGTAGAAATTCTGTTCTAAAATGTTGTCATAATAAGTAACCATTTGGTTACATGTAGGAGCCTATGAGACGAGATGTATTTCAAGCAATTGCAGACCCGAACCGCCGTGCGATCTTGAGTCTGTTGGCAAGACAGCGGATGACATTGAACGGCGTTGCGGAGAATTTCCGCATCAGCCGCCCTGCTGTTTCCAGGCACATCAAAATTCTAAAAGAGTGCGGACTGGTAATCGTCATCCCACAGGGACGTGAACGTTTTGTTGAAGCGCGTTTCGATAGGTTGGGCGAAGTGACCGATTGGGTCGAAGAGTATCGTCAGATCTGGGAAGCAAGATTTAATCGTCTTGACGATTTATTGGAACAAATGAAAAAGGAGAAATGACATGCCCTCAAAAAACAAAGTAACAGTGACTGCCGAGCCCGGCAAACAGGAATTGTTCATCACCCGCGAATTCGATGCGCCACGTGAACTTGTTTACAAAGCGCACATCGACCCGAAACTGTATGTGCAGTGGCTGGGACCGCATGGATATGAAATGATCCTTGAAACCTTCGAGCCAGTCAGCGGCGGGAAATATCGTTACATTCACAAAGACAAAGATGGTAACGAATATGGCTTTCACGGCACGTTCCATGAAATGTCAATCGATAACATGGTGCAGACCTTTGAATTCGAGGGATATCCCGGTCATGTGTCGATGGATTGCATGACCCTCGAAGAATTGCCCGGAAACCGGACGAAAGCCACGATTCATTCTATCTTTCAATCTGCCTCTGATCGAGATGGCATGATCCAATCTGGAATGGAAACAGGCGTCCGTGAAGGCTATGAACAGCTTGATGACATTCTGGCAAACGGACTTTGATATGCCTGTAAAGTTGACCGCAGATGAATTCCTCAAAAAATTAAAAGCGCTTCGTTCCACGCGGACGGCTGACTCTCACAGCCATGTAGCTTTTGATTCCACTGACAAAATTCTCGGCGTCCGCATGGGACAGGTCTTCGCGCTGGCGAAAGAATTCACGAGTATGGATTTGGATGAGGTCGAAGGAATGCTCGAAAGTCCCATTCACGAAATGCGAGTCGGCGCGGTCAGCATCATGGACTTTCAAGCTCGCAATAAAGAGACAACCGATGAACGAAGAAAAGAATTGTTCGACCTGTACATCCGCCGTCATGACCGCATCAACACCTGGGATCTGGTTGATCGTTCCGCTCCGTGGGTGGTTGGGAGTTACCTCTTTGATAAGCCACGCAAAGTTTTGTATAAGCTGGCGAAGTCGAAAAAGATGCCTGAGCGGCGGACTGCGATTGTCAGTACATTGTTCTTCATCGGCAAAGGTGATGTGGACGATGCGTTCAAGCTTGCGGAGATCATACTCTACGATAAAGAGGACTTAATCCACAAGGCGAACGGCTGGGCGCTCCGTTTTGCGGGCGATAAAGACCGAAAGCGATTGATCCAATTTTTGGATGAATATGCTTCCGTCATGCCGCGTGTGACCTTGCGCTACGCCATCGAACACTTCGACAAGAAATTGCGTGACCATTATTTGAATTTGAAGAAAGCTGGATAGGAGAAGATAACAATGGCTGTATACCTTGCCTTGTTGCGCGGAATCAACGTCTGCGGAAAGAACATCATCAAAATGGCGGACTTGAAAGCGAGCTTTGAATCAATGGGCTTTTCCGATGTGAAGACCTATATTCAAAGCGGCAATGTGGTGTTTGCCTCCCCTGAAAAGGACAACGCTGGACTAACCGACAAGATCGAGAAGACATTATCAAAAAGATTTAACTACACGTCCCGCCTCATCATTGTCCCTCACCCTGAGATGAAAAAGATCGTCGCTGGCGCTCCCAAGGGATTTGGCGATGCACCCGACGAGTACCGCTACGATGTCATTTTCCTGAAAGAACCGCTCACGCCCGCCAAAGCGATGGAACAGGTCAGCGTGAGGGAAGGAGTGGATCAAGCCTATGAAGGGAAGTACGTCCTGTATTTTTCCCGTCTCATCAGCAGGGCTTCGCAAAGCCACCTGACGAAAATTATCGGTCTGCCGGTCTATCAAAATATGACCATCCGCAATTGGAATACGACCACGAAACTTTTGGCGCTCATGGAAGGACAAAATGGCTAAGACAAATTTTCAATCCATTGACGAATATATTGGGTCATGCCCGCCCGAGTCGCGGGCGTATCTAAAGCAGATCCGTAAACTGATCCATTCCCTGGTACCGGATGCGAAGGAGAGAATCAGTTATCAGATCGCTGCATTCGAGTTGAACGGCAGGAACTTGATCCATTTTGCAGGGTGGAAAAAGCATGTGTCGCTGTACCCGGTTCCGGCGGGGAGTGAGGCGTTCGAACGTCAGATTGCAAAGTATGTGGACGGCAAAGGGACGTTGAAATTTTCGCTCGATGAGCCGCTTCCGATCCAATTAATTGAAAGAGTCATCAAATTGCATCTTGCCGTAAACAAGAAGCAAGCGAAAGGAGAATCAAAATGAAAAAGATCACCCCGTTCTTATGGTTCGATACGCAGGCAGAAGAGGCGATGAATTTTTATGTCTCGCTGTTCAAGAATTCGAAAGTGCTCGGTGTCTCACGCGGACCCGATGGCAGGGCGTTTACGGTTTCGTTCGAGTTGGATGGACAGGAGTTCATGGGTTTGAATGCGGGTCCGCAGTTCAAATTCAATGAGGCGGTCTCAATGTTCGTCAATTGTGAAGACCAAGCCGAGGTGGATTATTTTTGGAATGCGCTGACTGCGGATGGGGGCGAGGAGTCTATGTGCGGCTGGTTGAAGGATAAGTATGGTTTGTCGTGGCAGATCGTGCCGAAGCAATTGGGCGAATTGATGGGCGACGCGGACCCGATCAAATCCAAGCGGGTGATGGATGCCATGCTCAAGATGAGGAAGATCATTGTGGCTGACCTGCAAAAGGCGCATGACGAAGCGCGATGACGTTAGAGGTAATCGAAATGAGAAAAATTATCGTGCTTGAACATATCTCTCTTGATGGTGTGATACAGGCTCCAGGTGGACCAGAAGAAGATACCAGCGGAGGCTTTGTATACGGCGGATGGATATCACCATATGCCGATGAGATTGGTGGAGCGCTCCTGAGAAAACAGATGAACAGTCCGTTCGACCTGTTGTTAGGGCGCAAAACATTTGACATTTGGGCACCCTACTGGCCAAAACACGCGGACGCATGGCCGAATGTCAATACGGCGACCAAATACGTCGCCTCGAATACCATGAAATCTCACGAATGGCAGCCATCCATATTTTTAAACGGAGATATTGTAGAACAAGTCGCCAAGATCAAGCAGCAGCAAGGACCGGACCTGCACGTGTGGGGAAGCGGCGACCTTCTTCAAACGCTTATCAAACATGATCTGGTTGACGTGTTCTGGCTGATGATCTATCCGATAACATTGGGCAGTGGAAAACGGTTGTTTGCCGAGGGGACGATCCCGGCGAAATTCAAGGTGACGGAAAGCATTGTCACTTCAAGGGGTGTCATTGTTGTGAATTACGAACGGGACGCAGAATGATCACTGGTTCTTTTGAATTTTTCTGCGTTCATCGTCCCATAGTTTGGCGAATCGTTCAAAAACATCAGCAATGATTTCCAGGTCACTTTCGGGGTAGCTGGAGATCAATTCATTTTGTGCGTTCCTCGCCGACTCAAACCATGACGCGGCTTTTTCGGCGCTTGATCTTGCGGGAGCAATGAGAGATCCGCGGCGGTCATTGGGGTTGGGTCGGCGTTCGATTAATCCCGCATTTTCGAGCCGATCCAGCATGGCCGTCGTTGCGCCTGAAGTGAGACCCGTGAACCGTGAAAGTTCAGAGGGTGTGGCAACGCCTTTTTGAAATAGAAGCCTGAGACATTCCATGTCGGTGACGTTGAGTCCTGCCCATTCACTCATGGCGTTGCGGAACAATGTCAAATTAACGCCATAATCCCTCACTGCCGCAAGGGCTCGTTTTTTCAATTCTGCTTTTGTCGATTTTGTCATAGAAATATGCCCTTGACATTACCTTTATTTTGAAGTATCTTTATTATAAAGGTAAATTGCTTTGTATGCAAGGTGTCAAAACGATTTAAATTCAGACAGGAGATTTTATTATGAGCCCAAAAACTGCTACGAAAAAGACCATCAAAACGACTGGCGAAGGATTTACAGCTGACGAAAAAGCCGCGATGAAGGCTCGCGTTCAAGAGTTGAAGGCGGAAGCGCGCGCAGGCAAGAACAGAGCCGAAGGCGAGAAAGCGGTATTTGCAGCCATTGCCGCGATGAAAGACCCGACAGATCGTTCGATGGGGAAGCGCATCCATGAGATCGTCACCGCCGCTGCGCCTGAGCTTATGCCAAAGACCTGGTACGGCATGCCCGCGTATGCGGACGCGGACGGTAAGGTCATTTGTTTCTTTCAAGCCGCAAGCAAGTTTGGTGTCAGATATGCAACCTTCGGTTTTCAACCCGATGCGAAACTTGATGAAGGCAATATGTGGGCTGCCAGTTTTGCACTGATCAAGTTGACATCCGCCGAAGAGGCAAAGATCATTGCGCTCGTTAAAAAATCGGTGAGTTAAGAGTCTTGACTTGCTAGAATAAATGTTCTAAAATATTTGTCACCTTTATCCTGGGTGGGTGAAAGCCTGGCTTTTGCCCACCCAATACGTTAACCATTCGGCAGAGATTTCAGAGGAGAGACCATGCCCCAGGAATATATTGAGATTCGCGGAGCACGAGAGAACAATTTAAAGAACGTCTCGCTGCGCATCCCCAAACGAAAAATAACCATCTTTACTGGCGTGTCAGGCTCAGGTAAATCGTCCATTGTGTTCGACACGATTGCGACTGAATCTCAACGTCTGCTCAACGAAAACTTCAGCATGTTCGTGCGGAATTTCCTGCCGAAGTATTCCCAGCCTGAGGCGGATTCCATCGAGAACCTGAGCATGTCCATTGTGGTGGATCAGAAGCGGATGGGCGGCGGCTCACACTCGACCGTGGGCACGATCACCGACATCAACACGATCCTGCGCATGATGTTTTCACGCATCGGACAGCCCCACGTGGGACCCACCAACGTATTCGGCTTTAACGACCCGCAGGGCATGTGCCCGAACTGTAACGGACTCGGTCGCAAGCTGGACGTGGATATGGATAAGTTCCTGGACAAATCCAAATCTTTGAATGAAGGCGCGATCTTATTTCATGAATATGCTGTGGATAGCTGGTACTGGAGTAATTTAATTAATACGGGTTTGTTCGACCCTGATAAGAAAATTTCCAAATACACCCAAAAGGAACTGAACGACCTTTTATACAGCGAACCCATCAAGGTCAAGACCAAGGTGGGGGCAAAAGATTTCAACATGACCTACGAAGGCATTGTCAATCGCTTTACCAACAAGTACATCAAGCAGGACCTAAAAACCAAATCTGAACGAACCCAGAAGTCGATTGAACCCTACATGACGATGGGCCCATGTTCTGAATGTCATGGTACGCGGCTGAATCAGACCATCCTGAAATGCAAGATCAATGGCTATAACATCGCCGACCTGACAGCTATGGAAATCCCTGAATTGATCGAAGCTGTGAAAAAGATCAAAACACCTGCCGCCGAGCCAATCGTCAAAGCGCTTGTGGAGCGTTTGCAGAACCTCGTGGATATTGGACTGGAATACCTCAGCCTCAGCCGTGAAACGGACACGTTATCAGGCGGAGAGTCGCAGCGCGTGAAAGTGGTCAAGCATCTCGGTAGTAGTCTGAGCGATGTGATCTATATCTTCGATGAGCCGAGCGTGGGTTTGCATCCACGTGACGTGCATCGGATGAACGAGTTGCTGCAGAAACTGCGTGACAAGGGCAACACGGTCATCGTCGTGGAACATGACCCCGATGTGATCAAAGTGGCAGACCATGTTGTGGATGTGGGTCCGCTTGCAGGTCCGCATGGAGGCGAGATCGTCTACGAAGGCAGTTATGCAAACCTGCTCAAGGCGAACACGATCACGGGCAAACACATGCAGCAATCCATCCCGATAAAAGATTCGTTCCGCACGCCGGCGGGCAAACTGCCGATCAAGAATGCGAAGGTCAACAATCTCAAGAATGTCAGTGTGAACATTCCGACGGGCGTGCTGACTGTGGTCACAGGTGTGGCTGGCTCTGGCAAGAGTTCGCTCATCAATGAGGTCTTCCAGCATCAACATCCCGATGCGATTGTCATTGACCAATCCGCAGTGGGAGTCAACAGCCGTTCCAATCCCGCCACGTATACTGGCATCCTTGATGATGTCCGCAAGGCGTTTGCATCGGCAAACAAAGTGCAGGCTTCGCTGTTCAGTTTCAACTCGAAGGGCGCGTGTGAGAACTGTCAGGGACTGGGTGTGGTTTATACCGAGTTGTCATTTTTCGATAGCGTGAAATCGCCCTGCGAGGTCTGCGGCGGCAAACGCTTCAAGGATGAAGTGCTGGCGTACAAACTCAACGGCAAATCCATCAGCGACGTGCTGGCAATGAACGTGGAACAGGCGCTCGAATATTTTGAACTCAAGGAAGTGGTCAAAAAATTACAAGCCATGAGCGACGTCGGTCTGGATTATCTAGGACTCGGTCAACCGCTGAGTACACTTTCGGGCGGCGAATGTCAACGTATCAAACTCGCCAGCGAGTTGCACAAAAAAGGAAGTATCTACATCATGGACGAACCGACCACGGGCTTGCACATATCTGATATCGGTCACCTTATGCAAGTCATCAACCGCCTCGTCGACACGGGCAACACGGTCGTTGTCATCGAACACAATCTGCACGTCATCAAGAACGCCGATTGGATCATCGATATGGGTCCCGAAGGCGGCAGTAAGGGCGGTCAGGTCATGTTCGAGGGAACCCCGAAAGAATTATTGAAAGCAAAACATTCGCTCACCAGCGCATACCTGAACAATTAAAAGACAACCGATTTAATCTTTAATTCATAAAGAGGAGTGTCTCATGAGGAAACAATTATGAAAGATCAAAAACAAAGCGACCTTCCTAAAACAGCCGCTCCCGCCCAGCGTGCCTTGGAAAGCGCGGGAATCACTACCTTAAAACAATTGACTGAAGTCACTGAAGCGGAACTTTCACAATTGCATGGCATGGGTCCTAACGCACTTGGCAAACTCCGCGAAGCACTCAAGGCGAAGGGATGGTCATTTCGGGAACCAACGAAGGCAGGCAAAATGGATAAAACGATCCGCTCAAAGATGGATGATATTTTTACAGGCGATGGGCAAACCCAATTCAAAGCATATGACTATTTGATGAAGGAATCCGAAAAACCTGTGAGTTGGGCGTACGATGTGTGGGATGAAGTGGTCAGCGGATTAACGCACAAGGACAACCACGTCCGTGCGATCTGCGGACAATTGCTGGGTAACCTCGGCAAAAGCGACCCCAAGGGACGGATGTTCAAAGACTTCGACAAACTGCTCAATGTGACGAAGGATGAGAAGTTTGTCACGGCACGGCATACCATGCAAAACATTTGGAAGGTTGGGCTGGGCGGGAAGAAGCATCAACAGCTTGTGGTTCAAGGTTTGGAAAAACGATTCAAGGAATGTATCAAGGAAAAGAATGGTGCATTGATTCGCTACGATATCCTTGTGACTTTGCGAAATCTGTATAACGCCACGACCTCCAACGAGATCAAGGAGAAGGCTTTGGAATTGATCGAATTAGAACAGGATGCGAAATATAAAAAGAAGTATGCGACGGTCTGGAAAAAGGCGTAAAGGAGAAGCAATGAGAAAAATAATCGTTCACGAGTTCATTACTTTGGATGGTGTCATTCAGGCGCCAGGCAGTCCCGCCGAAGATACGGATGGCGGTTTCACCCACGGCGGTTGGACGCTTCCCTACTGGCATGATGACATCGGTGCGCACTTCGGTCAGATCTTCGCCGATGCGGACACCTTGCTGCTTGGTCGAAAGACATGGCAGACTCACGGTGACGCATTTGAACCTGATCCTGCCAACGATCCATTCAACGGCTTCAAAAAATATGTTGTTTCCACCACGTTGAAATCCGTAGATGGCTGGCGGGATTCGACCCTCATCAGCGGAAACGTAATCGAGGAGATCCGCAAACTCAAGAGCCAGCCTGGAAAGAACATCATCATGGACGGCAGCAGTGTCTTAATGCACGCATTGATAAAGAACGACCTCGTGGATGAATATGCCCTGCATGTTTATCCGCTTGTACTTGGAACTGGCAAGCGATTATTCCCCGATGGAAAACGTGTGAATTTGAAATTGATCGAATCATCCACACTCCCAACAGGAGTGGTGTATCAGCGCTTTCAGCCTGATGTAAAATAAAAATTGTCATCCTGAGCGGAGCGAAGGATTTGTACCGTACTATCATAGACTCTTCGCTCAGAGTGACATGACGTAGGAGACATCATGAAAATCCACCTTGTTGACGGCACGTACGAATTATTTCGCAGTCACTTCGGCGCGCCTCCGAAGAAAGCTCCCAATGGATTGGAGATCGGTGCCACGCTGGGACTTGTCCGCAGCATGATGCTGCTATTGAATGATCCCGAAGTGACGCACGTTGCTGTGGCTTTTGATCACGTCATCGAGTCGTTTCGCAACAAGATGTATGATGGCTACAAATCCAGCGAAGGCGTTGACCCTGTCATCTTGAATCAATTTGAGCTGGCTGAAAAGATGGTATCCGCTTTGGGATTGGTGGTCTGGTCAATGGTCAAGTTTGAAGCGGACGATGCGATTGCGACGGCGGTGGAGCGATTCAAGAAGGTCAAGTCCGTGGAACAGGTTGTCATCTGCTCGGTGGATAAAGATTTGACGCAAATGGTGGACGGCAAACGAGTCATCTGCTGGGATCGCCGCAGGGAAATTCTATTGGACGAAAAAGGTGTGGTCGAGAAATTTGGCGTCGATCCCGAATCCATTCCCGATTATCTCGCCCTTGTTGGTGACTCTGCGGATGGTTACCCAGGGATTCAAGGTTGGGGAGCGAAGTCTACAGCCACAGTTCTGGCGAAGTTCAAGCACATCGAGTCCATTCCCAAAGACCCGAAGAAACTCCCGCTTGGGCTGGGTCGTGCGACAACATTGGTTGAAAACCTACAGGCAAATTACGACGATGCCTTGCTGTTCAGGGAATTATCCACGCTTCGCAAGGACGTTCCGCTGAAAGAGACTCTCAATGATCTGAAATGGCAGGGAGCCCATCCACGCTTGAAGAAGTTGTGTCACGAGTTGGGGGATGAGCGAATCCCTGAGAGAATTACGAAATGGCGTTGACTTACGGAATCTGATTCATATCATATGGTGTGACTTGGTAGACGTGATAGTTCAGCCAGTTTGAATATAACAAATTGGCATGTCCACGCCAGCGGATGGTGGGTTCCTGTGACGGATCATCGTTGGGATAGTAGTTCCTCGGCACATGGATGGCGAGTCCTTTGTTTATATCGCGGTCATATTCGGCTTTGAGCGTGAGCGGATCGTACTCTGAGTGACCTGTGATAAAAAGATGGCGTCCATCTTTTGAACCGACAATATACACGCCCGCCTCATCTGACTCAGCCAGAAGCTGAATCTCGTTCACCCTTTCAACATCCTCTCTGCGAATTTCTGTGTGCCGGGAGTGAGGGGCGAGGAAAATGTCATCGAAGCCGCGCAGCAGGCTTGAGGTCCGATTCAAGAGGCGGTGCTCGAAGACGCCGAACATCTTGTGGGGGAGGTCATATTTGGGGATGCCATATTTATGATACAGCGCGGCTTGCGCTCCCCAACAAATATAAAACGTGGATTCGACGTTGGTTTCAGCCCAGTCAAAGATCTGGGTTAGCTCGTTCCAATAATCCACTTCTTCAAATTGCATCTGTTCGACAGGCGCGCCCGTGACGATCAGCCCGTCGAATTTTTCATGCTTCACATCCTTGAAAGTACCATAGTGATTGAGAAGATGATCCGCGTCCGTGTTTTTTGATTCATGTGTGGCAGTGTGCAGAAGTGTGATCTCTACTTGAAGCGGGGAATTTGAAAGCAGACGCAGAATTTGTGTTTCGGTGGCGATCTTGGTCGGCATGAGATTGAGGATGGCAACACGCAAGGCACGGATGTCTTGGCGAAGCGCGCGGTCTTCATCCATGATGAAAATATTTTCGCGTTCGAGAATTTCACGGGCGGGCAGGGTG
>JACZJB010000015.1 GCA_014860805.1 Anaerolineales bacterium
GCGCGCATGGCGTCCACTGAAAACTCGCCCAGCCCTTCCTTGTAGAAGACCTTTTCCAATTCTTCCGTTTGGCGCTGTTCAACACCTGAGAGACTGTTCTGATAGATCTGTTTGTAGTCGCTCCAGAATTTTTGCGTTCCATTCTCTGCTGGGTACAAACTTTGATATTCTTTCCAAAGCGACTCATCGAAGAAGGGAGTCCGCTCTGCCCATTTGATGACCAGTCCTTTGAGCGTCGCCTCGGACTCGACCTGGTTAATGGTCTGAAAGTCCTGTTGATTGAATCCGCCCGGGCGGGTGTTCTTGTAATAATTTGCCTTGTAGCGCTGGTCCATCTTCAAGCCCAGCTTGGCTTCGATGATGCGGAATTGCAGGCTTTGGAATCCAGAAGACGGCAGCAGCAAATTGCGGAATTCGAGGAAGTCCATCGGAGTCATGGTTTCGAGAATGCTGACCTGTTGATTGAGCACTTCCAGAATTTTGACAACCCGTTTCAACTTATGGACAGCGATGCTCATCTCGCCCGCATTATCTTGGACATTGTCCGTGTCGAAGATTCTCCGCACCGCATCCAGCTCGTGGATGATCTGCTTGAACCAGAGTTCATACGTCTGGTGGATGACGATGAATAATAATTCATCGGTCTTGTAGCTGCTTTTGGGATGCTGGCTGTCGAGAATTTTGTCCAGTTCCAGGTAGTCTGTGTAATAAAGCTGGTCGGGCATAGTTTCCTCACTTTGGCAAATGGGATTGATTATCTCCGCGCTGAGCGGAGCCGCCGTACTTTGGCGGCGTAGTCGAAGTGCCCTTCGGCTGCGTTCGACCGAAGTACGCGGTCTCTCTCCGCTCAGGGCGGAGAGCAATTATAAGGGCTCAAATCTTGCCGTGAAGTGACGCAGCAACTCAGGCGCGTAGGTGAATTTGTAGCCGCGCACTTTATCAGCGCGTGATTTGATGGCGGCAAAACAATCTGCCACATAATCCAGATGGCTTTGGGTATAAGTGCGGCGCGGGATGGCGAGGCGCAGCAATTCAAGCGCGGGGTAATGCCAGGTATTGTCTTCCGGGTCGAGGCAGGCAAACATGACCGAGCCAATTTCCACGCCGCGGATGCCGCCTTCGCGGTACAGCTCGATTGCCAATGCCTGTGCGGGAAATTCGTAGTTGGGGATGTGCGGGAAGATCGCGCCCGCATTGACGTAGACTCCGTGCCCGCCAGTGGGTTGAAGGGTAGGAATGCCTGCGTCGTTGAGTTGCTTGGCGAGGTAGGCGGTTTGCCCGATTCGATACGAAAGATAATCTTCGTCCAAGCCTTCGTACAAGCCGACTGCCATCGCATCGAGGTCGCGGCCAGCGAGCCCGCCGTAGGTGGGGAAGCCTTCGCGCAGGATCAACTCGTTTTGCACGTTCTGGAATATGGTGTCGTCGTTCATGCAGATCAAACCGCCGATGTTGACGATGGCATCCTTCTTCGCGGACATGGTCATGCCGTCTGCGAGGGCGAACATTTCACGCGCGATCTCTTTGACGGATTTCTGCCCATAGCCAGACTCCCGCTGCTTGATGAAGTAGCAGTTCTCAGCGTAGCGTGCGGCGTCGATAAAGAATGGGATTCCGCTCTCGTGGTAGACATCCGCAACTTGTTTGAGATTCTCCATCGAGACGGGCTGTCCGCCTCCTGCATTATTTGTAACTGTTATCATCCCGAAGGGAATTTGCTCACGCCCATACTTTGCGATGAAGGCCTTGAGCTTGGCGATATCCATATTGCCTTTGAAGGGATGACGATTTTCTGGATCGTGCGCTTCGTCGATGACGAGGTTTGCGGGACGTCCTCCGCGCGCGCGGATGTTGGCGTCGGTGGTGTCGAAGTGCATATTGCTGGGCACCCATTGACCGGGCTTCACCAAACACGCGGCAAGAATATTTTCGGCGGCGCGGCCTTGATGCGTGGGAGCGAAATGCTTGAAGCCGAAAACATCCTCCACGGCAGCTTTGAGACGATGGAAGGATCGCGCACCTGCGTAGGACTCGTCGCCGCGCATGATGGCTGCCCATTGCTCCTGACTCATCGCGCCTGTGCCTGAGTCGGTCAGCAGGTCAATGAACATGTCTTCGGCTTTCATCAGGAAGAGGTTGTAACCTGCTTCCTTGAGCGCCTTTTCTCTTTCGTCAGGCGGAATGAGACGGATGGGTTCAACTACTTTGATTCGGAACGGTTCGGGGGGATAGAACGTGGTCATTTTTTCTCCTGAAATTTGAGGTTGCGTCAAATTTTGGGTAGCGAGCCTGGCGTATGCCCCTGTGTGTTGCCATTCGGTCTCCAATGACCTGGTAATTCTACAACCATTCCCCGTTTTGGTTCTGTAACAAATGTCATAAAAATTTTGTTGCCCGGTGGTCGAGTAGTCCCGTCGCTCTTTGCGGGACGTATCGAGACCACTATGTTTCCAAGTAATTCTATATTTGCATGTAACTGTTGGTCTCGATACGGCGGTGGTTTAGCAGACTTACAAAGGCATATTGAAACCCGCCGCCTACTCGACCAGCGGTTATTTCTTCAACTTCTCTTCAATCTCCGCCAATGTTTCCTGCACGGACTGCAAATCGGGGTGGCGCAGGCGCGTGTAAATCTCGACGGCGCGGCGGGACAGGGATAATGCCTCTTGTAGGGGCGACCCTTCACGGTCAGACAAGGCGCTTTCTTGCACAGGGCGGGTCGCCCCTACCCTTGCGGGGTTTTGTTTGAGTATGGCTTGGGCGAGGCGGTGACAATCGTCCGCAATCAACTCCAGCCGCCCGACTTTTTCCGAGAGCGGGAGGGCTTCGCGGGCGAGGGACTCGGCTTCTGCCCACTGCTCACGGTCGAGGGCGAGTGCTGCCAGATTGCCTGTGTAGATGGCAATGCCTTCATCATCTTTATTTATTTTCGCAATGCGCAGGGCTTCACGATAGTCGCGCTCGGCGGCGGGGTAGTCTTTATTGAGTTGCTCCGCGTCCGCTAGTGAATTCAAAGTGATGGCGACTCCATCACTTTCAGGTGAAATACTGCGTTGGATTTTCAGTGCTTCGTGGTAAGCGGTTACAGCAGCAGAATAGTCTTTGCCCAGTTTATGACCGATTGCGCGCAAGCGAATGGCAATCGCTTTGTTGGATGGTATGCTGTCTTGCCAGTGTTCAGTGGGCGGGCGGCGCACGCCAGCACTT
>JACZJB010000163.1 GCA_014860805.1 Anaerolineales bacterium
CTTCTACACTTAATCCATTTGCCTTTAGGTTTTTTATGAAGTTTTCGTATTGAACATACCAAGCAGGAGACTTGTTTTTTCCATATGATTTAAGTTTCCCAGCAATGGTCAGGACCGTTCCACGAGCGCAACCTCTTTTTAAATAATCAACCAATTCATCTTCTGAAATGCTGTAGGCACGAGGCGACTGCGCTCGGATGATGTCCTGAATATATCCTGAGCACAAGATTACCGAGTCTCCATCCTGCAACTCGATTAGTTTTTTGAGTAAAACACGAAACGGGCTAAAGTCCTTCTTAGTCCTTAGAGTAACTCGAACAGGCATTCTTCCTCCCTAAAAGATAGACTTACTTTCATGCACAAGAAAATACCCCGAAGAACTTCTCACTAGCGTTTCCTCAATGGGAAAGATGGAATTGATCGTCTTCAAATTCTTCAAGTCCGCCATCTCCACTTGCTCAATACGCCCAGCCTTCACCCATGCATTCATATATTTTAGCAGTTTCTTCTCCGCATAATAGGAAGGAATCAAAACCTTTTCTTTTTTTGGAAAGTCTCGTGATATTGCCAAAATCCGCGCCTTGTACGGCGTAGACTTTCTACGGTTGCCCTTCACTAGATACAAAAAAGTCGGCGTCTTCTGCTCGATCTGCTTGTTCAACATCTCAATACGGGCGAGGGATAACGTCCCGCCTAATTTGCCAAACCACACCGCGCCGTGCTTCTCTACTACTTCATTGTGAATGGAAACCACATCCCCCACCTCGAACATGGTATCTGAAAAACGAATGACAAGGTGCAGGGGGCTGGTGAGCATGGGCTAATTTTAGTCGAAATCTACATGCAATTGCAGAAAAAATCCAAACCCGCTACACTGTGCTTACTTTTCACCCTGTCAATATCTAAAAAACACGTTTTTTTAACGTCAATATTTTATGCACCCCCGTTACGCCACTTTCATTAGTTCATCACTTTCTCAATTACTTGGATCCAATGAAACTCGGGCTTGGTGGATTTTGACTTACGCGCTTTATAGGTTATATTTTAGGTTTCTGCGGATCCTGCACTTCCGCTTTTCCCATTTCGATATGACCGTTATAACGAAAAGACCACGCTTTCGCATGGTCTTTCAAGGTAGCGGGGGCAGGACTTGAACCTGCGACCTTCGGGTTATGAGCGTCAATCTTCGACCGCGGACTTGCGAGCATCGGGCTGGCAATTCCAGTTGACCCTGCGGTTTTTGATTTAAAGGAGCCTGAAGTTTTGTGACAATCATTTTGAGTGTCATCTTTAGAATTTATAACACAAACCAATTCTTTTTCAAGTCATAAAATTGTAAATCGTCCAATTGGGAGGGTTGCCTGGAGCACACTATTTCCGCCTTTACCGCAATCATGAAATCCCTAATTCCCACACTTGTATAAATATGCTTTCGCTTCTATACTATTGTGAAATATCCAGGAGGTTATGTTATGCCACCCTTTGTCAATACACAATGCGTAAACTGCTCGAAGCCTAACCGTTTTGACCTTGCCGAATTATCGAAAGAAAGCGGTAGTCTCATGAAGGAAGTTGTGTCCCGTGGAGACGATAAAGCCGAGCAAGAATTTGAAGTGACCTGTCAATACTGCGGCAGGAAGTTTAAGTTCAAAGCGAAAGTTGGTGAATATGGCAAAAAAAACAAGTCAAGTATCAAATGATGAGATTTTCATAGAGTCCGCACCACTGTCGCCAGAAGACGAACGGCTGGATAAGTTATTCGATGAGATGGAAACAGGCTCGCTGAAAACTCTCGAAGATGCAGCGAGACAGATCATCACACTTTCTACTACTTTGCTCGGTGCGTTCTTTGGCTTACTAGCATTCAAGGACGCGCCAACCTATTTGGGATTTTTTGATGTGAAGGTCATTGGCACGCTGGCTTTAATCTCTTTCATGGCAGCGCTGTATTTTGCACTGCAGGCGGTTTCGCCGAAGCGATATACCTTCTCTCACGCCAATCTGACGGCGAAAAGAAAGATTCTAGAAGAGCTGCTCACCCACAAACATGGAATGGTCAACAGGGCATCGTGGATCTTTGGCTTCGGCGCATTTTTGATGCTGGTCGCCGCGTTGGATATTTTGTTCAGGATTTAATCATTAGACAGTTCCCTCGATGGGGCTGTCTCTTTTCTTACGGGACAGTTTATGCTCACAATTCAACTCACTCTCGACAATAAACAAATCACCGTACATGCAAATGGACAGGAAAGTCATTCCTTCTCTTTGCTTGATTTGGGACAAACAGACAAGGAATGGAAGGATTTTTTCAAAGATCCTCGTCCTTATGGCGGGAAGCTATTTCAGACGTTGTTCAAGGATAGCTCAGAGGCGCGGAAGGCGTTCGATGAACTGTCGAAGCAAACCGAGCGGACAATTATCCTTGTGCTCGAATCAAGTGAATTAGATGGAATCGCGTGGGAATATGCGTATCACGATAACGCCTATCTCGTTGAAGATTTTTCCTTTATCCGCGCGCTGCCAGAGAAGGAACGCCCGCTCTCAAATGGACGGCTGAGCAAAAGCGTCGAGCGCGTGCCGCTATTGTTCATCCCTGCCAACCCGCTGGTGGATTTGAGTGGCGAGCCGATGCGCGAACTGGATATCGAAAGCGAATGGCGCGAGATGACACAGCACATCGTCAAAAGCAATGCACCGTTTGACCTGATCGAGTTGAGACCCGCAACGCCCGCAGCGCTGCAAAGTGTAATGGCGAGATTCCAAAATGGGATGATTGCGCATTTCTCGGGTCATGGCGCAGTAACGAAGGATGGAGCGTTCCTGTTGTTCGAAAACGAGAACGGATCGTCGAATCCGTTCGAGGCGCGGGAGTTCGTACGTGAAGTCAAAGATCAGGCGTGGATCGGCTTCTTAAGCGCGTGCCAATCCGCAGTCGCAGAAAGAACCGAGTTCGGAAATCTGGCGCGGGAACTGGTGAGGGCGGGAGTCCCGTTCGCGTTGGGAATGCAGTTCAATCTCCCCGATCCTTTTGCACCGAACATCAGCGGACAGTTCTACAATTATCTATCGCAGGGACACACAGTCCCCGAGGCGGCGCGGCAGGCGCGGCGCGCGGTGAAGCGTGAGAATGAATTTTACGTGGGCATGATCGCTCTGTATGCCGCGCACCCCGATGAAGCGGGAAAAATGGAATGGTCTGGCTCGGGTACGCGGACTGTATCCACCTTCGCCGTAGCGGACGTGAGCGACCTGCCCACGCCCAGCGGATTTATCGGACGCCAGCGCGAGTTAATGAACATCGGCACGAACCTGCTGGAAAAGAAAAAACCAAATACCGTGACCCTGCACGGCGCGGGCGGAATTGGCAAGACCGCGTTGATGCGCCAGGCACTGCTGCGCTTCGCCCCGTCGTTTGAGGCGGCGCTCGCCATCGCGCTCGATCCCCTGCCCTCCCTGGAAAGCGTGCTGGGACGGTTGGAGCGATTCTTGAATTTGCCTTCGCCGTGTTCGAGCGATACAAAGGAACGCGAGCGAATCGTGCGTGAGAGATTGACGAGTAAGCGCACGCTGTTGGGCTTGGATAATTTCGAGACACTGAATTATGCATTGAATGAGAAAGACAGTGATGAAGAAAAGACTGCCAAGGGTTTGCACTCCCTTTTCAAATACCTTGTTGCTAATGGTGTGACACTTTGCGTAACCAGCCGCGAAGTTACCAATTTAGGCGGCGAACTTATTATTGACATTGAAGGTCTTCCTAATGATGTTGGCGGAAGATTATTTCAAGACAATGTGGTCAAGCCGAAGCAGAAAGAGCAAATTTACATCGAGAAGACCCAACAAGTGAGCGAAATGGTTGGCGGTCATCCACTGGCGCTACGCCTGCTTGCTTCCGCGTTTGATGACCAAGTTGGAACATCGTTGGATCAATATATTGAGGATTTGCAATCCCATCTCCCTAAAGCGCAAGACAAGTGGACAGAAGAAGATCGTCATGAGAGTTTGCGCGCGTCCTTTGATTTTACGATGAAGAATTTGGTAAAGATAGACAAGGGAGAAATTATACAAATTGCATTTGCAAGATTAAGTTTTTTTTCCGCTTTTTTTGTAGACCTAAATGCAGTACCTGTGATTGAAAGTTTTCCTGAAAACGCTGACAAGTTTTTACAATTTTGCCCTAAAGCAGACCAAATACTTCAAATATTGTGGGAACATAGTATGCTGGAACGTATTACGATTTTTTTACCACAAACTAACTATTATCTATACCGCCTACATCCTACGTTGAGGTTATTTGCCAAAGAACGATTGACAGATTATGAGACTGTCCAGGAAAACTTTTGGAAGTCCATGAATAATTTTGCGCGTGTCGCGGAGGAGCAATCTTTAAAAAATTCATTTGTCGCACAAGTTGCTTTACGCGCCATACCCGACCTACTTACAACAGCGCTATCAAGAACAAACGAGGATGCCGCTCTTATGCAGTTCAGAACAGGAAAATTGTTTTTACAATTTGGCTTATACGATGACGCAATGCAATTGCTTGAAAAGTCGCTTAGCACAAATCAAAAGGCGAATAATCCGAAAGGCAAATCTGCAGTTTTTCTCAAAATGGCAAATATTTTTCAAATTAGAGGTGATATGAATGGAGCAATGAAATTACTTCAACAATCTCTAACGATTGATGAAGATTTAGGGGACTTGGAAGGCAAATCTGTTGTGTTGCATGACATGGCAAATATTCTGAATGCGCAAGGTGATATAGGTGGAGCAATGAATTTTTATCAGCAGTCACTAACCATTGCAGAGAGTCTCGGCAATCTGGAGGTTAAGTCTGCTACCCTATGGAAGATAGGACGTATTTTAAGAACACGTGGTAAGTTAAACGAATCTATGAAATTGTATCAACAAGCACTGGAAATTGCGGAAAACCTCGGTAATTTACAAACTAAAAGCGCTGTTCAAAGTGAGACAGCGTATATTCTACGAATGCAAGGTGATACCGACGGAGCATTAAAATTATACGAGCAGTCGTTGAAAACCACCGATGATTTGGGTGACTTGGAAGGCAAGTCTGGAGTGTTACACGACATGGCATATGTCCTACAGATGCAAGGTAATTTTACTGGAGCGATGAAACTACATCAGCAATCGTTAAAAATCAATGAAGAGTTAGGTAATTTATACGGCAAGGCTATAACTTTAACAGGAATGGCGAACATCCTGCGATCACAAGGTAGTTTAGATGAGGCAATGGAGTTGTACCAGCAATCACTTGAACTATGCGAGGGTTTGGGGAATTTGGAAGTTAAGGCTAATGTCTTACATGAAATGGGATATGTTACGCTATTTCAAGGTGATCTAGATAAAGCAATGAAGTTGTTTCAACAATCACTTGAAATCACTAGGGGCATGGGGGATTTGGAATCCGAAGTTACTACCCTCGCTGCGATATCTGATGTGTATTTTGAAAATGAAGAATACAGCCAGGCAAAGGCTATATTAGAACAGGCTATGCAAATTGAAAAACAGATTGGGAATATTGAGGGTTGTGCATATACAGCAGTAAAACTTGGAAAACTATACCAGATGCAAGGCCAAAAAGATGCTGCATTAGCACATTACCATGAAGGATTATCGTTATTTGAGCATCTTGGTTCGACACCTCTTATTGCTAAGACTCGTCTTTTAATTGAAAGTCTTAATTTTGACTAAGAAACAATAAGAAAAACTCAAAGCATAAGTACTGATCAGTGCATCACGGATGTAATTCTGTCTGGAAACGAGAAGCACCCTGAAGCAGAGAAATGTTTCAAAGGTATACAAAAGATGGTGTTGGTTACAATACATCCCTCGAGTTGCGGTCACTCGGATAGGTCCTACAACGCATTATGATTGGACAGAAAAAAAAGTTGATCTCTCCGAACTGACGGAAGAATTGAGACAGGTATGGGAGAAAGCGTTTGAAGGATAAAAATACTTATCGGATGGTCGCCATTGATGTGACCGTCTTTCACTTTTGGAATCGTTTATGCTAATCCTTACACTTACGCTCGACAACGGACAAGTCACAGTATGCGCAAATGAAACGCAAAGCCATTCATTCTCCCTACATGATTTGAGGTTGAACGACGCGGAGTTGAAAGCCTTCGTGTTGAATCCGCGCCCGTATGGGGGCAGGCTCTTTCAGGCGTTGTTCAAGGATGGTTCGGCGGCGAAGGCAGCCTTCGATGAGTTATCTAGGCAAACGGCGCGGATGATCGTGCTGGTGTTGGATTCTCCTGAATTGGATGGCGTGGCATGGGAGTATGCGTACAACGAGGTCAAGCAGGAATACGTGGTCGAGGACTGCGCGTTCATGCGGGCGCTACCAGAAAGTGAAAGACTCGCGAACGGTCGTTTGAAGGAAAGCGTCGAACGCGTGTCGCTGCTGTTCATCCCTGCCAACCCGTTGGTGGATTTGAATGCCGAGCCGCTGCGTGCGTTGGATGTAGATGGCGAATGGCGCGAGATGACCCGTCACATCACGGCGAGCCATGCGCCCTTTGACCTGCTGCAACTGCGTCCTGTGACGCCTGAACAATTGCAAACTGTTATGGCGCGTTTTCGTGATGGGCTGGCGGTACATTTTTCGGGGCACGGCGCGGCAATGAAGGACGGGACGATCCTGTTGTTCGAGCGCGAGAACGGCGCTTCGAATCCGCTGGGGGCGCAGGATTTTATCCGCGTGGTGAAGGATAAAGCACGAATCGTGTTCTTGAGCGCGTGTCAATCCGCAGCGGCGGAAAAGACTGAGTTCGGGAATCTCGCGCGCGGGCTGGTTAAGTCGGGAGTCCCATTTGCGCTGGGGATGCAGTTCAACCTGCCCGACCCGTTCGCGCCTGTCATCAGCGGGCAGTTCTATAACTGGCTGGCTCAGGGACACGCGATCCCCGAAGCGACCATGCAGGCGCGGCGGGCGGTCAAACGCGAGAATGAATTTTTCGTTGGGATGATCGCGCTGTATGCCGCGCACCCCGATGAAACGGGCGAGATGAACTGGCGCGGAAGCGGCACGTCACTCGTACAAACGGCTCGTCCTGCCGATGTGAGCGAACTGCCATCCCCTGCCAACGGGTTGATTGGACGCCAGCGCGAGTTGATGCGCATTGGCACGCAATTGATCGAGGCAAAGAAGCCGCTGACTGTGACCCTACACGGCGCGGGCGGAATCGGCAAGACCGCGTTACTCTGGCAATCGCTTTTGCGCTTCGCTCCGTCTTTTGACCTGACTCTCGCTCTCGCGCTTGATCCGCTGCCTTCACTGGAAAGTATTCTCGGACGGATCGAACGTTTTTTGGGATTGCCTTCGCCCTGCGCGAATGAAACGAAGGAACGCGAAACGCTGGTGCGCGCGAGGTTGACGAGCAAGCGCACGCTGTTGGGCTTGGATAATTTCGAGACGCTCAATTACGCGTTGAATGAAAAGGACAGTGACGAAGAAAAAGCATCCAAGAGTCTACACGTCTTTTTCAAGAGCCTTGCCGCAAACGGAGTAACCCTGTGTATCACCAGCCGCGAAGTAACGAATTTGCCTGGCGAAACCATCGAAGACATTCAAGGTTTGACCAATGAAAACGGCGGGAGATTGTTTCAGGAAAACGTGGTCAGACAAAAAGACGAGATTTACATCGAAAAGACCCAGCAAGTCAGTGAAATGGTTGGCGGTCATCCACTAGCGCTGCGCCTGCTCGCTTCTGCGTTTGACGACCAGGTCGAGACGTCGCTGGATCAATACATTGAGGAGTTGCAATCTCACCTGCCCAAAGCCCATGACAAGTGGACAGAAGAAGACCGCCACGAGAGTTTGCGCGCGTCGTTTGATTTTACGATGAATAGTTTATTGAAGACAGAGGAAGGAAAAGAATTGCAAGTTGCTTTATCAAGATTGAGTGTATTTATTGCTTATTTTGTGGATTTCACCGCCGCGCCCGTGTTAGAAAATCATGTTCCTGAAAATAACGAAGAATTTGAACAAATGCGTCCTAAAGTGAACAGCACCTTATATTCGCTTTGGGAACGTAGTTTGCTAGAACGTATCACTCTTCCACATGTTGAAGAAGAAGATTATTACCTGTATCGTTTGCACCCTGCTCTTAGTGTTTTTGCCAAAGAGCACTTGGTTGATGTTGATACAAACGCGATTCAGAATAATTACTGGCAATCCATGATTAACTTAGCGAGTATTGTCGAAGAACAAAGAACTAAAAACCCACTTATTTCACAAATTGCTTTGCGTTCCATCCCTGACTTGATTTATGTCGCCGAATCAGGGAATGACAGAGATGCTGCACATATACAATTTTGGGTAGGCAAGTTATTAAGACAATTTGGCATGTACAATGAATCCCAGCGGATGATAGAGAAATCGCAAGGTGCGAATGAAACACTTGACAATCTTCAGGGAAAAGCGGCAGCACTCCATGAAAAGGCAACTATTCTGCGCGAACGCGGGGATTTGGACGAGGCACTAGAATTGTATCAACAGTCGCTTGAAATTAAAGGGAGTCTGAACGATTTCAAGAATAAGGCAGCAACATTGGGCATGATGGCAAAAATCTATGTCACGCGGGGTGATTTTAATATGGCAATGAAGTTAAATCAGGAGGCTCTGGAAATCTACGAGGATCTTGGCGAATTGATAGGCAAGGCTACTACACTCAATGCGATCGCTCAAATCCATGTTACACGTGGTAATTTAGATGGGGCGATGCGATTGTATCAGCAGACTTTAGCGGTTAAGGAAAGATTAGGTGACTTGGAAGGTGTCGGTGCCACTCTCAACGCGATAGCGAATGTTTACGAGACACGCGGTGATTTCGATAGGGCACTGGGGTTATTTCAACAATCCATCGAAATTAATGAGAGTTTAGGAGATTCAAAAGGCAAAAGTGTTTTGCTCAGTAATATGGCAAAAATTTACGTCAAACGCGGGAATCTTGACAAGGCGATGAAGTTGTTCCAAGAGTCGCTTGATATCAAGGAGAGCTTAGGCGATCGAGAGGGCAAAGCAGACACACTTCATGAAATAGCAAATATCTACGATACGCGCGGGGATATTGATAAAGCAATGTGGTTGTATCAACAAGCCTTGGAAATTGAGGAAAGTTTGGGAAACCTGAAAGGTAAAAGTGGCACGCTGGCAAATATGGCATATATTAATGTTCAACGCGGTGATTTGAGCAAAGCTATGAAGTTATATCGGGAGTCGCTGGCAATTGATGAAGAACTAGGATTTCGGAGGGGTCAGGCTTCAACATTAGGTATGATGGCGCAAATTGACGCAATGCAAAAGAATTATCCAGAATCGCTGAGAAAACTCTTAAGGGCTAGGAATATTGCTTTAGAAATTGGCGCAAGTTCGAATACCCAAGCAACTGCTGAAAATCTAAGAAGTTTACAATCCATGATGGGTTATTCTCAATTCAAATTCCTTTGGCAAAAAGTGACAGGTCAATCACTGCCAGATTGGCTTATATAAGCACTTTCACAACCTGGTTTTGGCTTGACTTAAACAGGCGTAAATGGCCACTCTTCACTCAATATTCCTTGAATAATATTCTTGGCAGTTTCTTCCACTTGACGAGCTTTTGAGAAATCGGGTATCCCTCCAAGTGCAACATCTTGGAAAATCTGAACAAAAATCGCCGATTCACGGACAAGTGGATCGCTATCGCTTTTGAACTGTGTCAACTTGAGATTTATTGAATCGATGTTTTTTGGATAGAGAATGTAAATTTGACCGACAGCAAGTATTGCAACAGCACGTAAACTCGAATATGCGGATTCGCTTATTGCCATATACAATGGTGCAAGGATTTGTTGCGGAGTCATCTTATTAAAACTACACCACGACGAAAATATATGGTTGATTGGTCTTAAATATCCAAACATTAGTTGACCTGATAGTCTGTTGATCTTTGGGTCAGGGAATTTACCTAATTCTGACAAGCCTTTGATGTAAAGAATTGTCCCCATTAACAGTTTGGGCAATACTTCAAGCCCCTTCTCCTCAAATTTCCTTCGCGCTTCCAAACCGTTATCCCCCCATTGGTCAAAGAATAGATCGTAAAGCAACATTGCCTGTTCGCGGTCGTTCATGTATACCTCCTTGTAAGGAAGAAATACGCTTTTGTAAATTCTATAAAGCAGTATAACCTTTTTTTACCTCAAATCAATTCCATTGACATAAGCAAGGCATGTTCGCCGAGCATTTCATCGCGGGTGCGATCCAATCTGCAAGGGAGAAGCGTCCCGAGGCGGAGTAATACTTCAAAGAAGCCCAAAGGCTAACAGGCTCTGCAGATGTTCCTGCTGAAATGCAAGAACGGGGAAAAGTCTTGCAGAAGATCACGCTCGGCGCGCCAGCGGACTTGTCCACGCTGACGGGGGACCTTGAGGAAATGGTGGAGAAAATAATGGGACGGGACATTTGAATCCGCCACCCCTCGACACAGATTCGCCCTCCGCCTCCATGCTTTCTCTATGATTGTTTGAATAGCATCCGAATTGCTTTAGGAAGGCGTTGAACAAATCCAATAAAAATCAATCGTCCCAAACTAATTTTCTCCCCGTTTTGTGTATGCTTAGCAAGGGCTTCCCAAACATCAAGACCTTTAGGCAAACCCAACTGCGGACCGAGTTGCGCCAATGCTTGTAAAGTCTGTGCGTGTCCAATTTTCTTTGCAATCAAGTATGAATTTATCCACGCGCTAGCCGCTTTTTGGATTTGAATATGCACCACCAGGATTTGCCCCATATTAAACAACGTGGTACACAACCCTGACATATCACCATTTTGCTGGTAAATTGCCAGTGTTTGTTCGAGGTACGAAATTGCAGTCTCGTAACCGCCGTGCTCGAGATCGCCATACTCGATATAAAAAGTGGAAATATTGCTGAGCATTGTGGCTTCGCCTTTCTTATCGCCAATTTGCTGCACAATTGTCAGTGATTGCTTTAGGCAAAAAAGCGCATTCTCATAATCACCCTGCGCTTGATAGATTTGCGAAATATTATTAAGCGAATAGCCTTCCCCAGCCTTATCGCTGGTTTGCTGCCTAAAAGTTAGTGATTGTTTAAAGTATACCAGCGCAGTTTCGGTATCGCTCTGCGCTAAATATATTTTGCCAATGTTGTCGAGCATTGCACTTTCGCCCGCTTTGTGTCCGATTTGCTGCGCGATTGCCAATGATGTTTTCAGGTACGAAAGTGCCGTTTCATAATCACCATGTACTTCATAGATCTGCGAAATATTGTTGAGTGTCGTACCTTCGCCCACGTTGTCGCTGATTTGCTGTCTGATAGTAAGCGACTGCTTCAAGTAAAAGAGTGCTGCATCGTAATCGCCCTGCGTGTCATAGATACCTCCAATACCATTAAGCACGGCGCCTTCACCCGCCTTGTCGCCGATTTGCTGCGCGATTGCCAATGATTTTCTCAAATACGAAAGCGCCGTTTCATAATCTCCATGTACTTTATAGATCTGCGAAATATTGTTAAGTGCCCTGCCTTCGCCCTCTTTATCACTGATTTGTTGATAAATAGCAAGACACTTTTTGTGATACGACAACTCCGTGTCGTAATCACCCATGTAGCCTGAGAGGATACCCATGCGCGATAATGCCGCAGCTTGTATCTTCAAATCTTCTGAGTTGCAAATCCTCGGTAACCATTCGGTCAAGAGCGCGGCGTAAAAGCCAGCCAATTCCATTGGGTAAGCAATATAATCCAGCGTCAATCGGTCGGCTTCGGGATGGCGTTCGGCACGACGCAAAGCATGATGAGTTGTAATCGCTTGCTCTAAAGTTTTGCGTTCGTTGTCATGCAACCTCAAATGATATTCCGCCACTGCATTCAACCACTCGTGAGCATAATCCACTAACCCCTTCTCATTCTTCCAATCCACCACCATCTGCGGACATTGATACTCGTTCACTTTCCAGTGCGGTTCGTAACTCGCCTCCAACAATGAGACCGCCAGCAAGCGTTCCAGCAGGGCTTCGGGGTTGGGTAAATCGGGAGCGAGTTTGAGCAAGCCTTCCATTGGCACAGGTTCATGGAAAGCAGGCAGGCGATGGAGCAAGGTCTTGGCGTCAGCGGGCAAGCGGTTGTAAATTGCCTCGATTGCCATGTTCGCCTGCAAGTCTTCTTTGACGGTGGATAGTTTTTCAAGGAAGGCGTTTTCTTCGTCTGTGTTCTCCATGTCCCGCACGGCAGATGCGAAGAATTCCAGCCCGCGCACATTGCCGCCGAGGATGTCGTAAACCTGTCGCAGTGAATTGCGCCGCGTCAAAAATGCGGGAGGCAGTGAAAGCCTTTGCGCAATCTGCAAAAAGTCTCCGTAGTTGACGTGAGTCAGCGGTTCGTGTTCACCATTCCAATCAGGAATCTGCCAGCGCGACGTGACTAACAAAATCATGCCTTGCATCTGATTCGCGGTACGCAGCCACGCTTCGACAGTTGCGTCTTTCAACGCCAATATATCGGGGTCTTGAAGCGTTTCGAGGTTATCGAGGAATAACGCGACGCGCCCGTTGAATTGCTCCATCAACAGGTCAAGCATGACCTGTGCGCGGGTAGACTCGTTTTCGGCGCGCGGCAGAAATTTGTCGTACCGATCCACGCGAGGCCTGTCAAGCGCTTGTTCCATCTCCAGTTCAAAATCGCGCCACGAGTTCTCGGGTCGCGCGCTCCACGCGAAGAGTCGGTATCCATGTGCCTGCAGGTCGAGCGCGAGTTTGCCAGCCAGCGAGGTCTTGCCCTGTCCGCCTGGACCCGTGACCAGCAGGCTGTGGATGTTCCCAGCCAGCAGGCTGTTCTTGTACTTGCGCATTTCCGCGCGCCTACCGATGAATCGCGCTGGCATGACTACGGTGCTAATTTTCTGACTGACTGCGCGCGCTTCCACCTGACGCGGGGTGAAGTCCCAGTCAATCAACGCGCGGCTCGGCACGGACGAGATCAACAGCGGCAGGCACCACTGTCCGTAACTGAGTTCATCCCCAATGGGAGATGAATCGCGGGCGAGATCCTTGAACGGGGTTTGGATGGCAATTCGCGCGACTTGTAACGCGACATCCATGCGTTCCCGCCGCGCAAGTGAATCGCACAACGCGCGCGCAAATTGAATCCCCGCGACATCGTAGATCGCTTCGCGCATTCCGACCGTGTGCGGAATTCCCGCTGCGCTGATTTTCCGCGTCAACCCGTTGGACAGTTCATCCGAAGCGACTTTCCCGCTCTCGCACGCGGAAAGGATCACCGCCTGCACGCCCGTCCCGCGCAGCGCGTCCGCGATCTCATTCTCTTTGACGCCCACGCTGTCGCCCGCCTCATCCTCGAAGAAGAATTCGCCGTACGCCTCGTTCGCGTGCGGCATGTGATGGAAGTTGCCGTGCCCACTGAGGAAGAGCACGTGCGGCTGAAATTCTTTGAGGAGATTTTGCAGCGTGGAGAGCCTGCCATCGTCGGGCAATTCGAGCATGACCAAGCCTTGCGCGATCCACGGCAGGAGCGCGGCTTGAACCTCCGCCTGTTCCTCCTCCACCTTCAAGCGGCTGCGCTCTGGGTCAACATTCGCAGGCAGTGACGTAAACAACAGCACACGCAGTGGACCTTGATCGAGCCCGCCCGTTGCTTCTTGCGCCAAACTTCTGCGCGTCAGCGTAAAGTCTGGATTCTTTCCGATGAAACCGTACGTGGGATGAAAGAGAGTCTCCCAGGGCAAAGCCTGCACATCCGCCGCGTCGCTGTGAATCACCACAGGTAGGATTTTCTCCCCCGCTTCTTTGCGCGCCGCATCGAAAGCGCCCTGCGCCTCAGCGGACAGCCCATTCCATAAATTTCGCCCCATAATCTGTAAATCATCATCCGTGACCACGTGACCGTCCGCATACTTGGTCGCTAGGTTATGGCTCAAATTTCTCAGGTCAATGTTCTTACCAAGTTCATCCGATGGCTGAATGACAAATGGAATTGGGTATACGTCGCGTGGCATGGTTTGCCTACTTGTTTCCTAATTCATCTTCTACGATTTGCCTAATCTCTTCAGTCAGCCGTGATAAGTCAGGATTCTTGAGACCAGCCATATAGTTCCGCAGAACTTTTCCCAATTCCTGATATTCAGGAGGAGTATTTGAATCCATCGCCATCTTCGACACGGATTGAAAATACTTCCCCGCCTCGCTGCTTTTTTTGAAGGCGGATTGAATAACAACATGGACAAATCTTTTTACCTTTTCCAACTCGTCTTCTTCACTCTCCACCTCATTTCGTATTTTGTGCGTAAGTTGCTCCCAGCCTTCGAGACCACCAGACAAGCCAAGTTGTGAGGCAAGCGCTGTCAACTCCTGCAAGACCCGAGCATATCCAATTTGTTTTGCAATCACATATGAATTTACCCATGCACTGATAGCCTCCTGGATTTGGTTATTGTGTCTATGAATTTGCCCTATATTAAATAACGAAGAACAAAGACCAGCACTATCACCAATCTGCTGTTGAATTGCAAGTGATTTTTTTAAATAAGAGAGAGCCGTTTCATAATCACCCCGATGAGAATAGATTTGCGATATATTATTGAGCGCGCTTCCTTCACCCAATTTGTCGCCAACTTGCTGAGCGATAGCAAGTGATTTTTTTAGATATGCGAGCGCTGTCTCGTGATCGCCTTGATCAGAATAAATTTGCGAAATACTGTTGAGTGTTGTGCCTTCACATGTTATGTCGCCAATTTGCTGTTGGATTGCGAGTGACTGCTGGAGATATGTAAGTGCTATCTCGTAATCACCTCGAGTACGATAATAAAGGCTAATATCATGGAGTGTCACCCCTTCACCTGCCTTGTCACCGATTTGCTGACAAATGGCAAGTGATTGTTTCAGGTAAGCGAGTGCTGTTTCGTGCTCTCCTTTTGCATAAAAAATATTACCAATATTACCTAGAGCAGTTCCCTCACCTGCCTTGTCACCGATTTGCTGACAAATGGCAAGTGATTGTTTCAGGTAAGCGAGTGCTGTCTCGAAATCACCCTGATCGTCATAGAGTTGCGAAATATTGTTTAATGTTGCACCCTCGCTCTCTTTGTCGCCGATTTGCTGCCTGATTACAAGTGATTGTTTGAGGTATGCGAGCGCTGTCTCGTAATCTCCTCGACCGCGATGGTAATATACACCAATATCATTGAGTGTCGTTCCTTCTCCCGCTTTATCACCGATTTGCTGACGAATGATAAGTGATTGTTTCAAATATGAAAGCGCCGTTTCGTAATCACCTTTTGCATAAAAAATATTACTAATATTACCAAGAGCGGCTGCTTCTCCCTCTTTATCGCTGATTTGCTGACTAACGGCAAGTGATTGTTTCAAATATGAAAGTGCCGTTTCATAATCACCCCTAAAGGAATAGATTTGCGATATATTATTTAATGTTGCTCCCGCTTTGTCACCGATTTGTTGGCAAATGTTAAGTGATTGTTTCAAATATGAAAGTGCCGATTCGTAATCACCCCTAAAGGAATAGATTTGCGATATATTATTGTATGTACTTCCCTCTCCCCTTTTGTCGCCGATTTGCTGACTAATGGCAAGTGAATGTTTTAAATACGAAAGTGCAACCTCATGGTTACCGATATTCAAACATAGTATCCCCATTTCATTCAATGCTACGCCGCGCGTTTTAATATTTTCCGAATCGCAGATCCTTGGCAACCAATCGCTTAGGAGGGTTGTGTAAAAACCAGCCATCTTAAGCGGTTTAATAATATGCTTAAGTGTTAGACGGTCGGCTTCATCGTGACGCTCCGCACGACGCAAGGCGTGGTGAGCAGCAATTGCTTGACCTGCACTACGCCTTTCCTCATTCATCAAATACAAATGATAATCTGCCGTCGCATTCAACCATTCGGAACTGTTATCAACCAACCCATTCTCATTCATCCAATCTGTCGCCAGCGGCGTGCACTGATATTCGGTTACGTCCCAATGAGGTTCGTAACTCGCCTCCAACAGCGAGACCGCCATCAGCCGCTCCAATAAAGTTTCAGCGTCAGGGAAATCCTGCCCCAATTTCAGCAAGCCTTCGATTGGCACGGCTTCGTAATAGGCAGGCAGGCGCGCCAAAAGTTTCTTGGCATCATCGGGCAGGCGTTTGTAAATCTCCGCAATTGCCATGTTCGCCTGCAAGTCGCTTTTGGTCTGCTCCAGCGTTTGCAGGAAAGCCTCTTCCGCATTTTCATCGTGCATGCCTTGGGCAGCAGAGGCAAAGAATTCCAGTCCGCGGATATTTCCGCCCAGCGCACCATAAACGCGGCGCATCTGCTCGCGTTTAATGGGCAGATTTTTCATAGCAGCAATTTGCAAAAAGTCGCCGTAGTTAGCGCGCGCGAGCATCAGGTGTTCGCCGTCCCAATCGGAAATCTGCCAGCGCGACGTGGCGAAGACGGTCACGCCGTCCGTGTCGCGCGCAGCTTGCATCCACGCCGCGACGGTCGCATCCTTCACCGCCAGCGAGTCCGCGTCTTGCAGCGTTTCCAAATTGTCGAAGAACAGGATGACGCGCCCGTTGAATTGTTCCGCCAACAAGTCGAGCATAAACTTTGCGCGTTCCATTTCATTCTCCGCCGTTGGCAGGAACTTGTCGTAACGCTCCACGCGCGGCTTATCGAGGGTTTGTGCCATTTCCAATTCAAAGTCGCGCCAGGATTTTTCCGAGTTTGCGCTCCACGCGAAGAGTCCGTCTCCGCGTGGCTTCTGCACATCGAGCGCGAGTTTGCCCACCAGCGCCGTCTTGCCCATTCCGCCCGCGCCCGTGATGAGCAGGCTGCGCAGCGCGCCCTGCGTCAATTTGATCTTATATCTGCGCATCTCGGCGCGCCGTCCCACAAAACGCGCGGGCAGGCTGACGGTGTTCACGCGCTGGTTCAATCGCTGCGATTCCACTATCTGCGGCTGAAAATCCCAATCAATGAGTTGCGCCTGCGGATTCGGCGAAAGCGCCATAGGCAAACACCACTGACCGCGTTCATCCATTGCCTTTTGGATTGCGGCACGCGCGGATTGCAGCGCAACATCCACACGTTCCTGCCCCGCGAGCGCGTCGCACAACGCCCGTGCAAATTGAATCCCCGCGATGTCCAAAATTGATTCGCGCATGCCAATCACGTGCGGAATTCCTGCCGCACTGATTCTCTGCATCAAGCCATTGGATAAAGAATCCGACGCGGCTTTTCCGCTCTCGCACGCGGAGAGAATCACCGCCTGAACACGCGTCTCGCCCAACGCCCGTGCAATTTCCTCGTCCCGAATTGCTTCACCATCCCCTGTTTCGCTTTCGAACCAAAACTCGCCATAAGCCTCGTCCGCGTGCGGCTCGTGATGAAATTTTCCATGTCCGCTCAGGAATAACACGTGCGGGTCAAAACGTTTGAGCAGTTCCTTCAACGTTGAGAACCTGCCATCATCGGGCATTTCCAACCTCACCACACCTTTGGCGATCCACGGCATCAGCGCTTCCTGCACCTGAGCCTGTTCCTCCTCCACGTTCAAGCGTCCCCGTTCCGCATCCACATTATCGGGCAGCGACGTGAACAACAGCACGCGCAGTGGACCCTTATCCAGATTCGCCTGCGATGATTTTCCTGCCGCGATTCGCCGTGTCAACGTAAAGGCTGGATTCCTGCCGATAAATTTATGCGTCGGGTGATAAAGCGTCTCCCACGGGTAAGCCTGCACCTCTGGATTGTCGCTCTCGATGATGACTGAAAGAATCGCGTCTCCCGCCTCCTTCTGCACCAAGTCAAAATCATCCTGCACGCCGAGCAAACCCCATAAATTGCGCCCCATGATTTGCAAATCATCATCGGTGACGACGTGTCCGTCCGCATATTTGGTCGCCAAACTGCGGCTCAAGTTTCGCAAGTCAATGTCTTTTGCAAACTCATTGGATGGACGGATGATAAACGGCGTTGGATGTACGTTGTGTGGCATGATGACCTCCCTTTGGTAGGCTACTCTCTTTTTCTGGTTGGAAGAACATCAGGAAACTGAAATTCTTCATCACTTTGCGCATCTTTATTTTCCCCACGAAACACTCTCATAGTTTTTGACTGCTTGTGGAAGGGTTTCAAATTCACCACAGCCTCCACATTGCAATACGGACACTTGACAATGACTTCCTGTTTGTCGGTAATATCCAAGGTTTCGAAATATGTTTTCGGACAATTCCAGCATTGTAGTTTCAATCGTTTGTTCATCTTTCCTCCTTACAAGGTAAGTGCTGCGCCAACAATTCCTAAAAAGAACAGTATGCTCGAAATCGAAATCAACCTACGTTTGTAGATCGCCGATTGCTCGAAGAAATCTTCGATCCCCAATGCCTGATCCAACTTCTTCGGGTCTTGCTTCAAGATTGATACATCCACCTTCCATTTCTTGGGCGTCAGCGCAAACAGGATCAAAATCAGTGAAGCAAACCATAATCCGAATGCGATATAACCCACAGTGCCTAAAGTCACGGTCGCCTTATCGCCATACATCAATTTCAATGCCGTCGCATACAAACCGGGGATTGCCAGTTCAAGTGTCAGCAGTCGCTCGCTCAACTTATCCATCAAATCACTCTGTGCGACAATGCTCTCGTAAAACTTCTCGCGCAATAATTTTTCATTATCGTTTAAGGGTCGTGTGGAAATCGCTTTATTGGACATAAGTTTCCCTTTCCAGATACAGCTGAGTAATCTAGTTCCATTATAGCTTGCCTCGGTACATTTTCAAAAATAGAAGTGTTCTCGCAAAAATATTATAGGTAAACTGATAGTGAGCTGTTCCTTGCAAAATATGCAACCTGATGTAATATCCATTGCCCGATGATATTTTTCATGATGAAGCCAATCCCATTTCAATCCATGGAAATAACTGAGAAATCAAAAGTCGGATAAACATGACTGAAGATCGAGCCTTTTGTGAGTATATCGTGATATCTGCAATTGCCTTCCACTCTCGAGTCAAAAACCCTTGTCCAAAAATTCATGAGTGCTATTTTATAGGTCTCGTAGACTTAGTCGTACCGAAGACTAATGCCACGTCTTTTGTCAAATTAACTGTGTTAGGTGTTAGATTAAACGTTGACTCGCGTGCAAATTTGATATAAACTCAACAAAGGTTTAGTGGATATAAAAAGGTTTATGTTTTGGCCCAAAGCGCAAGAAGCACAAGAAATAAAAATATGAGCCTGTGATTTTCTCTCATAAGGAGAGTGGTATATGGAGAGCAAGCCTCAGTTATCATCTCGCGAAAAACATAATTTGTTGATTTACGCACTAGCAGTCGCAGGCGTATTAGGGCTATTTTTAGCCTTGGGATGGATTCGGCTTGGAGCGCCAATGAATGTTCCCAGTATGCATAATGCTGAAATAGCAGTTTTGGTTCCTTTGGAGGGAGATGAAGCGGCAAACGGAAAAAATATTCTTGATGCGGTTATAAAGTCTAAAGAATATTTTGTTGTTAGGCTGGAATTAACAGATTGCAATATAACAATTCGTGGCTATGATACCGGCAACTCGGCGGATTCCGCTGCTTGGGCAGCGTTTAGAGCCGCCAGAAACCCAAATACTATTGCTATTATCGGTCCAATAGATGCCCGACAAGTGAAAGCGGTTGAAAGCACCGTTATCGGAAAAAACATTCCCATAATCACCCCTGCCAGTACTACTCCAGATATAAATCTATCTTCTGATAATGGTGTTTATCGTGTTCCTGCAGCCGATGATCTTCAGGGCCCGGCGCTAGTTGATTTTTTAGTGCAAAAACAATTCTCAAATGTATATCTGCTTATTGAGCCTAATAGTTATGTGGAGCATATTCTCAATCCCATGAAGACAGCGTCAGCTGGGCGCATAAAATTTGTGGGAAGCGCTGATGTCAGTCAAACAGATCCGAATGTGGATTTAATCCAGAGCATAAAAGACAGCAAAGCAGATGCGATCGTTTATTTGGGGGGCAGTAGTGGATTGATCGTTCTTCTGCAAGGGCTTGAGGAAAAGAATGTAAATATTCCTATTGTGGGAGTGGATAGTATTAACGATCCGAAATTAGCTAAATCGCTTCCAAGCGGACAGGAATTGTTTTTCACAAGTCCAATTTACGTTAATAACAACATTACTGGTGGGTATGGAGACTTGTTAGGAGCTAATGTGGTGAAACCATATGGTTTCGAAAGCGTCGAAGCAACCTGGCTTGTGCTGAAGGCTCTTTCTGCAGGCACAGATGAATTTGGCCGTGAAGCCGTTTGGAAAAATCTGCCAAATACCTTTATTGTTGGTATTGACGCTCAGAGACTCGAATTGATCGAAGGTCAATTGTCTCCAACCTATATATATGTCTATAAGGGCGAGAACCACGAAGCTAGTTGGTTTTTGAAACCCGAAAATGCGTTTCGTCCTTGATGATGAAAAATGGATCAACTAACTTTTCAACTTGTTCCGAATAAAATTCCGCTTGGCAAAGCTGTAGATGCGACAATCACAGTTAGTTGTACTAATGATGATGCCATAGAAGATGTACGGGGACGCTTGGATTGTGCTTCCGGCGTTAAAGTGGTGGGAGATGCGAGTATAAACATTCTGCGAATAAGACCTTCTGAAAAAATCGATATCCCAATTCGTATTAAGGGGACAAGTTTTGGCAAGACCCGAATAATCATTTCAAAGCTGAATGCCAATACAGATGGTGGAGTTTTTTTTGAAATTAATCCAATTGAATTGGAGATTGAGGTCACTGGTCCAGATTTTGACCCAAGCGAAATAAGTTTTATACTCAAATCTACGGCGCCAATACCGCAAAATGTAATAACTAAATTAGTATGTCGAGTTCATAATAATAGTTCCTTCCCTATCGAAGTTATGTCTATTGATATGTCAACAAAGGGAAGTGATGTCTATAGCAGTTCAGACGGAGTGGCTGGTCGAACTGTTCAGCCTGGCACAGGTTTCTCCTTTGATATCCAAATCCTGCCAAAGTTAGCAGGTGATATCTCAATTTTCTTGTATTCGCGCTTCAAAATTCAAGATCAGCTTTTTTCTCAAATAGCGACGTTTGCAGTAGCTGTTATTCCGTCAAGCCAGCCAGACTCACAGGTGTTGCCTAAAAGTATTCGGACAATTCTGGTGATTATATCGGCCCCTAATGACATGCAGACAATCCGTACCGATAGGGAATTGAAGAAGATCCTCTTTGAAATGAAACACAGCGCTAAATTGAGAGAGGACTTTCAAGTTGAAGTATTGCCTGCAGCTACAGCAGAAGAGCTCACTCGTGAGATTATTGCATACCATCCCTACATTGTTCATTTTGCCGGCCATGGTACTCATGAAGGAATTATCCTGGAAGATGACAGTGAAAATAGTAGTTTGTTTCCTACATATGCGTTAGTGAATCTCTTGCGACCATTATCGGATCAGGTCGAATGCGTTATTTTAAATGCCTGTGATTCTCTAACCCCGGCGCAGGAAATTGCAAAAAGTATCCACTTTGTCGTTGGAATGAGACAAGCAGTCTATGATGATGTGGCTTTAGTGTTTGCCCGGACTTTTTACGAGGCAATAGGTGCCGGGTATTCGATTGAAAAAGCTTTCCAACTTGGTAAAGCGGTTTTGAGTAGTAGTCATTTGGATGAAAGCGAAATTCCCATGCTCGTTACAAGGCATTGAAAAGCTGGGGAGAAACCTTGAGGAGATCTTATGACATCCATAATAAAGATTAGTCCGAAAGAAATATTAGCCACCGAATCTTATAAATATAAGATCGACATACGCAATAATGTCTCTGTGGAGTTGGATTCGGAACCACAAGGGACGCTTGAAGTTTTAATGCCCTACGATGGAGAGAAATATTTCCCAAAAGATGCGGCTGACGAATTGCTGAAAGATAATAGCCTTGATCAATTACAGATAGGTTGGTTGGCCTTAGGGAGACCCAAGGACTGGCAAGGGGATTGGCGCCAGAAAATCGGAGCAGAAATTCTGGAAGTGAGAATCCCGTTGCGAATGAATGGAGTGAGTGAAGAGAATTGGACCGCGGATGAAGACCTGGCTCACTTACGTCACCAATACACCTTGGAGTGGCCCCGTTATTACCCTATAAATATCGATCTTGAGGTTCTGGATGCAGAGGCCGAAAGCAAATTTATCAAATTGATGGAAGCCGATAGATTGAAGTCAGAGGGAACTAGTTTGTTATCGTTTGAGATGTTAATTCAGGTGAACTTGCCAACATATCAGGACGGTGTGGATGTATCCGTGGAGTTGGATAGGTTGACCTTGACCTGGCCCAAATTTGCATCCAGAAAACAGATACAAATCCACATGCTTCAATTGGGCCCCGCGGACTCTAAAGAATGGACAAAGGTTGAATGGTCTTACGTGCCCCAAAGAAATGAAATAGATGTCATTCTAGACCCAGTGAAATTGAAACCAAATCGGCCAATTACTGGAAATCCCTTGTCTGTATTCTGGACCATATTTCATTTTGACTTTCTGTTCTCGATTGGCGATTTACTTGAAAAAGATGAACTTGTTGGAAGCGCAACTTTTAGAGTTAAGAATTCGCTACTGAGCGGGCGTGATGTGGCATGGATCAATGCTGATGGTCGCGAGCGAAAAGATACCACGGAGAGAATCCTCTGCCAAACGTTGATAACTTCATCTTTCACTGCACATTTAAGTAACCGATTTGCGAACAAACAAAGTTTTATTTCTCGTGAATGGCGTTTTCCCGGAGTTTCTTTTTCACCCGCACGCGCGAAGGATATTACGTCAATTCTTCAGGACCATGGATACTTAATAATCCCTCGTGATGATAATCAAGATGGAATGATATCTGCCTGGCGTTCGATAGTTCAATCAGAACATGAACCTTATATCCTTTATATTTTCATTGTGGCTCAAGGAATGGGAGCCACGTCAACGAAACGTGAAAGAAGGAAGGATGTTGAGGATGATATATATGTAACTGAAATTAATACACAGGATTTAGTGATTAGATTGAGAGCACAAATCAATGGTCCTGGAAGGATACTTGCTTTGGATGTTGATGAGATTATGCTTAGGCTGAAAAATCATTTTGCGGCAGTAGCTGATTTGCGGTAGGAGAGATAAGATGGAAGTAACAATCCGGCCAAAAGGAAGTCAGACGCGGTGTCATAAATGTGGAACTCATGAAGTTGATTCGATTTGTCATCACTGTGGGCGACCCATGTGTTCAAAACATGGACCGATAAAGCCAACTCTTCGTTGGTTTACTGAAAACCGCGAGTTTAAAAAATTAACCCTGGGAACCTGGCCCTTAAGTGTTGCTGATGGCGCCCACTGCGAATACCACGTTCACAGTACACTTAATTACAGGCGGCTCATGATTGTTCCAGGAGCGCTCATCGGACTTGCGGGTATTGTTTTATTGATTCTGTCGACGATAAAATTGGGATATTGCGTGTTTGATCGCCCTAGTGATCTCCTTGTTGGTGCTCAAGGTTGGGCAGACGTCTTGAGAGATCCGCAGATCTATGCCGGTGTTGAAGAAGATTTGTGTTATATGCCTTCCGTTATTAATCGGACGCTCGGGTTGTTGCAAGCTCTTGCGGTTCTTATTCTGGGTATAGGAGTAATGGTTTTTGGAAGAAGATTTAATATAGAAAATATTGATTCAGATATGAAAGTTCGAGGGGTTACGCTCCCTGTTGGTCCAATTACAAACGGTATCCGAATCGTCGAAAATGTCCATGCCCATATCTTGGTAGGTGAAAATGGTATTGCAACGTCAGCGATAGTAGGTGAAATTCAGGGAGGGCTTACCCCATCTTTCTATTTCACTCAGCAGGATTTACATAGAGTTAAAGAGTACAAGTCAAAATATCATATTAATGGTGATGACCTAGCCTTCCAAGGTGGTTATTTAGTGCTTAAGGGGGACCCACACATTCGCATTGTTTCCGAAAATGGAAAATCAAATAAACAATTCATCGATCCAAGCATGTTGTATCGGCCAAATGCCACGAATTTATTTAGACTGGATGGTCAGGTTAATGATCATGATTATCTGTTAGGAAGAGCCGGTAAGAGCAATTCTGCCTGGCAGAGAACATGGACATACAAGGTTGAAGATAGATTTCTGGAAAGATCAGGAGGAGATACAAGCACCCTTGGCTCGCCCGTTTGGATTCTGCCTGTATTAGTTGAGCGAGGAAAAACGAAAGTATTGGCTTTGTCTGTGCAATTAAATACTGATTTTTTTCCATATCTGGACAGTGTGCTAGAAAAAGCCGATCTCCAGCCGGAAAAAAAGGTTTGGATTGAAAACGCAAAACTGTATCTAAATCATCGCGACTTTGGTCATCCTAGGGTGACTGGTGCAATCGTTTCCGAGAGCATTGACGAAAAGAAAAATAGAAATTATGAAATTGAGTGGCATGGGATGTTCTTCAATGCAGAGAACCGTTCTGGCAATACACTTAGGTTTGACGGTTTCAATGTGTCATTTGATAAAGAAATATCGCTTGAAGCGCATTTGCGCGGGACTCTGCTATTACGGGTGCCCAGTTTAATTTCGACGATAGAAAATGTACAATATTATTCTGCCTTGGGGCATCGTGTTTATTCTAGGCAAAATCGACATAATGATGTGCCCCAGGTACAGCTTACGTACATTCATGTTGATTTTGACATTGCACTGGCGAAAATTTCCTTCCCGAATTTGGTGTCCGTTCCTTGTGCGGCAATTGAAATGCCTGGTGCTCCGACCCCTTGGAGACTAAACCATATTCTGAAAACTTTCCATTCCGGTAAATACAGTCATAAGAAGCAAATCTTTATTAATAGTGTTGAGGAAAGCCAACCTCAACTCGGAGATGAAAAATCACAGACTGGTCGATGGCATTGGCAAATTTTCGGCAAGCAATACCATGATCTAACACCCATTAGTTTCCACATCGTAATGTACGGCAGTGGCGATCAGGGACAAAAAGGGCAGACTCGCATAGAAGCATCGATTAATGCAACTGTTGATGAGAATACCGTTGCTTTAGTGGAAAAAACGAAGGAAGATATAGAGGATATTTTGAAAGAAGCAATGAGTACCGAGCCGATGCATTAGGAGATAGATAAAATGATCACAGCAATACAAAATCGACTTAAATCTATTAGCAGAGATGTTGTTAGGTGGTTTAAATACTATACAATGCCAAAAAAGAAAGAAAGTGAAATTCCGGCGCCTGATGAAGAGCTTGGTATCATTGCTGACGCGGTATCATCAAAGCCTGAGATTGCTTTAGTGGAAGCGGCCGTACTAGTGGAATGTGTTTCGTGTGGGGTGGTGCACAGGCTTTCAGCTCTGTGCATAAATTGCCATGAGCCCGTTTGTGATGATCCTAAATTTTGCCGCAAAAGTGAGTTTAATAAAGATATTAATGCTCAAGCAGTATATTGCAGAATTTGCGCGTCAACTCCTTAGCCCTGCGATGAAAAACCGTAACCTGTGCCTCGCTAGTCTAGGCTTCGCATTATTATGTGTAGGTGTTTTTATTCAAAGTTGCACAAGTCAGGGCCAAACTCCTTCACCAACAGCACATGTTTCCTTGGTGTTGCCCACCACTTATCCCACAGAGACGCTTACACCTCACCCAACACTCACACCATTGCCTACACTTTCTTTTACTCCTCTTCCAAGGCCAACTCTTCTAGAACCCTGTATAAGTTTTTATGATCGAACAAATGGGGATTTAAAGTTTACATGCCTTGAGAATCGGAAATGGGTTGTCGATACCGTGGATTCGGAGGGCGATGTGGGGCTTTATTCGTCGCTCGCGTTTGATCGCTTCTCAACCCCTTATATTAGCTATTATTCTCGCAGTGAACAAAAATTGAAAATCGCCATTCGCAAGGGTAATCAATGGACGACAGCAGTCGTGGATCTTGGTAAAGGGGCGGGCCTTTTCACATCGTTGGCTATTCGACGTGATGATACTGTTTTCATAAGCTATTATGATGAGGAACGCGGATATATCAAAATGGCTCATCTTGAAAAAAAACAATGGATAATTGATGATGTTGATTTTATTGGCACAAATAAAGACAACCTTGAGTTAGATTTATTTAGAACATCTTTGGTGCTAGACGCAAACGGTTACCCGGTTATAAGTTATGTTGACCTAGTAAATAGAAACTTGAAGATGGCCAGACAGGATGCTAGTGGACAATGGAGATCTGTAGTTGTTGATGACAGTCCTGATGTGGGTTGGTCAAACTCTCTCATGATAAATGTAGGTGGGTTTCCAGTGATTAGTTATTTTGACCAAAATCTTCAAGTATTGAAACTTGCATCACTTGAGCCAACGGGTTGGAGTATTCAAGTTTTGGATGATACTGTTGGAACGGGCGCATATACATCAATTGGGCTTGGTGAACAGGGCAACTATATTGTTGCCTACTTTGACGACAATTTTGATGATATGAAATTGAGGATTGCTGAAAAGACTACGAGTATAAAATCTAGAAGGAATATTGGTTGGTATATTTCACTTGCTCTTGATCAAAATGGTAATCCGCTGATTGCTTATTATGATTTCTCCCAAAAGGATTTGGGTATTGTTCAGTTTCAAAACAACCGATATCAGATTACTACCATTGCCACAAGTGGAGACGTTGGTCTTTACCCAAGTATTAGATTTGTCCCAAAGTATGGGACAAATTGAAGCAATGCAGAAAACTCCCCTGTCCCAACTGTATAAACCAATAGCTACATTACGAAGCGATTAAAAGGTAGATTTAATCCTGCTTAGAAAGCTTGCGTAGTGTGATTGGTCTGCACTCGGCGCGTTCGAAAACACTTGTGTAAGTTGCTGGGTCCGTGCTTCGTACCAATTCTCACTTCCTACACCTAGGACAGAATAAACCTCCGTTGTGGTCGATGAATCGAGAAAGAGTCCCACCACTGGTCGTTGAAGTTGACTTAGGTTGTGCTCTATCTTAGTTAGTGTTTGCAGCATTAGTTTCATCCATTTTGATTTATCCCCTTGCGAATTCGCATTCATATATTCACAATACTGTGTGGCGAGAATTGGAAATTCAATGCGCACCACGAAGGTAACCGGCATTAAGGGGAAATTGAAAAGCTCATCGAAGGAAAGCGTTCAGTGATTCTTGTGATTCAACTATTCTTGTGCGACAATACCTTCTCACAATCAATGGAAAAGAGCTTTGTCAACCATCATCAATTGCCATGAATGTGTTCGTTAAAAAATTTATGGCGCGCAAGCACATGTTATTACAACGATATCTGTCAGTCTTGAGGAAAATACTTGTTCAACACGCAGAAAAGGATTCGCCACCATGCCCTCTTCCATTTGGAAGAGGGGCAAACCGACAAGCCGATTAATCGTCTTCATCTGGGAGTAGGTCCAACCAACATACCGATTATGATGCTAATCAGGGAGAGGTCCGTTCCCGTCCGTGAGTCCGTGATAAAGTCCGCTGACCAACTCTTCCCGCCCCCATTTGGTTTTGGATAACTGCAAATCCAAATTTCAGTAAAGTACAGAACTAAAG
>JACZJB010000164.1 GCA_014860805.1 Anaerolineales bacterium
TAGGATGAGCACAGACATCATCGAAAGGATGGGCGCAAGGTTATAAACCACCTTATCTGCTCCATCAGGGGTAGTGTCTTCCTTAATAATGAGTTTGATAATGTCTGCAAACGGCTGGATCAAACCGAAGGGTCCCAAACGGTTGGGGCCAATGCGGTCCTGGAAACGAGCCACCACTTTGCGCTCGATCCACACCAGGAAGATATCCAGCACCATCAATATCGTGATGAGCAGGAATACGCCGAGGAAGACCACCAGTACATGAGCAAGGACAGCATCCATGCCCCAGCCAGTGAAGATTCCTTCCAGCCACGTTGCGGCGACCTTTAGAGGATCATTCCAAAAATTCATAAATCGCTCCTGTTTTCCTCTCTCTGCTCTTTGGCGAGCCTGAGGATTTTTCCTTATTACACAAAGAAAAGGCTGAAAGGATAAATCCTATCAGCCTTCTCTTATATTTATTAGAAAATCACACCCATTCCAACATTCCCTTGCGCCATGTGTAAATCAGTCCGACAACGAGGATGGATACAAAGATAATACCTTCAATCACTGCATACAAACCCAACTGCCCAAGTTTCACCGCCCAGGGAAATAAAAACACAGCCTCCACGTCAAAAACGAGGAAAACCAGCGCAAAAATGTAATATTGCGCCTTGAATTGTATCCAAGCCTCACCCACAGGCTCGATACCGCATTCATAAGTTGATTGTTTAATGGGATTTGGCTTTTTGGGTCCGAAAATAAAGCCTGCTGCGATCGCGCCAATGGGGATGATCAACCCAACAACAATAAACAAAGCTACATACAGCCACTCGTTCATTTAAGTCACTCCGTCGTGAAATTTATTACAACAAGTGTGCAAATTGTACCATAGAGAACAAACGGCTTTCCCGTAAAGCATGTCAATTTTTTGGGTGATATTCGTCATATTTTCTCCACTTTGTCAGGTCACTTCTTTTTCTTCCGTCGAACAAGAAATTTGACGATATCCTCCAAAAACGGGAAGCCGACAATGCCTCCAACGATGGAACCAACCACTCCGGAAGTCCTTGCCACATTGACGGAGAATCCGAAGAAATCCACCGCCTCGATCTCTATGATTTGAGCTGATACAGCCATTCGGCTTTCCTCGCCGCTGAGACGATCTACGAACATCAAATGCAGCCAAACTGTACCGCGATACAAACCTGTGTCCGGCGGACGAATGCTCCAGAAAAACTTAACCGATTGGCCCGCCGTCATCGGCTCATAAATTGCGCCGGGCGGCTGAATATCCATGCCTGCCATGTCGATGCGGGCTTCAGCCGTGACAAAATGCGTTTCATACAAATTGGGGATTTGAATCACTTCGCCAGTGATGATGTTCCCTTCCACTTGCACCGTGGGAGTGACATTCCCCAATTCGTCCACTTCAAGCGTCAGGCGGATAACATCACTCTCTGCACCTGCTTTCATCTTTGGAGGATATTCCAAAGTCAGGCGGCGGGTCTCAGGAATGACCGGAGAAGGAAGGATTTGTGTTGGCTGCGCTTCCGGGGCCAGCACTGATTGAGTAGGGGCGACAAAAGTTGAAACAGGCTCTTCCGGAGCGGCGGCAGGTTGTTCTTCTGCAGGTGGAGCGGGCTCTTCAACATTATCAATGGGAACTGACAAAGATGTCGTGCAGGCATAGTTGGCGAGAAGAATCGCCAATACAGCAACAAGCAGGGAAATGGTGCGGGGAGAAAAATGTCGGTTGGTCACGCGGCAGGTAACGGGTAATGATGAAGCGAAGACGGTGTCGGAAGCTGCATCTCTGCGGGCGGGATGTTTCTGTCGATCACTTCACGAGGGTTGGGCAAATATCCCCAAAGCAAAAGGGATACGGAAACCGCCAAAATAATAATCGCAAAAAATAACCGCAAACGCCTGTTCACTGCTCTACTTCTTCCACATCCATATACCACTTGACCCGCGTACCGACGCGGTCTCGCAGCTGCCAGGCTACAGGCTTTTGTGTCTTCTCAAAAGAATCATTGATCTCGCGAATGCGGCTTATCACGAGAGCGCATTCATCTTGCGCAAGAGCAAGTTCGCCTTTGCCGATCATGTCGACAATGCGCTGCAAATTGATGGTAGTAGTTTTGTATAATCCCCAGTCTTTTCCAAAAAGCTGGTTGATGATCTGCAGGTTGATCTTTTCATGATCATCATCGCCAGTTTCATTGTTCAATAAAATGGATGTGATATCCAGCGCATCCTTGCGATTGAGCTCGAGGATTTGCGCCTTGGAAAGCAGCAATTCTGCCAACGGGATTGTGACAGGGTCAACGGTCAGGCGGTTTTCCAACGGGATTTTGTGGCACATCTCAAAATTTCCGATGAACACATCCACTTTGGTTTCAGGCGTATAGTAAATTTGTCTGCGATTTCCAAATAATAGATTAACTTCCTTATCTGGATAGTAGCCCATCTCGGGCATGAAGGTTTCAAAATCACGTCTCTGAGCGCTCGAAACTACAAAATCAAGATCGGCAAATTCACGAAGAAAGAGCGGGTGATTCTTTTTATTATGTACCTGAGCCGCCAGCCCGCCTATGGCACGGATTTGAATTTTCTTCGCCTCCGCCGCATTCACGAGACGGATCATTTCTGCAAGCATTTCTTGTGACGTATTTGCCATCCACACACCTTAAAACAACAGGCATGACAGGTTTTATTAAACCTGTCATGCCTTTCTAATTACTCAACGGGGATTTCAGCCTGTACCTTGCCCAGGTCAATGCCCTTGCTCTTGCGATATGACTTGAAGCCGAAGTAAATAATGGCGGCAAGCACATAGTTACCGAGCATGTAATAGATCGAGCTGGTATTCTTAATTCCGATACCATACAAACCGTTCGGGTCAATGATCCATTGATACAGCAGATAGACGAGGAAACCGCCGAAGATGACGCCTGCAACAGAGATCAACGGCAAACCGAGCACGTTGTATTTGGCAATGGGCGACGCCTTGTACAAGTCGGGCTTGGTGTAAGGAAGCAAAATGGCAGAGACGGTGGTGCCGAGGAATGTCACTGCAATAACCAGTGTGGAGCATAACGTCAGCGTTTGGAAGCTGGCGATATTGAAGGCAAACATGTACGCGACCACGACGGAAGGAACCACCATCAACAGCAGCGCGTTGACAGGCGTTCCTGTGCGTTCATCCACTTTTGCAACGGATTCAGGAAGCAGACGGTCGAACGCGGCGGCAAAGATGACACGCGTGGAAGACAGGAAAACCGTCCCGCTCCAGCCAAACCACCACAGACTCATCAATGCAACTACAAGGAATTGTACAAATTTATTTGTTGTTAAAAATGCCGCCAGCAAAGCAGGATATGGCCACACAGGAAATGCGGGCGCAACATCCGTGTAACCCCAGGCATAATTCCACCATGCGGCTCCAGCCTGGACGTAAAAATCCCAACCGATTGTTTTGCGAATGGCAAAAAGCAGAATTATGCCGAGCACGGTGGTGATTCCAAGCGCCCAGCCCATCCCAGCGACATTGCGTTTGAAGTCCGTTGCGCCGCGTACTTCGCCATATAAAGTAGCACCCCAGTTTGGCCACAAATTAAAAAAGACCATGTAAGGAATGACGAGGAAAATCACGCTTAACGTGCCGCCGCTGAACGGTGTGATCGCACCCGCATCTGTACCGAGAGTGACGGTCGCGTCATATACTCCGGGCGCCGCACCAAACATGGATGCAGCGTTCGTGTCAAAGCCTGCCTTGAAGACTTCGGGGGAGCCCATTAATAGCAGTGCAATGACGATCAGCAGTCCCAGCATACCCCCATAGAAGGAAATCTTCTGAATACGGGCGTAGGTCTTCATGCCGAGGACGATGAAGAGACTCACGATGGCAAGGGTGATAAGCGCAGCGGTAAATGAACCCCACTGTGTACCTGCGAACCACAAGGCCAGGTCTTTTGCGCCAAAAACACCCAGCAAAGGCACAAGCACAATATGGCGGAACATATCACCATACAACGGCACCCACAGCCACAAAATGAACCACCAGCCTGTCACTGCAAGGATGAAACCCACCGCCCCGCCTAGAATGCGGCTTTGCCACACATAATCGCCGCCCGAACGGGGCATGACAGCGATCAAAGCGGCATATACGATCACTTCAAAGAAAATGAACAATGCGCTGATGATCAATGCATTGATCATGCCGCCCTCAAAGTAGTACATCTGGCTGAAGCTGTACAAACCGAGGGTGATCAGGTTGATGGAAAACAACGCGTAAATGAACGCGTCCATGACGGACCACGAACGAACCAGGCCAGTCGCTTTACGGACAAACAAGTTGCTCATAACACTCTCCTCTTTTGGTGTTTGTTTACAAGATAGGGGCGAAACGTTGTTCCACCCCTATACTTTTACCCTGTTGTCAAAACGTAATCTTCAACCTTGTTCTTACCAAGCCGTACGATCGTGCCAAGTAACGTCCCTTGCTCGTACATGGACCCTGGGTTAATGCAAAGGGTTTTTCCGATGCGGGAAACGCCGCGGCCTTCGTGAATATGTCCGTGCAGACCAAGCAGCGGCTGCACCTCTTCAATGGATTGACGTAACGCCGTAGAACCGACGGGTTTCAACGCCTGCCCAGCCATCTTCGGACGCAGGTTTTCATCCAGTTCCGCGGCTTCATCGAGATTGGATTTGTAAGGCGGCACATGAATATTGAAAATAGCGTTGTGGGGATTCTTCAACTGCGAAGTCATCGCATCATACCTGACCTTGAGCTGGTCCTCGTCCTCTTCACGGTGCGTATCCCAGGGAGTGCGGTTGCTCCAACCTGAGGCGATCATTTCGTGGCTGCTCTTCAGGGTAGTGACCTGTCCTTCGGCCAGAACCACGCTGCGGCTCGCCCGAACGATGGCGTCCACTTCATCCATATCATCATTGCCCGGGCAGCAGTAAAGCGTCATGCCGGTGCCTTCCAGTTTTTTATCCGCCAGATCCATCCATTGTTGAACGACTTTGAGCACTTCAGCAAGAAAAATCTCGCTGACGCGCTCTGGATTTTTTTCAAGTTCGGCAATTTCATCGGGATTGGTCATGTAGGGATAATAACCGCGGCTGCGGACACGCTTGACCATGTCCTGCAATTCATCATCGTTTGTAGTATCAAACACCTGTTCCAGCAAAGTGATGCGATAATTTTTACCACCCTGATGCACAAACGGGACAACCGCTTTTCCCGTCATATCTCCGCCGAGGATCAATTGATCCGCGCCGTAAAACTTCCCTGCGTTCAAAAACTTGTTCCAACAAATATCCGACCCGTGAATGTCTGTGGCAAAAAAGATGGTGGTCACATGCAAATCCTTTGGCTGTGGGATGGCTTGCAGAGGTGGTACAGAACTAATGTGAATAATTATACTCCCCGCAAAATAGAATGCAATCATTTTATTAACAAAAATCGCCCGTCTCACGACGGGCCTGGCAAGGAGGAAGAACGTGAAAGAACGTTACCTTTTCACTTCAAATGAATCCAGCAGGAGATACATCAGGTAGGCGGAATGTTCCTGCCGCTGAAACAGGGACGCAGACGCCAGTTCAAGAACCAACAAAACGATGTGCACCATTCGCACTGAATCCTCAACCTTCCAAATCCATTTGATGACCGAAGTATACGCGGCTGCAATTAAGGCTGCATTGCCACGGAGTTAATGATTCATTAAATTTTTTATCCCGAAGATTGTGCCAACGCGCACCATCGTTTGCAATCTTCTATTGACTTAAGGTGTTTCGCCCGATAAACTCTTAATATCAAATCAGAGGACGAGGAGCATGGACATGCCAATGAGACATCATCCATCCGCCAGGGTTTTAATTGGGACGGAGAGTCAGGCAGAAGTCCATAAAGATGCGAACGGGCGTGCGCCTTGCGCGTCAGCTTTTCCAAACCCAAACCAGTCAAATAGAATTTATCAGCTTCTCAATTCAATATTCGTTCCAAACATTTCATACGCTTAATTCGCATTTGGAGCCGCCCATGAAGACCATTCTCGTTGTGGAAGATACTGAACTCAACATTGACCTGATCACTCAACTCCTTGAGGATGACTACAATCTTCTGGTCGCAAAGGATGGACTCGAAGGGGTATCCATGGCGCTTGAGATGAAACCAGATTTGATCCTCATGGACATTTCGCTTCCCTTAATGGACGGATACGATGCCACGCGAACGATCCGCAAATCCATGCCCGATATTCCCATTATCGGTCTCTCCGCGCACGCCATGGATGGTCATGAACAAAAAGCCAGGCAGGCGGGTTGCAACGATTACCTGACCAAACCGGTGGATGACGATCGATTGTTCGAGCTTTTGAAAAATTATTTAGGCGAATAGGATTTCAAATGGCGAAGAAGACAGTAAAGAAATTAAGCAGCCAGCCTTTAACTTCCAGCGCTCAGGCAATTGAACAGACACGCCAACTGGCGTGGGCGGAACGCAACAGCGAATTGCAAATCATCAACTCCATTCAGCAGGGACTCGCCGCCAAGTTGGACTTCCAGTCCATTGTGGATCTGGTCGGCGATAAATTGCGTGAGGTGCTCAAATCGGGCGACATCGGAATTCGCTGGTATGACCGTAAAAATAATGTGATTGTGCCCATGTACGAATATGAACACGGCAAAAAGATCCATGTTCCCTCGGCAACTCCAAAAGAGGGCGGATTGTTCGATACACTTCGGAAAAGGAAAATTCCCATCGTTTTTAATACAACCAAGGAGCAAGTCAATTTTGGGGTTACATCTGCGCCTGGAACAGATATGGCAAAATCAGGAGCACATATTCCCATAATTACAAGCGATCAGGTCGTTGGACAAATCATAATTGAAGACCACGAACACGAAAACGCCTTCGGCGAATCAGAAATCCGCCTGTTGACCACCATCGCCGCCTCGCTGGGAACCGCGCTCGAAAACGCCCGTCTCTTCGACGAGACCCAACGCCTCTTAAAGATCACCGAAGACCGCGCCGCCGAACTTGCCATCATCAACAGTGTGCAGGAAGGGCTCGCCTCCAAACTGGACATGAACGCCATCTATGATCTGGTGGGCGATAAACTGTGCGAAGTGTTCGACTCGCAGGACCTCGACATCCGCCTGTTCAACCCGCAGACCGGCATGGTGAATTTTGTGTACATCCGTGATCACGGCGAAAAAATTCAGGTTGCCCCCATACCGCTCAACGGCGTATCAAAACGCGTGATCGAATCGCGCCAGCCGCTGGTCGTCAATGAAAACCTCACACGGTTCATGCAAGAGATCGGTTCCGCGGTCATTCCTGGCACGGAGATGGAAAAATCGCTCATGGCAGTTCCCATTATGACTGGGAACAAAGCCATCGGTTTGGTCTACATCGGCAGTTACGAAAAAGAACATGCCTTTGGTGATAGCGAACTACGCCTGCTTCAAACCGTGGTGAACGCCATGAGTGTGGCGCTCGAAAATGCGCGTCTCTTCGACGAAACCCAACACCTGCTCAAGGTCACCGAAGACCGCGCCGCTGAGTTGGCAGTCATTAACCGTGTACAAGAAGGGCTTGCCTCCAAACTGGAATTTCAATCCATCATTGATCTGATCGGTGATAAGGTTACTGAAATTTTCAATGCCCAAGCCACCTTGATCTCTTTGTACAACCCCGTCACGCAGGAGATCGATCATAAATATCTAATTGAACGCGGCGAGCGCATCCACTTTGACAGACCGCTACCGATCGATAAATTCCGACAACGGGTTGTGAAAAGCCGCCAACCCTGGTTGATCAATCAGGACTACCAGAAAGTCACCATTGAAGTCGGAGAGGAACCCGTGTTGGAAGGAGAAGAGCCAAAATCGCTGCTCTTTGTTCCCATGATCGTTGGCGACGAAGTGACAGGCATCATCAGCCTGCAAAATCTTGATATTGAAAACGCTTTCAACGATTCGGATGTGCGCCTGCTTTCGACCATTGCCTCCAGCATGAGTGTGGCGCTCGAGAATGCACGCCTCTTCGAAGAAACCCAGCGCCTGCTCAAGATCACAGAAGAACGCAATGCGGAGCTGGCCATCATCAACAGTGTGCAAGCCGCCCTTGCCGCCGAACTGGATATGCAGGGAATCTATGATGCCGTTGGAGACAAGATCCGCGAGATCTTCGATGCCCAAGCCGTTGTCATCGGAACGCATAACTACGAGGATCAACAGGGAGTCTTCAATTACTTCTACGAAAAGGGCGAACGCTTCTACCCTGACCCGATCCCCTTCAGCGGCATAATGAAACATATTGCAGAAACAGGCGAAATGGTTGTGATCAATGAAAACATGCTTGAACAATTCAAAGCATATAACATGGTCGTGCCTGCAGGCAGCAACACGAAATCAGGCTTATGGATGCCCCTGAAATCGGGCGGACGCGTACAGGGCATTGTAAGCCTGCAAAACATTGACCGTGAACACGCCTTCTCGGATTCGGACATTCGCCTCCTGCAGACCCTTGCGAACGCAATGAGCGTTTCTCTCGAGAACGCCCGCCTCTTCGATGAAACGCAGCGTCTCTTAAAGATCACCGAGGAACGCGCCGGCGAACTCGGCATTCTGAATGATATTGGAAAGGCGCTGACCAGCACACTCGATGTAAAGACCCTTACCTACAACGTAGGCGATAAAGTGCGCGAAATATTCAGCGCGGAAATTGTCGACATCCTCATGTACGACTCGAAAACGAATATCGTACAGCTGACCTACAGCTATTACAAGCAATATTTCGAAAACGAGCCTCCGTGGGAATTGAGTGAAGGCGGGCTGACATCGAAAATCATAATTACAAGACAACCCTTATTGCTAAACACAGCCCAGGAGATCAACGACGCCGGGGCAGAAGCGTACGTCACCGCCCCGGATGACAGCGATGATGTCCGCTCCTACCTTGGCGTTCCCATTATGGTAGGCGAAAATGTGATGGGAGTGATCGACGTTCAAAGTTTCAAACCATACGCATTCAACGAGAACAATGTGCGGCTTTTGCAAACGTTATCCGCAAATATGGGGGTCGCTCTTGAAAATGCCCGCCTTTTCAATGAAACGGAACGCCTGCTTAAAGAGACGGAACAACGCGCACAGGAACTGGCGATCATCAACAACATCAGCCAGGCATTGACTCAGGAACTCGACCTGCGCTCATTGATCGATTTGGTGGGCGACAAGCTCCGTGAAGCAATCCAAACCGAGAACATAGGCATCGGCTTATACGACACAGACACGAACCTGCTCAACCCAATTTACGCCTACAAGAACGGCGCTCGCGTATACCCCGAACCCGCTCCGCTGAATGCTTTTAGCCTGAAGTTTGCAAAGCAGGGGAAAACATTGGCGCTAAATAATGTGACCAGGGAAGCATGGGATAAATTCGGCTCAAACCTGACCTTTGGAAGCGACATTCCCAAGTCAGTTATCATGGTTCCCGTGTTGGCGGGCGGTGATTTGATTGGCGGGATTACCATGCAAAACTTTTTCAACCAGAATGCCTACCCTGATTCGATCATCCGCCTGTTGGACACGATCGCATCGAACATGGGAACAGCCATTCAAAACGCCCGTCTCTTCGACGAGACCCAGCGCCTGCTCAAGGAGACCGAACAGCGTGCCACCGAACTCTCTGCCATCAGCACCGTGACCCAGGCTTTAGTGGCGGAAACTGAACTTGATAATATGATCCAGCTCATCGGGAGGCAGACGCGGGACATCTTCAATGCAGATATCTCCTATCTTGCGCTGCTGAATCCACAGACGAACACCATCGAATTCCCTTATCAATACGGCGATACATTTAAGGCTCTCAAACTTGGCGAAGGATTGACCAGCCGAATCCTCCAAAACGGACAGCCTCTGATCTTCAATAGAAATCTGGATCAGGAAAGCACGGCATTGGGGATCAACCGCATTGGGCGGCGGGCAAAGTCTTATTTGGGCGTGCCGATCAAAGCGGGCAGGGACATTATCGGAGTGTTGAGTGTGCAAAGCACCCAGCACGAAGGCATGTTCAACGAGGATTCAATGCGCCTGCTTACCACCATCGCCGCCAATGCCGGGGCTGCGATCCGCACGGCGCAATTGCACACAAAGACCCAGCGCAACGCAAATCAAATGGCGACCATTGCCAACGTAGGGCGTGAACTCTCTGCCACACTGGAAATGCAGGCCGTCATCAAGAGCGTGGTGGAAAACGTACACCAATTGTTTGAAGCTCGCGACACCATTTTGCGCCTCATGGATGCAGATGGAAAAACGCTGCGCACCGCTCTTGCGCTTGGTCAATACGCCAATGAGAACTCTGCGGATATGCTTGTGCTCGGCGAAGGGATCACAGGCAGCATTGCCCAGTCAGGCATTGCAGAAGTGGTCGACAATGTGGATCTCGACCCGCGCGGCGTTCACATCGCAGGGACGCCCGACCTGGAGGAAACCGCCGAAACCATGATGGTGGCTCCACTGATTGCCAGCAACAGAACCATCGGCGTAATTTCCGTTTATAAAGACCGCGGCGAAGGCACTTTCTCCCCAGTGGATTTGGATTTTCTGGTTGGGCTTGGCCGCCAGGCTGCCATTGCAATTGAAAACTCGCGCCTTTTCAACGAAGCACAGGAAGCCCGCGTGGCTGCCGAACAAGCCAACCAGGCAAAAAGCACCTTCATGGCAAACATGAGTCATGAACTGCGCACGCCGCTCAACGCCATAATCGGCTTCACCAGAATTGTAAAAAGAAAATCCGAAGACATATTGCCCGAAAAACAAACCGAGAATCTCGACAAGGTATTGACCAGTGCAGAACATTTGCTCGGCTTGATCAATACCGTGTTAGATATTGCCAAGATCGAAGCCGGCCGTATGGACGTCCATGCGGCAAGTTTCCACATCAACACGCTCGCCAATCAATGCATCAACCACGCTGCCCCGCTGCTCAAGCCCGGCGTCACCCTTGAAAAACAGATCGATGAAAGCGCAGGTCTGGTCTATTCCGACCAGGAAAAGATCAAGCAAATCGTCTTAAATCTTTTGAGCAATGCGGCCAAATTCACACACAAGGGAAAGATCACTCTTGGTCTGGAAAAGGTGGACACCAATATTCACATTTACGTCAAAGACAGCGGCATCGGCATCAGCGAAGATGCGTTATCGCGTGTGTTCGAGGAATTTCAACAAGCCGATTCCAGCACCACCCGCCAATATGGCGGCACAGGCCTTGGGCTTTCCATCAGCCGCAACCTTGCCCGTCTGCTGGGCGGGGATTTGACAGCCTCCAGCCAACTCGGCATTGGATCTACATTTACACTCATCATCCCGATTCAATACGAAAGCAAACCCGCCTCTCCCGAAGGGATGCCTGGTACTGTTCAAAAAACAGAGACCTACCCCCAACCCGATGCGACCAAAAAGCGCATCCTCGTCATTGACGATGACCCAGACGCGGTGTACCTCCTGCAAGAGACTCTCGACTCGTCCCACTTTGAAGTGATCGGTGTTCGCAACGGAATCGCAGGTCAACAGGCGGCACGCGAACTTCAGCCAGACGCCATCCTGCTTGATATCCTCATGCCCGACAAGGACGGCTGGCAGGTATTGCACGACCTGAAAGCTGACGAAAAAACGACTGCTATTCCAATCATCCTGCTCACGATCGTGGATAAAAAAGCGCTCGGCTTTCGGCTTGGCGCATCAGCCTATTTGCTAAAGCCGTTGGACCCGAGGGAAGTGATCGATACCCTTAACCGCGTCACCAAACAAGCCGATCGTTCCCGAATCCACGTGCTGGTTGTGGATGATGACCCGCACATCGCGGATATGCTGCACCAGATCCTGCCTGAGGCAAACTTCGATTTGCGCTCCGCAGAAGACGGCATTGCAGGGTTGGAAGCCATTGCCCGCCAGCGCCCGGATGTGCTCCTGTTGGATATCATGATGCCCAAGCTGGACGGGTTCGGAGTCATCGAACAGCTACGACGGAATCCGGTCACACAAGATTTGCCCATCATCGTTATCAGCGCCAAAGAGCTAACCGACGACGAGTCCAACCGTCTCAAAGAAAGTGTCACCTTCGTAATGCGGAAACAAGGCTTCGACGGCGAAAAACTTGTGCGCGAAGTCAGAAGCGCCATAAAAAATTAAGCCCTCACAATCAAACAACTGAAAATTTTCAGCGGAAGAGAGCCTCATGAATCACACACCAAGAATCCTGATCGTGGATGATGAACCGTTCAATGTGGATTATCTTGAACAGGAATTGGAAGACCTGAATTACGAAACCATCGCCGCTGTCAACGGGGAAGAGGCGCTGGAAAAGATCGCCAGCGAATCTCCCGACCTTGTTTTGTTGGATATCATGATGCCAGTCATGGATGGATTCAGCGTGCTTGAAAAAGTAAAAGCCAATTCAACCATACGAAGCACCCCGATCATCGTCATTTCAGCAAACAACGACCTGAAGAGTGTGGTCAAAGGGATCGAGCTTGGCGCGGAAGATTATCTCCCCAAGCCGTTCGAGCCCACCCTGCTGAAAGCGCGCATTCAATCCAGCCTGGAAAAAAAACGCCTGCGCGACCTGCAGGATATGTACCTCAAAAGCCTTGAACGTGAAATGAACATTGCCAGGAACATTCAAAAGGAATTCCTGCCGAATGAATTACCCGCCATCAATGGATGGGAAGTTGCATCCTACTTTAAAGCCGCAAAGGAAGTGGCTGGCGATTTTTATGATGCCTTCCTGTTACCTGACGGCATGCTTGTCTTCCTCGTGGCGGATGTCTGCGGCAAAGGACTCGGCGCAGCTTTATACATGACACTCTTCCGCAGCTTGATCCGTGCCGCTTCGACGTCGGATCAATTTTCGCCGGGGGATGAACCGAAAAACTATACGCCTGCGGAACGGCTGCTGCATGCAGTCTCGCTGACAAATAATTATGTCATCGAAACGCACGACACCGCCTGCATGTTCGCAACAGTCTTCATCGGCATTCTGAATCCCGAAAATGGACATCTCACCTACATCAATTGCGGCAATGACCCAGCCTTGATCATCGGCGAAGACGGGAAAATCCATGCCGAACTGCCTCCAACTGGCGCGGCTGTGGGAGTAAAAGTGCCGCCCAAATTTACGGTCAAGGAACTCACCCTTGCTGAAGGGGAACTGCTCCTCGCCTTCACTGACGGCATTCCAGATACCCAAAATATCAACAGAGATTTTTACGGAAACAACCGCCTGCGTGAATTGTTGACCGCCAACTCGACCCCGGCGGAGCTATTAAAAAGGATCGAAACAAGCCTGAATGAATTCATCGGGGAAGCCGAGCAGTTCGATGACATTACCCTGATGGCGATAAAAAGGAAAGCGTAATAAGCAGTTGAATAATGCCGTCAAAGCCGTATAATAGTGTCAGTCTTTATGGTTATCAAAAAAGGAGAACAGCATGGAAATAAAGGTATCCACCGAGAACGGACGTGTCCCAGTTACCATCATTCACGTGGACGGCAATCTTGATTCCGCCGCCTACAAGGCGTTTCAAGCCAAGGCGGAGGAACTGATAAAAAACGGCGCGCGCCACATTTTGATCGACCTGGCACATTCGCCCTTCGTCAGCAGCGCGGGCTTTCGTGCTTTCAACAGCATCTTCAGGGAATTGAACGCCCTCAATTCTGACTCGAGTTTGAGCGACGAAGACATGAAAAAAGGCATCAGCACCGGGACCTACAAATCTCCTTATCTAAAGCTGGCAAACCTTTCGAATGAATCCAGACTGGTTTTTACCACCACCGGCTTCGACATGTTCCTTGAATTGTATGATGACGTAAAAACAGCCGTCGCATCCTTCTAAATTAAAACAAAAAGGAGCGCATCCAATGGATGCGCTCCTTTTTCATTCCGCATACAGTGATTTGGTTGTAGAATGGGCGATATTAACCATCCACAAAAAGTTGACCAACGAGATGACCCATGGACACGACCGCCCTGCCCGCCTGCCCCAAATGCAAGCAGACCGACCAGATCCAAAAAGTGACCAGCATTTACGGGTTGAATACCAAGGAATGGTACGAGACCCGCACCACCACCGATTCGGACGGTCACACCAGCAGCTATCGTGAACGGCATGAAGCCCATACGCAATTGGGACTCAAACTTAAGATGCCGAATCAGCCCGCCCAGCCTACTCATCCCGGCTTATGGTATGGGATCGGCGGGTTTGTGGCTTTTATCCTGTTGGTCACTCTCTGCCCGCTGGCTCTCATTCCTTTTTCTTTCATCATTCCGCTGGCAGGGGCAGCCGCCGCATTTGTCCCAACCGTGCAAGGGGTTCCAACCTGGTTGATCTCTGCCGCCGTGATCGGACTTCCCACCCTCTGCGCCATCGCCGTCGGAGTTGGACTCCTCGTGTGGCTTGGAATCAAAGTCAAGCAGCGTTTTGACCGCGACATGAAAAGCTACAAGGACAAGAAAGTCGTCTGGGACCGCGATGAAATGCCCCGCTGGCAGGCCGCCAAAAACCGCTGGGACCAGCTGTACTACTGCCTGAGGGACGAGACGGTTTTCATTCCATCAGAAAACAAAGCGGTGACATTGGATGACATGGTGAAGTATTTGTACGATCCATATTACAAAGCCTGACAGCAGGTGTTGGATCTCTCGCAACACGTAGACCCGACAGGTTTCCACGTAGTTCTGGTTGGCAAGTCGAATTTGATTCACATGAGCTGCGATTGACTCAAGCCGCAATGAAACCTGTCAGGTCTTGAACTTAAGGATGGAAAAATGAAAAAACTTGTGCCATTACTCTTTGCCATTGTAGGACTTGCTTTAGTTATCGCCGCATTTGTTGTCTGGTTTGAACCACCCAAAGATGGCGGGATATTCAGCACGGCAGGAGCGATTATTTCATTTCTTGTTGGCGCAGGTGCGAGCATCAAAGGCTGGAAAGATTTATTCAAGAAAGACGAACCCGCTAACAACATCAAACAGGATTTGATTAACCACAGCGAAACCAGCACGCCTATTCAAGCCCAGACGGTAAACATTTACCAAACTGTTCCCAATTCCCCATCAGCAGTTAATAATCTCCAATCTCCCAAAAACACCCTCCCCAACCAACCCTACTTCTTCGGTCGTGTGGACGAACTCAAAATCATCGCCTCCGCCCTCTCCCCCGACTCCCGCACTTGGGGCGCACTCATTGACGGACCTGGCGGCATCGGCAAGACCGCCCTCGCCATCAAAGCCGCGCACGACGCGCCCGCGGAACTCTTCGACCGCAAGATCTTCATCACCGCCAAAGTGCGCGAACTGACCGCCGAAGGCGAAGCCAAACTGACCGACTTCACCCGCCCGACCTACCTCGCCATGCTGGACGAACTGGGCAAGGAATTGGG
>JACZJB010000016.1 GCA_014860805.1 Anaerolineales bacterium
CCAAACTGCAGGTGCCGACCATGGTCATTCGCGGACATCGCGACCTTGTCTTCGACCGTCCGTTGTTCGAGAAAGTGGCAAAGTCTATTCCGGGCGGGGAGGATATTGATGTCCGTGCATCAGGCCATATGGTTATGTTGGAGAGGCGCGAAGCAGTGGATCGGGCTATCGCCAGTTTCTTGAAAGGCGAATCCAAAAAATCGTGGCGGGACTCTTCCTTTGTTGCTCCCAAATCTTCGAGAGACGAATTGAAGCGCGAGCGTGCCTGGCTGAATCATTACGAAGACGGTGTGCCTTACACCGTGGATGTGCCGCGCATTCCTGCCCATCATTTACTGCGCTCTTCCGTGAGGCGTTTCCCGAACAACCCAGCCGTGTATTTTGAAGGTTCAAAACTTACCTATCGAAAATTGAATCATGAAGCCAACCGCTTTGCAAATGCCCTCCTCGCTTTGGGAATTGGAAAAGGCGCGCGCGTGGTTTTGCTGCTGCCGAACATCCCGCAGATGGTGATTGGATACTACGGTGCGTTGAAGGCGGGTGCGGTGGTGGCGTTGATGCCGCCGATGACCGACCCTGCTGAATTGGCGAATCAGATCAAAGATGTGGATGCGAGTGTCCTCGTTACCATGTCCACCTGGTCTGGTTTGGCGAAGCAGATCAAGCAGGAGACAGGTGTGCCGCATGTGGTATTGACCGACCCCGCGGATTATCTCTCACTTCCAAAGTATCTCATCTCCCGCTGGCGCAACCGCGGGCTTGACCTCTCGAACGCCTTGCATTGGAATCGCTGGCTGGCGCAACAGGGGACAAAATCTCCCATGATGGATGTGCAACCCGAAGACCTGGCTGTCATTATGTTCACAGGTGGTACAACAGGGCAATCCAAAGGTGTGATGCTTTCCCACCGCAATCTTGTTGCCAACGCACTACAGACCCGTCACTGGCTGCCGAATGCGGAGGAAGGCAGGGAAAGGTTCTTATGTGTCGTGCCATTCTTCCATAGCTACGGCATGACCACTGCTTTGAATGTGCCCGTCTCGGTAGGCGCTGCGTTGATCCTCAAGCCGCAATTCATCATTTTGGATGTATTGAAGGCCATCAAGAAATATAAACCGACCATCTTCCCCGGCTCGCCAAGCATGTACGTGGCGATCAACAATTTCCGCGGCGTGCGCAAGTACGGGATCAAATCCATCAAGGCTTGCATCAGCGGCTCTGCGCCTCTGCCTGTGGAAGTACAGGAAGCCTTCGAGAAATTGACCAAGGGCAAACTTGTGGAAGGATACGGATTGACCGAAGCTTCGCCTGTGACACACGCGAATCCGTTGGGCAAGAACCGCAGGATCGGCACCATCGGCGTGCCATTGCCTTCCACGCAGGCCGCCGTAGTGGATTTGAAATCCAGCAGCAGGGAAGTGGAGCCTGGGCAGATCGGCGAGCTTGTCATCCGCGGACCGCAGGTGATGATGGGTTACTGGAAGAATGAAGCCGCCACCAAGGAAGTGTTGACATCCGACGGCTGGTTGTTGACCGGTGATGTAGCTCAAATGGACGAAGACGGTTTTTGCCGCATCATCGCCCGTAAAGCCGATATGTGGTATTCCGAGAAGGCGGGCAAGGAACCTGCCTTCCCGCGCGATGTGGAAGAAGTCATTTATGAAATTCCGCAGATCAAAGAGGTGGCCGTTGTGGCCGTGGCAGGGCACCCCTTTGCATTCATCATTGGCGGAAAACAAAAGCCAGGCGCAGAGGATGTGATCGCCTACTGCAGGCGCAGGCTGCCCCCGCATCTTGTGCCGCGCTTTGTTATTTTCATGGATGAATTCCCAAGGACATTTATCGGCAAAGTTTTACGAAGAGAGCTGGCGAAACGATATGGGAAACAGATCGCGGGAGAATAATATTTTCACGGGGCTTGCTTTTTCCCCTGTGTAAATTCATGCCAGAAACGCATTGCCTCGTTTTCGTGCTCTGCCAATCCCAGCCATCGAGCTGAATCGTGAAAATTGTGGAAGAGTTCCAACTCCATGGGCAGGTTATCTGCTATTAATTTGAGCGTATCTGTTAATTGACTCATGCTGGAACTTTTTGATAAGACCGCCACACGGTCGCGCGGATGCCCCTCTTCCTTGTTTTTCGCCATTAACTCCCTGGCTTCCCGCAGGTCTTCGACTTCAAAGTAAAGCTTTCCCTTGTAAAGGTCCATCAGTATTTTCATGCCGTGGTGGCGGCGTTTGTCTTTAAGATAGATCGAATGGTATAAATCGAAGTATTCTCTGGCGCTGCATTCCCCTTCAAATATATACAGCAGGAAATCAAGGCCGGGGTGAATGTCGTAACGAATTGGCATATCAACTCTCCTAAAAAGGATTGTTATAATCTACTACTAAAGGCCGTCGCTCTGCCGCGTGTCTTTCATAGTATAACATTTAGCAGGGCGGGGAATTTGTGTATCATATGGATTATTTTGAATGAAATGGACAGGAACGAAACATAAATGGCTTTGAGAACCGACACTGTTAAATACGAAAGCATCACGCTTGCAGACCATCAAAAAGTGAATTATGTGCAGCAGGGGACGGGATCGCCCGTCATTTTGACGCACGGACTGGCTGCTTCCCTGCACGATTGGGACGACCTGCTGCCCATGCTTTCCTCGGCGGGCTATGCGGGCTATGCTCTCGACCTGCTGGGGCATGGTGAAAGTGAGAAGCCCGCACACGTACACGATTACACTGTTGAAAATACCTTTGGACACTTTTCAAGGTGGATCGATTCGTTGGATATTAATGAACCGATGATATTGACTGGTCATTCGCTGGGCGGGGGGCTGTCTCTGTTGTATGCGTTGAGATATCCCGAACGCGTGCGCGCGCTGGTGTTGGTCAACCCGTTCTTTGACATCCGACAACTGCCGCCCGTTATGCAGAAGGTGTTTCGATATCAACTGCTCAACACGAACCTGATCGACATGACACCTTACCGCCTCTTTCGTTTTTTTGTGGATATGACCAGTTTCAATTATTACATCGGGCATCGTGAGAGTCATGTGCTGCCTGAGCATATCCGCTATCAGACCGCGCTAGATTACAAGCGCGCCTCGTCCGGGATATACAACATTCCGCGCACCCTGCCTTCGATGGACCTGGATTTATCCCGTGTGCATCAGCCGACCTTGCTCATCTACGGCGGACGCGACCAGACGCTTGCCCCGTCATCTTTTCCGCAGTTGGCAAAGTCCCTGCCCAACGTCGTGGACATGCACATCCAGCCGATCTGCGGACACGTCCCGCATCAATGCCATCCTGAAACGTTCAACCCGTATGTGATGAAGTTTTTGAAAAGCTTATAACTCACCATGTATATCATCCTGAGCCGTTCTCCGGCGAAGGATCCCTACCACGACGAACGAGATCCTTCGCTGCGCTCAGGATGACATGAATAGAAACGGGGAAATTGCAACGATATTTTAAGACTAGCGCATATCAATCGCCCTTGCCAATGCCTATGTAAGGTGCTAAAATGCCAAACACTTTGACCATATGTACGGGGATGCAGTGCCAGGACGCCCATATATGGCTCTAACATTTGTTCTACAATTGGAGTAATTCTTCGGATGCGTTGTCCGTATTGCAAGCATCATGATTCTAAAGTTCTCGATACTTCCCACGACAGCCACGGGGGAATTCGCCGCCGCCGCGAGTGCCTGAAGTGCAGGCAGCGCTTTAGCAGCTACGAGAGACCGATATTGGCGACGCCGCTCATCATCAAACAGGATGGGGCGCGTGAAGAGTTCGACCGCGAGAAATTGGCGCGGGGGATTCGCATTTCCTGCGCCAAGAGACCCGTCTCGGCAGCGGACATTGAGCGCATGATCGGGCAGGTGGAGACCCAGTTGCAGAAGATGGGCAAGGCTGAAGTATCGTCCCGCGTGGTGGGCGACCTTGTGATGACGACCTTGAAGGAAGTGGACCAGATCGCATACATCCGCTATGCGATCGTGTACCTCGGTTTGGACGATTTGCAGTCCATTCGCACAGAGATAGACCAGTTACTGGAAGATTAAGTCAACGGCAGGGACATCCCCTTCAAGGGGGGAATGTCTGTGCCGTTTTTTATTCGGACAACCTGTAGGGGCGACCCGCCTTTGATAAACCAGCAGCGTGGTTAATCGTGAAGGGTCGCCCCTGCGATAGAAAACATTTTACAGGAGAGTACAAGATGGTTGCTAAATCGAGTGAGCCGAAGATCAAGAACGGATTATTACCAACACCCGCGATCGCGAAAGGGATGCCGAAAGCCGCCCTGACCGACAACGCGCGCCAGGTGTTGATGAAGCGTTACGTGCGCCGCGGTGACGATGGCAAGCCTGCCGAGAACGTCGAAGAAATGTTCTGGCGCGTGGCGTACCATGTTGCCAAAGTGGAGGAACAATGGGGCGCGGACGTTGCAAAGCGCACCGTGGAGTATTACCACCTGCTTTCCAGCAAGAAGTTTTTCCCGAACTCTCCCACCTTTACCGGTGCGGGAACTCCTCTTGGACAGTTAGCCGCCTGTTTCGTTCTGCCCATTACCGATGACATGGGACGCCACAGTGCGGGCATCTTCCAGACCTTGCGCGATGCGGCTCTCATCCAACAGACAGGCGGCGGAAACGGTTTCTCCTTCTCGCGCCTGCGCCCCAAGGGCGCACTGGTGCAGACCTCGGCAGGGCAGGCCACGGGACCTGTCGGCTTCCTGCGGGTGTATGACCACGCCTTTGGCGAGATCGCCCAGGGTGGCACAAGGCGCGGCGCGAACATGGCAGTGCTGCGCGTGGACCACCCCGATGTGGAGGATTTCATCACCTGCAAGATCAACGAGAATCAGATCACGAACTTCAATATTTCAGTCGGCATTACGGATGCCTTCATGCAAGCCGTAAAAGATGACAAGGAATGGGCGTTGCGTTTCCCCGACCTTGAAGAGATGAAGCACAAGGGTTTTAGCGGCACCCTCGAACAAGCCGAAGCCGCCGGCATTACCATCCATACCTATAAAACTGTCAATGCGCGCGAGTTGTTCAATAAGATCGTCAAGCAGGCGCATCACAACGGAGAGCCCGGTGTGCTCTTCCTGGACGCCGCCAACCGCAGCAACCCCGTGCCGCATTTGTATCCTTTGGAAGCGACAAACCCATGCGGTGAGCAATGGCTTGGACCGTATGAGAACTGCTGCCTGGGTTCGGTGAACCTGAACGAGCACTGCGGACCCGACGGCACTGTGGATTGGGAAACCCTGCGCCAGTCTGTTGTGACGGCCACCCGTTTCCTGGATGATGTCGTTGAAGCGAATGCCTATGTGCCTGCCGTGGCGCAGCTCAAGGAAGCTGCTCACAAGGCGCGCCGCATTGGCCTTGGCATTATGGGTATTGCGGACTTGATGTATCACGCAGGCGTGCGCTACGGGTCGGCAGAGGGGCAGGAATTCGGCGCGCAGGTGATGGAGTTCGTGCGTTATCACGCCATGCAGACCAGCGTGGAACTTGCCGAAGAGCGCGGACCTTTCCCTGCCATCGTCGATTCCATTTACGATATGGACGACATGAAGTGGGAAGCGCCCAAGCCGCTGGCTCCCTACCAGCATAACTGGAACAGGCCCGAGGTTAAGTGGGAAGCGGTCATCAGCGGAATCAAGAAGCACGGCATCCGCAATGCAGCGCAGACCACCGTCGCGCCGACTGGCACCATCGCCACCGTGGCAGGTTGTGAAGGCTACGGCTGCGAGCCCGTCTTCGCGCTGGCATACATCCGCCACGTCAACGATAACGGCAAGGATCTGAAGCTGACCTATGCCAGCCCGCGCTTTGACGAAGCGCTCAAAAAATTGGGGCTGGGTGAAGAGAAACGGCAGGAGATCGTGGAGCGGGTGATGAACGACGGCACCTGCCAGAACATCGCTGAACTTCCGCAGTCTGTGCGCGCTACCTTCGTGGTTTCGGGTGACATCACCGCCGAAGAACACGTCCGTATGCAGGGCGCTCTGCAAGCCTTTGTGGATAACTCGCTTTCGAAGACCGTCAACTTCCACGAGAACGCCACGGAGGAAGACGTTGCCAAAGCCTACCTGATGGCTTGGGAACTGGGCTGCAAGGGTATTACCGTGTATGTGACGGGCTCGCGCGACAAGGTGGTCCTCGAAACAAAAGCTACTGCGGAAAAGAAAGTTGTACCATCCCCGCAGGGGGCGCCTCAATCTGAGCCGAAAACTGCCCCTGTTCAAGCGGCACCCACCATCTTCCATGGGACAAAGAAGTCCCGCCCCAAGGCATTGCCTGGCAAGACCTATAACATCGATACGCCCGTGGGCAAGGCATTCATCACCATCAACGAGAACGGCGGGAACCAGCCCTTTGAAGCCTTTGTGAACACTGCCAAGGCGGGCTCTGAAATTGCCGCGGTCTCCGAGGCGATCGGACGTTTGATCTCCTACATCCTGCGCATGGCTTCGCCCATCCCGCCCGTGGACAGAATGCGCGAGATCATCGTGCAGTTGATCGGCATCGGCGGCGGACGTTCGCTGGGCTTCGGCATCAACCGCGTGCGCTCCCTGCCCGATGGCATTGGTCAGGTGCTCGACCAGTACTTGAATGAAAAGAACGGCATCAACACCGAAGAAGTGAACACGAACTCCCCTTCGGGAACGAACGGCAACGGCGGGCATGAATCCCCTGCCGCCCACGTGATGAAGATCGGCGACATCTGCCCCGAATGCGGCGAAGCCGCCGTGGTGAATGAAGAAGGCTGCCGCAAGTGCTACGCCTGCGGGTTTAGCGAGTGCTAGCGAAGTAGAAGGGTAAAAAAAGCGGACGAGTTTCCTCGTCCGCTTTTTTTTTCAATCCATTCAACGCCTTATTTCGTTCTTTCAATTACTTCGATAAGGTCTTGCGGAGAGTGAACCACGTGATCGGGCTTGCCGCGAAGCAGGTGTTCCAAACTCTGATGCCCCCAGGTTACTGCCACGCTCGTGACAGACGCCTCTTTTGCCGCCCGAATATCGCTTATCGAATCGCCTACCATGAAGACGGCTTCTCGCTGCGTGCCTGACGCGAACTGTTCCCGCGCGATCGATATCTTCTGCGCCTTGGAGCCAGGGATATCAATTCCATACACCGCATGGACGCACTTCTCCAAAGCGTGTTCGGCAAGGAAGGCATGTACGTTTTGAGAAGAATTCGTTGTGACGATGGCGAGCGTGTTGCGGACGGCGAATCGCCTGAGCATGCCGCTCAACCCGTTGAAAATGGCGGGCGGGGACTTCTTTTCGGCAAAGCGTTTCAAACAGCGTTGGACGAATTCATCCACAAGCGCTTCAGGGACTTCGCACGCCCGCCCAAAGGACGCAAAGGACATGTTCTCAAGGCTGCTTAGGTCTTCTTTCTTTACAAGGTGCTTTATGCCTAATTCATCGCAGACTTCCTGACCGAACTGGATCAGGTCGTCAAGAGTATCTGCAAGGACGCCGTCAAAGTCGAAAATGATCAATGCCATGAAAAATGTCTTTCCATCCAATCGAGGCGGCAGCCGCTGCCAAAGCGACTGTCACCTTCCTTCATCGGGTTACTTCGCCCGCTCCAAATTCAGGGACAATAGCTTCTCCAAAAGTTCTTTATAGGACAAATTATTCTTCTAGTCAAGGCGAGGCGGACGATGGCATCAATAGATGTTAGTTTAATCCCAATGAAGAAGGGCGGCCAGAAGACTTGAGGCTCAGTTATGAGGTTGGACAATTAACTGAATTGTTGAATATGCTGGAATAATATCTTGAACCGAGACATGATTCTCATCCAAAATTATTTTTTCTTGACAACTTGTTTCTTTTTCTTTAGTCTTTTTCTTAATCGATCCATGAGCGTTAGAACAACTAAGATCACTGCGGGGATACCTAGGCAAACCTCCAGGGATATACTGTCGATAATTTGATTGCCAATTCTCGCTAAAACTGGAACAGGAGTTGAAGTTGAAGTAGGTGATGGAGTAGCTGTGAGTGTTGGTGGTATGGGAGTATGTGTCGATGTGGGGGCTGGTGTGTTGGTAGGAGATACTACATTAATTTTTATACTCCCAACCCATGAAGGATTCTTGGAGTTTCCAAGATAGACGGAAGCAGCAATGATTTGCTCCCCCGAATAACCAGGTGCTTGAACGATCCATTCCCATATTGTTGGATTACCAGGATGTTCAATATCAACGAATTGGAAGCCGTCACCTTGGAGTGGTTCGATCTCAAAGCTTGTTGACTTTAAGTCTGCGCGCATATAAATGTAAACGTAAGTAAATTTTGAAAATGTTAGATAATCCTCAAGGATTAATGGTTCGTTCTGTAAGAGGAAAACCCGATCAAATTCATTTAAGTTTGCATTTGCCATTTCATAAGGTATAAGAACCTGTAAAGATACAGTTTCACTCTCAAAAGTTTTCATGCTAGGAGGATATTCGATTTTGAGCTCCCCGATGCGCAGACGATTTACGTCTATGCCTGTCCCGCCATCCGTTTCCATGGAAAATAAATTTGGTGCTGTCGAAATGGAGTCTGTTGTGGAAGTGGCAAAAAGGTCTGTTGTGGGAGTGTGGGTAGGCACTATTATTGGTTGTCCCCATGATGTTGCAGATGGAATTGGGGTTTCTGTTGCAAAAAGAATTTTCCCAGGGTTCTTTTCAAAATCTGCCAATACAATAAGTATTCCCCCGGCAACCGAAATAAATAGTAATAAGCGTATTACTAAATTATTTTTCCACAATGGCTCTTTTTTATTCATGGTTGAGTTCCCTTTTCCAGCTTTTTACAAATTTAACGCTGGTAGCCTCTCCAATATCTCTTCATCGGACAGGTCGCTCTTCCAGCCGTAGGCGGCGAAGACGGCTTCATCGAGTTTCTTGTGCGCCAGTTTCAGCCAGGTGGGACGCTGGTATTCCTGAACCGATTGATGCTCTCGCGCTTCTGCACGCTTCCATTTGCTGACGAAATCCTGCGGGGTAAGTGGCATGTGGTTTGTCCCTTTGGTTCATTTTACTATATCCAGTGGGTTGCGGCTGCAGGCTTTGAAATGGTTTATAGGAGGGATGTTGGCGGTCGAAATTTCTCACCTGCTTTTTGTGTTAAAAGGATAATTATGTTGTAAGATTATCTTGAAATTTGGACAGGAGAAACAGGCATGAGATTAAAAGGTCTATTTGCTGGGTTGGCTGGGGGAATAGTCCTTTCTGGTTTGCTGTATTACCCCTGTTATGTCTTCCTGCCTGGAAAATTTATCAATAACTGGTTGGATGCGCGAGCTGATCTGACTTATGTCTCTTTAACGCTTTCCTTGTTGGCATTGATCGGTATCGGGGTGCTTGGCGGGAGATGGAGCGGCTTCGATGAATCAAAAACATTTTTGGGCGGGGCCGCGGCGGGCGCGATTGCCATGTTCATTGCATATGGGCTGATCATCTCGCCTGCCACTGGAATAATAGGGAATAAGGAAATTTTTCAGTATGGCTTTGTGGAAGTGGAAGACGATCTGTCTTTATCATGGCTTGTTTTTTATGGGGTTTCTGAGACTGTATGGTGGGGAGTGGCGGGCTTTTGGCTGTCCATCCTATCGGGTTCGGTCATTGGCGCGGTTGGCGGCTGGGCGGCGGAACCCCTGCTTGATACTCAATCTCAATGGTCAAAAGTATTTTCGTTTATAGATCCGTTCATGATATTCATTGGCATGGTGAATTATATTATTACGTATGCGGTCTATAGCACTTTTGCAGATACTGTCCTGGAAGGGATGGTGAAGTTAAGAATAGTTCTCAATACCCCGTTTCTGCTGCGATGACGATAATGAACGCGACTCCCTATATTTGGGTCTTGTTCTGGCAATTAAAACTATGGAGCGACTTGCATACATATCAGAAGCAATTTGAAATTCAACGTCTCTCCTGGGTGCTTTCATCCATTGCGGCTTTGATATTCCCCTTGTTACTGTTCTTAATATCTTTCCCGTCCCTTGATAGTAATCCGTTCTTTTTTGCGACCACTTCCATATCAATTCTGATCGGCATCCTGACGTTTCGAGATACCTTTTGGGTAAAGCGGCATTGGAAAGTAGCCGCCGTGGAATATCCATTCGCCGAGCTTGGTCTGGTATTGCAGGGAGGAATTGTTGTATCGCTGTGTATGACCCTGACTCTTATGATGGGTCAGCTTGTTATTCCGTTAAATCTGGTTTTGATAACCATTAATGCCATCGCAGCTTTTTCAGGTGCGGGAGGGGGCGATGCCCAAAGTATCTCTGATATGGTTAATTTGGTTTACAGGATGCCAAGAAGTATCTTTGAAACCATCTTTGTGGTTATTTCCGTATATTTTTTATTGGTAATTTGGACATTGGGGAATAGCATCAATTTTCTGCGAGAGTACGGCGGCCGAATATTTAGCCAGGCTCCCAAACAGGAAGAGGAAGTCAATCGTCTGGATTGATCAAAAAGTTCCAATGATCTGCGCTAATGATCCCACTATAAACAAAAGAACGCCAATATTGAGGAGTTGACGCCGAAACCGTCCGTCATTGCTTAACCCTTCCACGGTTTTCATCAGTTTTGAGGGCATCCACGATAAGAGTGCTCCAATGAGACCAAAGAGTAGAAAAATAGTAATGATGTTGTCCGTGGATAGACTGGTGTTGATCGTTGGAAATGCAAGGGACGCTGCTGTGGAAATGATCATAAGCACGGGGATCAGGATCCAGAGAAATAGCAGTGAGATGGCGCCCAATAGGGAAATAAAGAACAGGATAAAAGATAGCGATATCATTATGACCCGTAGATATTTTTGCACCTTGCGCATTCCATTTTCCCCCAATAGTTCTGGTGCAGCCAGAAAAAATGCCAGAAAATCGCAAATCAAGCCGATACGTGTGAAATCAACTGCAATCGTTGGGTTCATTTTTTACTCTATCGCCAGTTTCTTTTGGTTGATTTTACTATATTGTCTGCTCCGTCCTTGTGCAGACCTGACAGGTTTCACCGTAATCTGGGTCGAACCTAACTACTGTTCGGAACAGGATTCAGGTCGAAAGTCGTACTTTGGAAACCTGTCAGGTCTTCGCTTAAAACACTTCTAGATGTGTTTAAAAGACTTCTAAATGTGTTCGCAAACACTTCTAAATGTGTTTAAAAGACTTCTAGATGTGTTCCCGAACACTTCTAAATGTGTTTTCAGTTGGGGGAGGTTTGTTTTCGTGTAGTCAATAGGGGCGACCCGTCCAGCGGGAATAAGTGCCTGACAAACCTTGAAGGGTCGCCCCTACGGATAGACCCTAAAGGTCTCATCCGTGGAAGTGGCAATTGAACGGGCGCTCTCGTCCCGTCCGCCAGCCTGACTGCTAGCAAAGCAGACCTTTAGGGTCTGGTTATGGGGCAGGGACGGCTTGATCGAATCTGTAACGCATTCGGTATGTCCCTTATTTTTAGGGCTGATTATGATAGGGCTTCAAGTGTACGTTTTTCAAAGTTGCCGTTTATAATTCCCGTCATTCGAAAGGGTTTGACAGTTTATCGTTGGAAGATCGAAGAGTCGCTTTAGAAAGCAGGAGCATGCAGTGAATACCAGCCCGAAACCAGAAGAAAGACAAGCCGCGCAGGAAAAGAAACCGTTTCCATTGCTGCGTTACTTTACCATCACGAGTCTGGCCGCCTTTCTATTGGTTGGAGTTTCATTGGTCACCTTCTACCGCCAAACCGCCGTCCGCGAGCTGACGGAACTTGGTGAATCCAAGAACGCGGCGCTCACCCAGACCTTTTCAAACGTCATCTGGCCCGAGTTTGCGCCTTTCCTTATTTCGGCATCCGACCTGACCGCGGACGCCATCCGTGCCCACCCTGAGACAGCCCGTCTTCGCGAGATGGTCTTTGAACAAATGCAGGGGCTTTCGGTCATCAAGGTCAAGATATACACATTGGATGGGAAGACGGTCTTTTCCACCGAAGAAAGCCAGATCGGGGAGGATAAAAGCGGAAACGCGGGCTTTCTGTCTGCGCGCGATGGCGAAATTGCCAGCGAACTGACTCACCGCGATACCTTCAGCGCCTTTGAAGGCGAGATCGAAGACCGTGACGTCATCTCGAGCTATGTCCCCATTCAACGCGGCGGCGCTGGCGTGGAAGGCGTGCTGGAAGTGTATGACGATGTGACGCTTTTGCTGGAAAATATTTCCATCTCCCAAAGGAACATCCTCATCGGAGTGACCCTGATCCTGTCCCTTTTGTATGCGGCTCTCTTCCTGCTGATAAAACGGGCGGATAACCAGATCAAGCGCCAGTTTATCGAGCAGCTACAGGCAGAGCAGGAAATACAGGGAGCCTATCAAAGGGAGGAAAACGTCAATGAATTCTTTCACTTCACCCTGTTGAATATTATCGAGTACGTCAACCGCGGCAGGGAAAAGGCCGAACTGCTCACCTACCTTGAACAGATCAAACAGCAATTCAACGACCTGAAATATTGGCGCAAAGACTAACAGGGTCAAATTCCTTATTGATAGACTTGCCTTATTCGCTTTTATGAAAAGCAGATGTCATTGCGAGCCGCGCTCTTGATTTTTAGCGGCGACATCGTACCCGCAAGGGTATGCAATCTCCAGAACAAGAGGCACAGATTGCTTCGGACTAAGAACAAGAACGTCCTCGCAAGGACATACCCGTACTGCGTAAGGTCAGTTATAAAAAAAGAGAGACGCCCCAACTTTTGGGGCGTCTCTTTGTGGGTGGAACGGATCAATCTTCTGTCGGAGTGCTGGTCACGACCCCTTTCACAAAATCGATCCCGTCTAGAATGTGCTTGAACACCTTGCCTGGGATGAAGCGCGGCATGATGCTGGTGATCTGTGCGGAGCGCACTTCTTCAACGCTTTCCGCGCCGTCTGCGCTGGTGCGCAGCCAGAACGAGCCGAAGTCGCCCAATTCCACGATGTTGCCCTTCGACAACTGTTCGGGAATGATCGCCATGAAACTTTCGATGGCGGCCATCATATCCATCGTGCTCAGGGTCGAGCGCTGGGCTGCCATCTCAGCCATCTCACGCGTGGTCACACGTCCGCTGGCCTGTATGGAGGGATAGAACTTCTTGGGGGCCTCTCGATTGCTCGGGTTGCCTCTTTCAACGATATTGAATTTAACTGGCATGATATAGTCTCCTTGGTATGTTGTTCAGGAGAGTACCGGTATCCCGCTGCGTCGGTGATATTTTACACAATCTTTTGCGGAATGCAAAAACATTTTTGTTAGGAGGGCTTACAAAATTTTCAGGCCGCCGACGTAAGGCAATTCTGTTTATAATGCACAATATCACGTTGTGTGTACCGCAAGGGAACTTCACGGAGAGCCGCGCTGGCGGTTCTCCGAACCCAGGAGGAACAGACTATGACGATCAATAAATGGAGCGGGCTCGCATCTTTCTTGATTGCGGTGTCTTTCATTGTTGCGCCGTTGATCTACCTGACTGGGAACTTGCGGGATGCTCTTGGAGTATTTGCTTATGACCTGGCTGATTTTCTCTACGGGCCGATCCTCTCCGCCAGTGTGATCACTGTGTTCTTTGCGCTTCGTGAACGCTTCAGGGAAAACGCTCCCCGCCGCATGGACCTGGCACTGGTGGCGGCTGTCCTCTCCGCCTTGGGCATGGCGGCAGTCGCGTTCATCCGCGCTTCCAATCGTCACTACCATTTGGCGCATCCTGATCTGAATTTGGAAAATTCCACAACGGTACTCATCGTTTGGGGGACGCTTGTGGCAGGCATGAGTGCACTCGGGTTTCATTTTCTGGGATGGGCATTTGTGTTGCTGGGTTCAGCCAGTTGGACTGAACGCTTCTTTCCCCGCCCCTTAACGGGTCTCTATTTCCTGGCAGGAGTCCCCGCCTTGTTTGTGTATCGGTTCCCAGACATCGAAGGGCTTGTCCTACTGTTTGGCACAATACTAAGCGTTTGGCAGGGTGTTTTGCTTTGGAATCACAGGGAAGGATCACCACCTTCTCCTATATAAGACAAGATGACATTGACTTGCATTGAAGAGGCAAAAAATGAAACGAACTTGGAGGATGGTCGCGGCGGCTTTGTTGTTGGCCCTGTCCGTTGTTCGGTGTTCCACTATGGACGGCCCCGAGGCGGCGGCAAAGATCAGTTTTTCAGAGTGGGCGGTGAAGATTCGAATTCCATATCGAAACGAGAACTTTGAAACCCTTGATAATGACGGCAGGGCGGCGACGGTGCGTATTAAAGTGGAAGTGTGGGCGGAAGGGGAATGGAAGGAAAAACAAGCCCAGATTCAGTGTGAAAAGGTTGATGATGACTGGCAGTGTGACCGCGGCATACAACTCAACCAGGGGCCGGTTGATAGAAGTAGGAGAGCAGCAGATGTCAATCAACGCGCCCAAACCGCAAGCCCCAATGCCCGAGAGATCAGTCATCCACTGGCTGCTTGATTCTGATCCTTCGATCCGCTGGCAGGTGATGCGGGACCTGATCAACGCGCCTGCAGACGAAGTTGCGGCGGAGCGCGCAAAAGTCGCCACGCAAGGCTGGGGCGCGCAACTGCTTGCCCTTCAAGGCGCAGACGGGTCATGGGCTGGCACGGCTTTCAATCAGGGCTGGGACTCCACGATGCATGTACTTTCATTACTGCGAGAACTGGGTCTTGACCCTGCAAGCAGTGAGGCGCGCCGCGTGGTGAACCTGGTGCGTGACGGTGTCAGGTGGAAAGGTTGGGATTGGGAAGGCGTGTGGCGTGGAATGGAATTCGATGGCAACCCTTTCTTCGCGGGCGAGGTCGAGCCTTGCATCAACGGGCAGGTGGGGGCCAGTGCCGCTTACTTTGGACAGGACACGCAGCGAATTATTGACCGTCTGCTCAACGAACAGCTGCCTGACGGAGGCTGGAACTGCGAAGCTGAGAACGGCTCGACGCGCTCCTCATTCAACACCACGATCTGTGTGCTGGAGGCCCTGCTCGAACACGAACTGGCATTCGGAGCCAACTCCGCTGTGACCAGCGCCAGGCTTCGCGGGCAGGAATATCTCCTTGAGCGCCGTCTCTTCCGCCGACGCTCCACGGGAGAGGTGATCGAGCGAGACCGCAAAGGGGATACGCTCTGGGCGCGCTTCGCCTTCCCCGCCTGGTGGCACTATGACATCCTGCGAGGACTTGACTACCTGCGCCGCGCCGTGGTTGTCCCTGACGAACGCGCAGCCGAGGCGGTCAGCCTGGTCGCTTCCAAACGAGATGATCATGGCCGCTGGCTGCTTGATACGCGTTATGCTGGTCAGATGCCCATTGAGATGGATGAGGGTGAAGGACTGCCAAGCCGCTGGAATACATTGCGCGCCTTGCGCGTCTTGAACTGGTACGAACTGTGAACGGTTCCATCCAGGCATAGATTTAATTTTCGCATCGAGGTCCCTTTGAAAACGAACTCTGAGAAGAAGGCGAAAGTAATGTTGATGGGGGTGTTCCATTTTGGGAACCCCGGGCAAGACCTTGTCAAAACGGATCAGATCAATGTGATGACGCCTGAGAATCAGCAATATCTTGAGCGGCTTTCCGAGCAGATCAGCCGATTTATGCCCAGCGTGGTGATGCTTGAGTTTGACCCTGCAAACAGGCAGGTGATACAGGAACAGTATGACCGATATCTGAAAGATGGTTTCAGCCTGCCGCCAAATGAAATTTACCAGATCGGTTTTCGCGTTGCGAAAAGGTCCGGGTTGAAAACTGTCCACAGCTTTGATGAACAAACCATCGAATGGAATGCGCAGCCTTTGTTTGACTATATGGATGCGCACGACCCAGAGACCAAGTCAAAGTTCGAGGCGTTGATCGAACGGATCGCAAAGGATACGGAACGGGCACATGCGGCCATGTCTCTTGCCGAACTGTTGGTCGATGCCAATAAAGAAGAAAAGGACACGCTTAATA
>JACZJB010000165.1 GCA_014860805.1 Anaerolineales bacterium
CGGTATCGCGGCTTATCCCTTTGCCTGCCACCGTGTCGATCAGTTTTGAAAATACATAAACAGCGGCCTCTTGTGACGGTTCTTCGATGAAACTTTTCCTCAACAATGTTCGAAGGGCATCCCCCTTGTATTTCTCAAAAAACCTTTCGTAAAGTTTTCCAATAAACGCATTTACTCGGTTCGCTGTTAATTTCCCGCCTCTTCGCTTCTTGTTTTTCGTCAATGCGTCATCAACAGCGTTGTAATATTCGTCTATGAGCCATTGTGGGATACCGCAATAAGCCAAATATCTCAGCGCCTTATCTACATCGATGTCCTTTTTTACCTTGAAGTTTATATATACGGTTTCTGGATCTTCAACGAGGCCCCCAGGATCATGGTCTGAACAATTTAAAGATGTTTTTATGAAGTCAGGCGTAGGTCTCCACGGATCGAGTGTTCGTTTCCATATAGCATTGAAATCTTCCCGAAAATCTTCGGTTAGCCGTTCATAGTCTTTTGTTGTCAGGTTCTTCTTGTATCCTGGGGCGGGGGGAAAATAAACAACCTGTGTCCCCTTTGCATTGGCGCCTCCAATCGAGGCCGATGCAGTGGCGCCCCCTGTTACGACTACTCTCCCATCTTGTCTTTTCTTCGGAGGTTCCATACCCACGATCCCGCCTCCTCTCGCGGTCTTCTTAGAGTATCCGGGTGAAACAGGGTGAGGAAGTTCAACTAGTCAACCCATCAGGATATCCCCGGAAATTCGGTCGATCGATAATTCCGCTGTTGCTAGAATTCTACTAGATGAGGTTGGAATCTGCGACACGGAAGCATCCAATGCACCAAGATGCTACAGATTGATTCTGTGCGTACAACCCGTCTTGCGATGTCCCCGAGAAGAGGATATCGTTTTTGTAAACAAAAAAGTTATCTGAAGCAAGAGGCCCTGGGGCACCCCCCGGGGCTTTTCATTTGGAGCGGACGCGAGGTCAGGGGCGGAGGGTGCCAATCAAACTTACAGTGTCGCGGACCTTATTCGAATTTCCCTGCCCACAGGCGGAGGAACGATCAATGTATCGCCGCAGCGCTTGCTGCGTGGGTGGAGGATCGGACGATCAAGAAATGCCCACCTGTGGGATCGCCACCCCCGCATAAACAATTGCCGTTATGCCCAGCGGTGGGATGATTTGAGCAAAAACTTATACTCCGCTATACTGCCCGGTGCGTCTGGTGCATCAGTACGTAATGCGGATCTACCCTGCGGGCAATAGAAGGTCACTGCAAATCAGCTGTGCGACCTTGAAATTTATTCATTGCATGAATCGGTGATAGCCCGCTTTTCGTTAGGGACTTAGGGGATCTGAGATTTAATTTATTTTTAATACCGTAAGCGTCTCCACTTTTTGAAAGGATCAAAACATGAACTACTATAACTTGAAATCTGTTTTTAATTCTGGAAAGACGCCCTTTACCCTTCGCACGCCATTGCCTTCTTTCTCGGTAGCTGAGCCCTCAATAAAACCATACGTAGACCCTAGCTTCGAAAAAATTGAGTTCGAGACAGAGAAGCCTACCGTGATTCTTGTCTCGGCAGTAGGAGCAACTGGGAAAACTGCTCTTGCACAACAGCTTTCGAGGGAAACTAAATTGCCAATTCTTGATCTGAGCAAGCATAAACCCGTTGGCGATAACACGCTTACAGGGCTGCTAACGGGCGCTTTTAACATCAAAGAGATCAGTGGAGTGTTCGAAGGACTGTCTTGTGGAAGCTACGGGCTAATCATTGATGGGCTTGACGAGGCACGCTCCAAGACCACCGGAAAGGCCTTTGAAGCATTTCTGGATGACATAGTGAAACTCTGTAAAACTTCGACAACAACTACGTTCCTAATGCTCGGTAGAACAAATATAGTAGATGATTGTTGGGTCTATATTTCAAGTCAAGGGATTCCAACAGCGCTGATATCTATAGCTCCGTTTGCGATTGAAAGCGCTGTAAAATACATTGATGCATTCACAAATGGCCTATCTTCGCCGCATAAGGCACATTATATTGCGGTTCGAGATTTAATAATCAACAGACTTGGAAAGGCTTTCACTGCTAGCCATAAAAATGGCTCCAAGGATTTTTTGGGATTTATTGGTTATCCACCTGTGTTAGACGCAATTGTTACGCTGCTTACAAATGAACGAAATTATCATAAACTATTAGAAGGTATTAATGATAGTGGAGGAAAAAATGTTGAAATATCGTTACTACAACATATTTCGGAGTATATCCTAGATCGTGAGCGATCACTAAAGGTTATTCCTAACATAGTTCAACCACTCATTGCTGGTGTGCCTGATGAGATAGCACGAACGACCCTGTCTACTGCCTATATGGACGAAGAACAGTGCGCACGACTAGTCGCCTATTGCCTGGGACGTCCGCTAACGATACCAGTGATTTCCGAAAATATACTAAATGATAAATACGAGGAGCAATTAGTCACGTGGCTTCCTGAACATCCTTTTATTGCAGGCCATGAATTTAGAAATGCTGTATTTGAAGCTCTTGCTATTGCGAAATTGATTTCCGCAAAAACCGACTCATACGACAACATCATTGCTGATTATATTGCGACTCATAAACACAGTTATTATCTTGTGTATATGCTAGAATCAGTTTCAGTTGATTGTAAAATAAAAGTATCTCATCTCAATGCGGTTCTGTTATCTGCGATGGAATTTAGGTCGGCTCACTCATTTGTGGAACTGCGCGTTGTTGGTCCAGAGGGAAATGAAGAAATAAATGGCAATAATGGCGCTCTTGAAGTCGAAATCTATATCGAGATTATTCTTGGTGAAACAGGCGAAAATACCAAGACATTTAGTTTCACAACGGACATTGAAGCGGCTACTTGCCTGAAAATAGGGCCACGCATCGCCGGGACGTTTATTAGTGTTCCATGCAAAGTCGCTATCATTGGTGACGAGGTAGAGATAACTGCGCCGGTTGAAGTCAACTGTTCAGTGGTTCAACTAAACGCAAAACAGCTTGTAATAAAACCAACACACATACGTGAAGGCATTAACGAAGTAATAATCACGGCAAAACGAGCTGAAAGTAGCGTCGAGTCAATATCGACTGGGGGAACGACATTTGAGTTAGCTTTAGAGGACACTGGTGGACTCTCGTATCCGATTATTAGATACGTGGAAACTATCACCATACCTTCGCTTGATCCGCTTATGAAAGAGAAGTACTTCCGTCTAAAGAGGATACTTCTTGAGTTCCGATCGCACAGCAGAGGATCAATGGCAAGATACAGGCAAAAGATTGAAGCTGAGCGCGTTCTTAGAAATGATATTGGTAGAGCGGTCCTTAAACGGCTTCTTAACGATAATGTATTGAGCCTTCTAGGAAGATTTTATCATCTTGATCCTGAAGGTCTTAGCCGTCATTTGGGAGTTACTTGGCATAACCTTAGGAAGGGACAAATCCCCGATTCGCTTAGTGCGTATCTCAGATCGATAGAAGCATAAATAGGATGTATTTTTCGACAAATTTATAGGCATCCAGAAGTAGTAGTATAATCGTTCCGCCAAACCGACCGCTAAATGTGTTTTTGCTTTGGACCACATTGGCCCATTCCTGATCCCCCCGTGCAAGGTGTAATTTAGAATTACACTGATTGAACTGCCAGGAGATGATCTCCGACAAAGGCCCGGTTTCCTGCCAAGGAGATCCGGCCTTTTTCTTTGGAGCGAATGTGGACATTCAGATCCAGGTCAAGGGGATCGACGAGTTGGTACGCAATCTGCGGGATCTCGGAGTCAATCGCATCCCGAACTATGTCGCACGAGCGCTGACGGATATTGCGGATCAGGCCCAGGAGGCGATGATTGGAAACGCACGCTCAATGCTGACTGTCCGTGGCAGTTGGCTTACGAAGGGAACCAAGCACGGCATCAATCGCAAGGCGGCGACCAAGAGCGACCTGACTGCCGTGGTATCGACGACCGCGCCCTGGTTGATCGAGCAGGAAACGAAGACGCTCCTCACACCACGCAAGGCATCGGCGTTGGCGATGCCAAGGATCTGGCAGCGCGGATCGAGACTGGCCGTCACGAAGAGTCCGAGATACCTCCAGAACACGATCAAACTCAAATCGAAGTTTGGCAACGAGATCATCTATCAGCGGCAGGGTAAAGGAAGGCTGTCGAACCTCGTCCCGCTGTTCATCCTGCGCAAGCAGACGCCTGAGCCACAGCGCATCCACTTGGTTGATACCGCGACAGAGACGATCAACAAGGTGAGTGGCCCGGTCATGGCAGGCATGATCCAGCAGGCGATAGCCGAAAACCTGTAAGTTCATAGGTACTTCCGGGACCTTTTTACCGCGGGTTCCCCGCGACCCCGGCCCTTGGTTACAGACTCTCTAAAAATATTGATTTCCCTTCCGTTGGAGGCCCCATGAAAGTCGTGCTTATGGACATCAAACGGGTGGTCCCGTATGCCCGTAACCCCCGGAAAAATCAGACAGCTATCGCTAATGTGGCCGCCTCGATCCGGGAATTCGGCTGGCGGCAGCCGATTGTCGTCGATGGGGAAATGGTCATCGTGGTCGGGCATACCAGGTACCTGGCAGCGCTCCAGCTCGGGATGGAGAAGGTCCCGGTCCACGTGGCGGAAGGACTCTCCCGCGAGCAGATCAAGGCGTACCGGATCATGGACAACCGCTCCCACGAGGATTCCGAGTGGGACGACTCCCTCCTGGCGATCGAACTGACCGAGCTTCAAGATGCCGACTTCGACATGGATCTGACCGGGTTCGATGAGGACGAGCTTGCCGAGAAGCTGGCGGCGGGGATCGTCGGAACCGCAGGGCTAACCGACCCCGACGAGGTGCCGGAGCCTCCCGACGATGCAATCACGCAGGCCGGGGACCTGTGGGTCTTAGGCGACCACCGGCTTTTGTGCGGGGACAGCGGGAGCGTGGAAGACGTCGATTACCTGCTGGGCGGGGCGACGATTCACCTGGTCAACACCGACCCGCCGTACAACGTCAAGGTCGAGCCTCGGAGCAACAACGCGATCGCAGCCGGGAACAGCTCGTTTACGAAGACACATCACCAGAGCCTGGATCTCGCCCTCCACCCGGGGAAGGATAAGCCCACCACCAAGAAGATGCGGCCCAAGGACCGACAGCTGATGAACGACTTCGTCTCCGACGATGCGTTCGAGAAACTGCTCCAGGCGTGGTTCACGAACATCTCCCGGGTGCTCGAGCCCGGTCGAGGATTCTACATCTGGGGCGGGTACGCCAACTGCGGGAACTATCCGCCCGTCTTGAAGGTGAACAAGCTCTACTTCGCGCAGGCGATCATCTGGGTGAAGGAGCACCCGGTATTGACGAGAAAGGACTTCATGGGGAACCACGAGTGGTGTTTCTACGGCTGGCGGGAAGGGGCAGCACATCATTGGCTGGGGCCGACGAATGCGACCGACGTCTGGTCAGTGAAGAAGGTCAACCCGCAGAGCATGGTGCATCTGACGGAGAAGCCGGTGGAGTTGGCGGTTCGGGCGATGCAGTACTCCTCGCGCCCCGGTGAAAACGTCCTGGACCTCTTCGGTGGAAGCGGGTCGACGCTCATCGGTGCGGAGCAGACGGGGAGAAAGGCGTTTCTCATGGAGCTCGACCCCCCTTACTGCGACGTGATCGTCACCCGGTGGGAGAACTTTACCGGGAAGAAAGCGGAGCGCGTCCCCCGTGGCGACTGCGTGGCTGTTTAAGTACGTCCTCCTCCTGGACCTCGACCAGTACCTCGCACAAGGATGGACGGTTACCGGTCCCGGCCCCAATCTCGGAGGGTGGACCTCGGTGATCGTCCGACGAAGGGCGTAAATGGCGGCGCAAACCTATCCAGTCGCGGTCATCTCAAAGCTTCTCGACCTGACCCCAAGGCGCATCCGGCAACTTGTGGACGAGGGGGTTATCCAACGGGCGGAGAAGGGGAGATACGAACTTGTACCTTCGGTCCGAGGGTATATCCGTTATCTCCGCGACCGTTCCATCGGCCGCGATGGAGAGCAGTCTTCCGATATTGCCTCCGAGCGGGCCCGGCTGACCCGCGAGCAGGCGGACAAGATGGCGATGGAGAACGCCAAGTCCCGTAACGAGTTGATCCCGACCCCGCTTGTGCAGAAATCCATCGAGCGTGCGTTTTCCGCGTTCGGCGCTCGCATCGACGCCATCCCGCGGAAAGCGGTGCCGCGACTAAAAGGTTGTTCGGGCGATGCCGCACGCGAAAAGATCCTGCGCGAACTGATAAGGGAGGCCCTCCACGAACTCTCCAGCTTTGACTTCTCCGGAATCATTCGGAGTGATGGAGAGGGTTCTCCGGTCGGCGGCAACGGTGCTGCGACCCCCTCCGGACCTGACGATCAGCCAGTGGGCGGACGAGTACCGCGTTTTGTCGGCAGAGGCAAGCGCGGAGCCGGGCAAGTGGAGCACGTCGCGGGTTGAATATCTGCGCGGCGTCATGGACGCCGCCTGCGATCCGGAAATATCGACCGTCGTTTTCATGAAGTCCGCGCAGGTCGGCTCCACGGAGATCATCAACAACATCATCGGCTACCACATCCACCAGGATCCGTCGCCGATCCTCGTGGTGCAGCCGAATATCAAGA
>JACZJB010000166.1 GCA_014860805.1 Anaerolineales bacterium
AGTTGTGTGTGATATATAATCGTTTTTGTACGTTATCAAAATAAAAAGAGGAATAAATGAAATAATGAAAATACAGCGCGAAATTCATCGTTTGGGACGGTTGGTTTTTGTTGCTTTTTTGTTGCTTGGTCTTGTGGGCTGTTCCGCCGCAGGCAGTGGGCCCTCTGGAGAATCCGTGACTTCCAGCGGGTTTGTTTGCCCGGAGCCGAGCCCGCGCATGGAATTTGAAAGCACCGAGATCAATATTTTTACATGGACAGAGTATGTGCCCGCCGACATTATCGATTGCTTTGGTCTTGTCTATGGCGTGGATGTAAATGTTGATTATTTTTCGTCCAACGAAGAGTTGTACACAAAGATGTCTTTGGGTGGAGATGTGAATCCCTATGATGTGATTCATCCCAGTGATTACATGATCGCTGTGTTGATCCGCGATGGGATTTTGCAAAAGCTCGATCAAAGCAAACTGCCAAACAGCAAGAATTTGGATGCAGGTTTGTTGAAAGCCTACGGTGATTCTGTGAATTATGTTGTGCCTTTCCAAATGGGTACGCAAGCCATCGTGTATAACAGCGAGACCGTGGATACTCCGCCGACCTCCTGGGCAGATTTGTGGAGCACGGAATATGAAGGGCGTATTGTGTCGGTTGATGATAGTCGTGTAGTCATCGGCGCTGCTTTGCTCACGCTTGGGTACGATATCAATACAACCGATGAAGCCCAGCTTGAAGAAGCAAAGCAAAAGCTGCTGGAGTTGATGCCGAACATTCGCGTGTTTGACAGCGACAGCCCAAAGACTCCTCTGGTTGCCGGGGATGTGGATTTGGGCATTGTGTGGAACGGCGAGGCGTTTTTGGCGAAACAGGAAAACCCCGCGCTTGAGTATGTCTTTCCGAAGGAAGGCTCGATCATTTTTTATGATGGGTTTAGCATCCCTGTAAGCGCTCCACATTCGGATATTGCCTATGCCTGGTTCAATTATCTATTGCAGGGAGATGTTTTCTGGCTTACGCTGGTGGACTATCCCTACACAAACCCGAACAAGGCTGCTCTGGATTTTGCGAAGGAAAATCACAGCGATGTTTATGAGGCGTACATTTCCTCTTCCATTACCAATACCCCGGCTGATATTTTTGCTCAGGGACATGATGTGATGGATGTTGGCAGCGCGCTTTCACTTTATGACCAGATTTGGACCGAGATAAAACAGTAGTTGCCTAATTATCACAGGGGCAGTCTGCTTGACGCTTAAAAGTCATAATAGGCTGCTCCTGTTGAATTTAAAATTGAACAGGAATTTATGTTAAATTTTTCCGCCACAAATAACGAAACTGAACTGCGTCAGGCAATCATTGAGTGCGGGCGCATTGCTTATGAACGCCACCTGATGACCTCCAACGACGGAAACATTTCCGTGCGAATGGAGAATGACCAGATCCTCATCACACCTTCTGGACTCTCCAAAGGACGAATGAGTTTGGATGACTTGCTTATTGTCGATCTGGATGGCAATGTCATTTCCTCGCGCCCAGACCGCAAACCATCTTCCGAAACGCCGATGCACCTTGAAGTGTACAAAGCGCGTGACGATGTCCGCGCGGTGGTGCATGCCCATCCCATTTTTGCAACTACGCTTACCGTTGCTGATCTGGAATTTCCCGTGGATGTGTTGCCCGAAGTGCTGCTCACGTTGAGCGGAGTGCCAATCACGGAATATGCCACACCCGCCTCCCATGAAGACGCTATCGTCATCCGTCCTTTTTTGAAGACTCATAATGCCATGCTGCTTCGTCAACATGGCAGCCTTACTTATGGCAGGCATCTTGATGAAGCGCTTATCCATTTGGAGCGTATTGAACACGTCGCTGAAGTGTACTGGCGCGCGAAAATGCTTGGCGAGGTGAAACGAGTTCCAGCCGAAGCGCAAACCAAACTCGTCGCCCTACGCGAAGCTTACTTTAAAGGATAACCATGCGAACAGTATTTTGGGAAAACAATGAACTGAAAATGATTGACCAGCGTATTCTGCCGGGACGTTTTGAAGTCCTTGCGTATCGCGGACATAAGGAAGTTGCGAATGCGATTACGGATATGGTCGTTCGCGGCGCGCCAGCCATTGGGGCGGCTGCCGCATTTGGCCTTGCCCTCGCTGGATATGAATCCGCCTCTTTCTCAAGCTCAAGCCTGCTTGCTGACCTGCAAACAGCATCCGCCACTTTGAAAGCGGCCCGTCCCACCGCAGTGAATCTTGCCTGGGCGGTGGACCGAGTCATGGCGGTTGCATCATCTGTCAGCGCGCAGCGAAGCGCGGATGAAATCCGTCAACTGGTTCTGGATGAAGCGCAAAAACTTGCAGACGAAGATGTCGAGATCAACAAGCGTATGGCAGAACATGGCGCGGCACTCATCAACGACGGCGATACGATCATCCATCACTGCAATACGGGTGCGCTTGCCACGGTGGATTGGGGCACCGCGCTGGGAGTCATCCGCACCGCGCATGAGCAAGGCAAGAAGATCCACGTGTTTGTGGATGAAACCCGCCCGCGTTTGCAGGGCGCGCGCCTCACGGCTTGGGAGTTGGAACAGTATGGCATTCCCTATGAAATTATCAGCGATAACACAGCGGGATATTTTCTGAAAGCTGGCAAAGTGCAGAAGTGTTTTGTTGGCTCAGACCGCACGGCCGCGAATGGGGATGTGGCAAATAAGATCGGCACGTATATGCTTGCATTGGCGGCTTTCGATAATGGTGTCCCGTTTTATCCCGTTGTGCCGACTTCAACCATTGATCTGTCTCTTGCGCATGGAGATTTGATTCCGATTGAAGAACGTAATCCACAGGAAGTGCTTGGCCTGGAGTTCGAAGGTCAGCGGGTTGCGCCGAAGAATGCAAAGGCGCGCAACATTGCATTTGATGTGACGCCGAACCGTCTGGTAACAGGAATTGTGACTGAAAACGGAGTGGCGTACCCGCCGTTTGAAGCAAGTTTGAGGAAGCTGGTTAATAATAATCCTTAGGAAATTGATGGTTCAAAAACTTTACATTCACAAAACCACGTGATAAACTTTTGTCCGCTTGATTAACTATGGCGCACTCGTACGAGTGCGCCATTTACTGCGACAAGGATTCAATATGGATATTTTACTCACTGGTTCCGTTGCATACGATTACCTGATGACCTTCCCCGGTCAATTCAAGGAACAGATTCTTCCCGAACGTTTGGCTTCCATCAGCCTTTCATTCCTCGTAGACTCGATGTCTAAACAGCGGGGCGGCATTGCCCCGAACATTGCCTACACTATGGCGCTGCTCGGTCAAAAGCCGCGTGTGATGGCAACTGTCGGCGAGGATTTTGGCGATTACCGCGCCTGGTTGGATTCCAAAGGCGTGGATACATCGTTGATGCAGGTCGTCCCTGGCGTTTTCACCGCCTCGTTCTTTGCCACGACCGATCATGATTCTGCTCAAATTGCCTCCTTTTACCCGGGAGCCATGGCGCATTCCGCAACCCAATCCATCAAGGAACTGGAGAATAAACCAGACCTTGTCATTGTTTCACCAAGCGCGCCGGATGCGATGATGAAGTTCCCCGCGGAGTGCCGCGAGTTGGGCATTAAATATTTGTATGACCCCAGCCAGCAGGTATTGCGCCTCGAAGGTCAGGAATTGGCCCGAGACATGGAAGGCGCGTACTTCCTGTTTTGCAATGATTACGAATTCGGTTTGATCTCAAAGAAGACGGGCTGGAGTTTGGATCAGATTTTAGAACATGTGAAGGTTCTGGTCATCACGCGCGGGAAAGACGGCGCTGATCTCTATTCCGATGGCGCTTCGGTCCACATTCCCACCGTGCCTGAGGATGAAGTGGTAGATCCAACCGGCGTAGGGGATGCCTTCCGCGGCGGATTCCTTGCAGGGTATGCTCACGGTTTTGATTGGAAATTGTGCGGCGAGATTGGCTCGCTTTCTGCTGTGTATTGCCTCGAACAACGCGGCACTCAAAACCATTCCTATACCGCCGCTGATTTTGTGAAACGATTCCGCCGGCACTTTGATGATGGCGACAAGCTGGATGTTTTTCTCAAGTAAAATAAGCTACTATTGATCGATATAACTA
>JACZJB010000167.1 GCA_014860805.1 Anaerolineales bacterium
CTATAGCTCAGTTGGTTAGAGCGCACGCCTGATAAGCGTGAGGTCAGTGGTTCAACTCCACTTAGGCCCACGTCTTTTCAAGGCTGGGTGAAAGCGGGTAAGAAAAATTTTGAGCCCGTACCAGCAGAGCTAGGGGCTATAGCTCAACTGGGAGAGCGCCGCCCTTGCAAGGCGGAGGTTAGCGGTTCGATCCCGCTTAGCTCCACAATAGTTCCGCTTCGGCGGAAGTAGATAACATAAGTTCTTTTAATAAGTAAGTATTTTTCCGTAAGATAACAAGTTTATCGATGCACGTAATCTATCTGTATCGATAAAGATTTTTGGTAAAAGTTACTAAGAGCATACGGCGGATGCCTTGGCACAGGAAGGCGATGAAGGACGCGGTTACCGGCGAAATGCCCCGGATAGGTGGAAGCAACCTTAGACCCGGGGGTATCCGAATGGGGCAACCCGTGCAGAGTAATGTCTGTACACTATGCACTGAATTCATAGGTGCATAAGAGCTAACCCGGGGAACTGAAATATCTAAGTACCCGGAGGAAAAGAAAATAATTGTCCCGATTTATCGGGACAGCATTTCCCAAGTAGCGACGAGCGAAAAGGAAACAGCCTAAACCTTTTGGTGTGTTAAAGACTCGAATCGTTGCACCATAGGTGTTGCGGGACTTTCAGGGCGGATTTCGAGTACGCCCGGGAGTTACAAACCAATCTGTTAGTTGAACGGCCTGGAACGGCCGGCCATAGAGCGTGAAAGCCGCGTAAACGAAAACAGTGTTGGCTCCCGAAAGTATCCCAAGTACCACGGAGTAAGTGGAATTCTGTGGGAATCTGCGAGAACCATCTCGTAAGGCTAAATACTCATCTGTGACCGATAGTGAACAAGTACCGTGAGGGAAAGGTGAAAAGCACTCCTTACAGGAGGGTGAAATAGTACCTGAAACCGTATGCTTACAAACGGTAGGAGTCTGCTGAGACCGGCTTGCCGGTCTTGGAGGATGACTGCGTGCCTTTTGCTTAATGAACCAACGAGTTGCTCGTGTCATGCAAGGATAAATCCTTTAGGGATGCATCCGCAGCGAAAGCAAGTCCGAAATGGGCGTGCCCCCGTAAGGGGGTCCAGTATGATGCGGCAGACGCGAAACCAGTGTGATCTAGCCTTGGCCAGGATGAAGCAAGGGTAACACCTTGTGGAGGTCCGAACCAGTGTGGGTTGAAAACCGCTTGGATGAGCTGAGGCTAGGAGCGAAAGACTAACCAAACTTGGAGATAGCTCGTTCTCCTCGAAATAGCTTTAGGGCTAGCCTCGGATAATAGTATTACGGAGGTAGAGCACTGATTGGGGTAGGGCTGTCACAACGGTACCAAACCCAGACAAACTCCGAATTCCGTCAATATGTTTTCCGGGAGTCAGGCAGTGGGGGATAAGCTTCATTGCCAAAAGGGAAAGAACCCAGACCACCTGCTAAGGCCCCCAAGTCTATGTTAACAGACTAAGGATGTTAGATTGCTCAGACAACTAGGATGTTGGCTTAGAAGCAGCCACTCATTTAAAGAGTGCGTAATAGCTCACTAGTCAAGCGATCTAGCGCCGATAATACTCGGGACTTAAACATAGCGCCGAAGCAGTGGATTCCGACACTTGTGTCGGGATGGTAGAGGAGCATTCTGTCTGCGAGCTCAGTTATGAGCAGCCTTCGGGCTGAAGGCGCACAGTGATGTGTGTTGGAGCGGACAGAAAAGAAGATGTTGGTATAAGTAACGATAATCCAGATGGGAAATCTGGACACCGAAAATCTAAGGGTTCCTGAGCAACGTTAATCGTCTCAGGGTCAGTCGGTCCCTAAGCCGAGGCCGAAAGGCGTAGGTGATGGGAAACAGGTCAACATTCCTGTACCACCGAAATTTAAACTTAAGTGACGCAGAAGTGAAAGGAGAGCCGCCTGCTGGATTAGGCGGTCTAAGGGCGTAGTTGCGGGCAACCGTAACAAAACCCGAACGGGATGGCGCAAGCCTACAAACTTTCCCTAATCATACTGCCAAGAAAAGCTTAGGTGTATACTAAGGTGACCGTACCGTAAACCGACACAGGTAGATGGGGAGAGAATCCTAAGGTGCTCGAGTGAGCCGTGGCTAAGGAACTCGGCAAATTGACCCCGTAACTTCGGGATAAGGGGTGCTCCGATTTATCGGAGCCGCAGAGAAACGAGCCAAGCGACTGTTTAACAAAAACACATGTCTATGCTAAGCCGTGAAGGCGCTGTATATGGACTGACACCTGCCCGGTGCTGGAAGGTTAAGGGGAGAGGTCATTCTGGCGTAAGCCGGAAGAAGCTTTGAACCGAAGCCCCAGTAAACGGCGGCCGTAACTATAACGGTCCTAAGGTAGCGAAATTCCTTGTCGGGTAAGTTCCGACCTGCACGAATGGTGTAACGATTTGGTTACTGTCTCGGCCACGGGCTCGGTGAACTTGTGGTACCGGTGAAGACGCCGGTTACCCGCATATGGACGGAAAGACCCCGTGCACCTTTACTGCACCCTAGCACTGGATTCGGGTAATCTATGTGTAGAATAGGTGGGAGACTTTGAAGCGGCGGCGCTAGCCGTCGTGGAGTCACAATGTGAAATACCACCCTTGGCTTATTTGAACTCTAACCCGGGCCCTTGAATCAGGGTCGGGAACACTGTTAGGCGGGTAGTTTGACTGGGGCGGTCGCCTCCTAAATTGTAACGGAGGCTCCCAAAGGTATCCTCAACCTGGTTGGTAATCAGGTGGTGAGCGTAAACGTATAAGGATGCTTAACTGCGAGACATACAGGTCGAGCAGATGCGAAAGCAGGGGTTAGTGATCCGACGGTTCCGAGTGGAAGGGCCGTCGCTCAAAGGATAAAAGG
>JACZJB010000168.1 GCA_014860805.1 Anaerolineales bacterium
GTTTCACTCATATCGCTTTGTGTTCAAATGTGTGATCGCAATTGCCAGTGCATCGGCGGCATCATCGGGCTTGGGGATTTTATCCAACTGCAACAAGGCGCGCACCATTTCCTGCACCTGGCGTTTATCCGCAGAGCCGTAACCAGCCACAGCCTGTTTCACTTCGTTGGGAGTGTATTCGAGGGGTTCGATGCCTGCCTTTTGCAGGCAGAGCATGATCACCCCGCGGGCCTGTCCCACTGCAATGGCAGTTGTGACGTTTCTGGAGAAGAATAATTTTTCAACCGCGGCGGTATTGGGCTTGTATTTCTTCAACAGTTTGTTGAGATCATCGAATAACATCTCAAGCCGAGCAGGAGCAGACGCTTCTTTTGGAGTGGAGATGATGCCAAAGGAAACAGCAACCAGTTCCCCATCAGGCATGAGGCGCACGAGTCCATATCCGGTGGTGGCAGTGCCGGGGTCAATCCCGAGAGCGAGGGTCATTTAAATAAAAAGCAGGGGCGAGGTAATCTCGCCCCTACAATAATTGTTACGCGGCTTCGAGGGCGGCGAGTGCTTCGTCTGAAACTTTAACGTTGTGGAACACATCCTGGACGTCATCAAGCTCTTCGATGGCTTCGACCATCTTCATGAACTTCAAGGTCGATTCCACATCGAGTTCCATTTCCTGCTTGGCGATCATGCGCAAGCCTGCTTCGTCGGGATGAACGTGGACTTGATGAAGAGCGTCGGCAATGGTTTTGAAGGCTTCCACGGGACCGTAAATTTCGATCGTGCCATCGCCTTCCACCACATCATCTGCTCCTACAACAATGCCCAGTTCGAACGCTTTATCGAAGGATAACTGGCTGGCGGGAAAAGCAAAATAGGATTTGCGATCAAACTGCCAGGCAACTGCGCCCTGCTCAGCCATGTTGCCGCCATATTTGGTGAAGGCATGGCGCATGTCTGGCACGGTGCGGTTGCGATTATCAGTTACACAGGTCACCATGAGAGCAGAGCCGTGCGGACCGTAACCTTCAAAGGTGATCTCTTCAAAAACGGCGCTGTCCTTATCTTCGCCTGTGCCTTTTTTGATGGCGCGTTCGATATTGTCCTTGGGCATGTTCTCGGCGCGGGCTTTATCCACGGCAAGCCGCAAACGGAAATTTGTATCGGGGTCGCCGCCTTCACGGGCCGCAATGGAAATCTCTCTTGCAAGGCGGGTAAACACGGCGCCGCGTTTGGCGTCTGCCACGCCTTTCTTTCGTTTGATGGTAGACCACTTGGAATGACCAGACATACACGTTCTCCTTCAATTAAACAACCACATTCGTGGTGAATTTTGCCATAAGCTTAAAAATTATACCATCCAGTTTGGAAGGCCATCTGCGACTACACAAAAAAGCCGGCACCCATTGCCTTTGGTCCTGCATGGACTACAATGGCGGGCGGCAACTCATAAATGGGGATGTCTGGAACATTAACCTTTGCTTTCAATTCCGCAGCGAGGGCTTCCGCCTCTTTCTCCGCCTCAACTTGAAGCACGCACAAATGGCCGTCTTCTCCGCCTTTGAATTGTTCCGCCACAACTTCCACAAGACGAGCCAGCGCGCGCCTCTTCGTCCGTTGCTGTTCAAAGGCTTCAACCTGTCCATCCTTCACTTGCAAAATAGGCTTGATCTCCAGAAGTTCGGCGACCAGTCTCTTTGCACCGCCAATCCGTCCGCCTTTGGCAAGGTATTCAAGGGTATCCACAAGAAAGTAAAGTTTTCCACGTGGGATTAGATAGTTGAGTTTATCCACGATCTCGTCAGCGGATTTGCCGGCTTTCGCCATGCCATCCGCTATCAGCACGAGTGAACCGAGATTGCACGAGATGGTCAACGTATCCACCACGCGGATATCCACGCCGGGAAATTCCAGCGCAGCCGTCTGTGCCGAGCGGACCGTTCCGCTGGCTTTTCCAGTGGGGGCAACTACAATCACGCTCTCACCCGTCTTTTTTGCCTCTTCAAAAATGGGGAAGTACAAGGGCGGCTCAGGCGCGGCAGTTTTTGGCAATTCCTTCGAGGCTCGCAGTCTTTGCAAAAAGGCGGATGTATTGAGTTCTTTGTCGTCATGGAATGCTTCTTCCCCAAACATAACGACTTGCGGAATCAATGGGATGCCGCGCCGGGCAAGCAGATCGCGCGGAAGTCCGCAGGTGGTGTCAGCAACAATGATGGTCATGGTGTCCTCCATGGTTTATTGTAGCCAGTTTCATTGGATAACTGAACTGCCAAAAGAACTCATTTCGTTATTACAAATTTCTACAACAAAAAAGTGCGACGGGGAGCCGTCGCACTCTACAGTTGACTACATGGATTTTGCCCGTTCCGCCATTTGCTTGCGAAGGTCGTGCGCGTCTTTATCAATGGTGAAGATCGCGCCAAGGTAAAAGAAGAAACATAGAATCCATGCAACCGTGCAGATCAAAAGGATGGCAGTCTTCAGGTCGTACGCATCTGCGATGACGCCAGTGATGATGGGCGCAAAGGCTGCACCTGCGTTTTCGATGAAATATTCCGAAGCCTGTGCCGTGGAGCGGACTTCCGGGACGGTCACATCATAAACGGTGGCAATGACGTTCGCAGAAGAAAGCGGCATAAAGACGGCAGTGAGGCACATAAAAATGAGAAACTGCGTCTTTGCTTCAAGCGGCGTGGTGATGGCAAGATACATAAAGATCGCGCCCATTAACACACCAATACTCGAAACAATGATGCGGCCTTTGTTGCTGAATTTGAACGCGTAATCGCCAAGCGCGCCGCCGATGAAATATCCGCTGGCGAGGATCAGGATGACAGGAGCCATCGTGAAGAGGATTCCGTTCGCATCGTAGCCGCGTTCCTTCTCAAGATAGGCAAAGAAGAAGAAGGTAATCACATTCCACGGGAAAACACCCGCAAAACCCTGCAAAAACACAAACCACATGGTCTTCTTCTTGAAAATCTCTTTTGCTTCAGCCCACGAAAACTTGAAGGTCTGCATTTCAGCCATATTCTCGAATTCGGGCTCGGCTTTGCCGCGCGGCATTTCCTTGACAAAGAAATAAATCAGCAAGGCAATGACCAGTCCCAGCGAGCCGGTGATATAGAACACGCTTCGCCACCCGCCGATAGCTGGAGCGACCATCAAGGCGAGGATCATGCCGACGAGATAACCTATGGGTTGAGCAAGCTGCAAAATGCCGTAAATTTTTCCACGCAGGTTGGGACCGAAATAATCAGCGATCAAGGTATATAAACCGGGGTAGGACGAGTCGTCGATGCCGGTGGAGGCGCGTGTGACCAAAAATCCACCAAAGGATTTAACGATGGCGTTCAACCAGGTGGTGGATCCCCAAATCAGAGATGCAAGGGAAAGCAATTTTGTGCGCGAGAAGCGGTCGTATAAATATCCCCAAATTGGGTACAGAACGGTTGCCACGATCAACGCGCCGGAGTTGACCAGACCCCATTGTGTATTGTCTATCTTAAAGTCTTCACTGATTTGCACTTGCAGCGAACCGATCATCAATTTGTCGGTCTGATGCAGCAGCATGAAGAAGAAAAAGATGATGACCACAACCCAACGATAACGCGCTTGTTCCTTGGACATGATGACCTCACATAAATGGGATGCCCAAGTATCAGGCGTCAAGTTCCTTGTGTCAAGTCTCAGGCTGAATATTTTGCACCTTGACATCAGTTCAAATCGGCGTAAAATTTTGCGCAATGTATATACATCCTTCCCACAGGCAGCATCTGCATCAACATTTTTTCGGGACGGATTGTTTTTGGGCTTTGTGAAATGGAGAGTCGCTTTTGCGGCTCTCTTTTTTTATATCTCACCCCAACCAAAGAAGAGGAGAATGGTTATGGCTACAAAAGAAAGCAAGGCAAAACCAAAGGCGACATCGTCCCCGAAGGGGAAGAGCAAACCCGCAGCGGCAGTATTGCCCAAAGGGAAGAAACAGGCTGAGGTTAAGTCGGAGGCGCCGCGTCCTGCGGTGATGGGATATTTGCCCGACGACACCCCGCCTGTCGGTGCAATGTTGAGCCTGGGCTTCCAGCAATTCCTGACGATGTTCCCTGCCACCGTATTGGTTGCCATCCTGACCAAGTTCGATGTGGGAATCACTCTGCTCGCATCAGGGCTTGGAACGATCATTGCATTGCTGGTTTCAAAGCGCAAGATCCCCATGTATTATGGCTCGTCGTTTTCATATATTGCAGTGATCATCACTGTGATGAGCCGCTTTGATCCAGACTGCTTCAATGACCCGTTACAAGTGTACTGTCCGGAAGGTGTGCGCATTGTGCAGGTGGGAATCATTCTGACTGCGGTGTTCGAGATCCTCATCGGTTTGCTCATCATGCGCATCGGGAAGGCAGCTCTGGACCGCGTTCTGCCGCCCATCGTCACCGGCTCGATGGCAATGGTGATCGGTATTGCTCTGGCGAATGCAGCTTTGGGGAATGCCGGCAACTGGGCGGCTCCTGAATTATCCACCGCAACATGGATAGTTGCTTTCATTACACTACTTGCGACCATCTTGTTTTCCGTGTATTTGCAAGGCAAGGGATTGATCGGAATGCTGCCGATTTTACTCGGCGCAATCTTCGGTTATCTTATCGCCATCCCTTTTGGATTGGTGCACTTCGAAAATGTAGCCACCGCGGGCTGGTTTGAATTGCCAAAGTTCACCTTCCCAGCTTTCACAGACCCGAATGCCTGGGGCATGGCGCTCAGCATTGCGCTCATTTTCATCGCTACTGTTCCTGAATCCACCGCTCACCTTTATCAGATGAGCCTCTACATTGATGAACTCGCGGCAGAGATGGGCCGCAAACCTTACAACATCAAGGAACTGATCGGACTCAACCTTGTTGCAGACGGCGCAGATGATGTTGTTGTCGGCTTGCTCGGCGGCTCCGCTGGCACAAACTATGGCGAAAATAATTCGCTCATGGCCATCACGCGAAATTATTCCACTGCCGTGCTCATCACTGCGGGAATCATGGCCATGATACTTGGCTTCTTCGGCAAACTCGTGGCATTGGTCAACACCATGCCCGCGGCTGTCGTCGGCGGATTAAGTATCTATTTGTTCGGCGTGATCGGGATGCAGGGTGTGGCGCTCATCCAGTCGGAAAAGGTCAACCTGTTTGACCCGAAGCAGCTGGCTGTCGGCGCGGTCATCCTGATCTGCGGAATCGGCGGCAACCTCGCCCTTCCCAACGGCGTATTTCCATTCCCTGTGCCGTATCTGTTCCCCAACGGCATTCCCGCCATCGTCTTCGCCGCCATTCTTGGCATCTTCATCAACTCGATCTTCCTGACCTTCAAAGCCCCTGCAGTACGCGGCGACTGACCCAAAGACTGTATACTTGGGATTGGGAATTATATTCATTCCCAATCCCTTTTTGTAAATGCCTCTTTCTCACCGACACTTGATACTGGACTCTGACACATGATCAAACTTCCCGGCTTAATCGATCCCCACGTTCACCTGCGTGAACCCGGCGCAACCCACAAAGAAGATTTCGATTCGGGCACATCCGCCGCACTGGCCGGCGGTTTTACGATGGTGCTGGCAATGCCCAATACCAAACCGCCGATCTTCGATTCAACAACACTCGAACTTGCATTGGACGCTGCAAAACAAAAAGCGCGTTGTGATTATGGACAATACATCGGCGCAGGACCGGAAAATGTAGAAATCGCCGCATCTCTCGCAGGGAAAGTTGCCGGGCTAAAGATGTACCTTGATTCCACATTTGGGGAACTCCGCCTCGATGACATGTCTCTTTGGATGCCGCACTTCGAAAAATTTCCACAGTCTGCACCCATGGTGATGCATTCCGAAAGCCGAACGATGGCTGCCGCGATTTTATTCGCCTCCATCTATAACCGTCCCATTCATATCGCGCATATTTCGTTGAAAGAAGAAATCCTGCTCATTAAAGCCGCCAAAGAAAAGGGCATCAAAGTGACTTGCGAAGTCTGCCCGCATCATCTGTTTTTATCAAAGGATGATATCCCCGCCATCTCAAGCGGACACCCCGGGCGCGGCGAAGTCCGTCCGCGCCTCGCCGCCAAAGAGGATGTGGATAGCCTGTGGGAAAACCTGGATGTCATCGACTGTTTCGCCACAGACCACGCTCCGCACACCATCGAAGAAAAAGATGGAGAAAATCCCCCGCCCGGTTTCCCCGGGCTCGAAACCGCATTGCCTTTGCTTTTAACAGCAGTGGATCTTGGACGTTTGACCCTGGATGATCTTATTGAAAAGATGTACGTCAATCCGCGCAAAATATTCAACCTGCCTGAACAACCTGAAACCTGGGTGGAAGTGGATGAGGACGCCAGCTATGAAGTCAAAGCCTCGGAGCAATTCACGCGCTGTAATTGGACTCCCTTTGAAGGCTGGAAGGTCAAGGGAAAAATCCGCAAAGTGGTCTTGCGCGGACAGCCTGCTTTCGAAGATGGAAAGATTCTGGCAGGACCGGGGGCTGGGAAGAATATCCGCTAGATAATTTGCCAAAAACAAGGTTTAGCCCAAGATATCAAGCTATGGAAAAGGAATTAGCATATTGCTATCCGAAATATCCCATCCAAAGGGCCATATTTGGGGGTATTTGTTTAGACAATACTTTCCTCTATTCCCAAAATCTGTGGATAAGTCCCCATAAACTGTGGAAAACTGTCTCCCCCTGTGGACAATATGCCTACTTTTCGGAAAATTGGTCTGACAGCTTTAAAATCACTACCCCCATATCTGGGGGGTGATTTTTACAAAAACCAAAATATGGAAGACTCGCAAAAAGTGAAAAAAGAGCCTGCCTTTTGTGGGTAAGTTATCCAGAATCTCTCCACAGTGGAACGAATGCTCATAAAGGGCAATCAACGGCAGGTCTGGTACGAAGCGTTAAGACTCGCCTGTATATGGGGGCGAATCGATCTTATCCACACTATCCACACCCCCTACTAATATTACTAAATCATTATCATATTTATATACTGCTTGAATCTCTTAAGGGATTCCTGTACAATCCACATACAAGAACGTGTCCCCTCTTAGCCAACCTTGGGAGGTTGCCATGGATATGATCAAAGTTTCAGCCAACTCCCGTACCTCTGCAGTCGCCGGGGCTATCGCAGGAGTGATTCGCGAACACAAGCATGCCGAAGTGCAAGCGATTGGGGCAGGCGCGGTCAATCAGGCAGTGAAAGCGCTTGTACTCGCCACCAGTTACCTCAAGAATGATGGGATCGATGTGGTATGCGTCCCTGAATTCGTGGATGTTGAAATTGAGGATAAGGTGCGAACCGCCATCAAGCTTGTGATCGAGCCGCGTAATCCGAATCCATAAAGAAGGAGACAGTTGCTTTCGTGGCGGCTGTCTCCTTCTTTTTTAGACAAGTGAAGTCAGGGTGGTTTTTTCCCTGCCATGTTCACATTTTGTAAACGTGACGGGTATAATCTTCGTAGTGAATTGTTCGCCGCGCACCCAGCCGAGAACTGGTCCTGTGTACGAACAGACTCTACACTTTTTCATACGCCATGCAAAACTGGAATAGACTCCCGCGCTTCTTCCTCGTGCTGACCTTGCTGATCGCTTTGTGTGCAGGGGTTTTCGCTCCGCGTGTGGAGAAGGTGGAGGCGAAGCCGATGGCTGGCTGCCCAGGCGGGATTATTACTCAATGGACGTTTACAAATACAGTAAATCCATCAATAGGAAGTGGAATTTTTTCGAGCGGCGCCGGTTTAAACCCTACCGCACCACCACCATATACATTTTACATGGGTGGTGCAGTGTCCTTTTCTAGTTGGAATACTGCTGTTTTTGATCCTACCGCGTATGTTGATTTCCAAGTTGACACATCCGGAAGAGATAGCATTCTATTTAATTTCGATTATCGTTCTACAGGTACTGGTCCAACGACACTCGAGATACACTATTCAACCGATGGAACAAACTATACCTACTTTAGCACAGTACTTATAACAAATGATGCTGTATTTCATTCACTATCAATTGATTTAACCCCAATAACAGGGTTGGATAATAACCCTAACTCAAAATTTAGAATATTTGGATATGGAGCATCGGGCGCTGGTGGAACACTTGCAATCGATAATGCAACGATTTTAGAATTTTGTCCTCCTGCTATTGAAATACTCATTAACGAAGTTGCATGGATGGGAACAGCTGCTTCTCCAAATGATGAGTGGATTGAGTTGTACAATCCAGGTGTCAGTGATGTCGATATTACAGGTTGGCGTTTAGTTTCCAATGATGGCAATCCTGATATTGTTTTTAATTCCTCAACATGTATTCCTGATTGTATTATTCCGTCTGGAGAATATTTTCTTCTTGAGCGCGCACATGATAATGTTGTTCAGGGAATTCCGGCAAATCTTATTTTTTTTGGACAACTTTCTGATACGGGTGAGATTCTTACATTAACAAAAGCAGATGCATCAATTGTTGATACTGCCAATTCTGATGGAGGAGCATGGCCTGCGGGAAATGCACTACCCGCAAATAGCATGGAACGTATTGGGCCTGTCGCAGACGGAACTTTGTCGTGGACCACTTTTCAAGGGATAGGAGCTGCTTTGGATGCGGGAGGAAACATAATTAATGGAACGCCTCGCAATTTAAACGCAATGTTCAACATCACGCCCACGCTCACGCCTTCCATTACCCCATCCCCTACCAACACTTCTACGCCAACAAATACAGTTACTTCCACTCCTACTCTAACCCTGACCCCCACCATTACACCCACGCCGTCCGGATTAAGATCCGTTGTCATCAACGAAATTGCCTGGGCAGGGACTGCCTCCGGCCTTGCAGATGATGAATGGATCGAGTTGTACAATCCGGGCAGCGTACCCATTGACATTACCGATTGGTATCTCAAATCCGCAGATGGCACACCCAACATCATATTAAACGGGGTTATTCCTGCTGGTGGATATTACCTCCTTGAGAGGGATGATAACAATACAGTCTCCGATATCGCGGCGGATCAAATCTATACGGGAAATGGTCTCTCCAATAGCGGTGAAGCGCTTACCTTGTATGATGCCTCAAACAAAATCGTTGATACTGCCAATGGAAACGGCGGCAGTTGGCCTGCGGGAAGCGCAACCACATATGTTACGATGGAAAGAACCCTCGGCACAGCCGACAGCGACAGCGCCTGGCATTCAAATACCAGCACAAAGCGGAACGGAAAAAATGCGAACGGCGGAAATATTTTAGGCACGCCAAAGAGCAGCAATTCTGTGGGGCCAACCCCAACACCTTCCAGAGAGGCAACTAATACAAGAACGCCGACCCCTTTGCCCTTCGTCATTGATCCGCGCCCCATCATCAATGAGATTCTCCCCCGCCCCGGTTTTGACTGGAACCAGGACGGCAAGGTGGATGTCTTCGATGAATTTATCGAGATCAAAAATCTCACCTCCATTGATATCAATCTCAAAGGCTGGAAGTTGGACAAAGTCAGCGGCGGCTCTTTCACCCTGCCGGATGTCACTCTCAAGCCAAACCAACGCATCGTCTTCTACAGTCTACAGACCAACCTTCTGCTCAGCGATGGAGGCGAAACCGTCCGCTTGATTCATCCCAGTAATGGGAAAATCTACGACGCCTACACCTACACCATTGCGCGGGCAGAAGATCAATCCATTTGCCGCCTGCCCGATGGAAATGTATTCGGCGGCTGGTATGAAGACTGCATCCCCACCCCCAACCTCACCAACACGCGCGAAGGTTCTGTCCCATCCATGCCGGATGAAAGCTATCAATCTCTCGTCTGCCAATTGCCCGATACTCTTCCCGCCGACTTCCTTTTTGCCGAATGCCGCGGTTACGGCGCAAATATCTGGAATTCATTTTATTGGGATCAAAACGGCGGGCTTGGCGCGCAAACCATCCCGCAGAATACAAGCAAGTGGGAAGCAATTATCGAGTAGGTCACGTTTGCAAACGTGACCTATGTTTTATAAGGAAACTCCATGGAAACATTCTTCAGCTTTTTAGAAAGACGGGTTGACGACTCCTCCTCCCTTCTGTGCATTGGTCTTGACCCGCACATTCCTGACCTAAAAGAACCCACCCCCGCCTCTGCCCTGGACTTTTGCCTAAATCTGATTCGACAAACAGCTCCCTACGCTGCCGCATTCAAACCCAACGCTGCCTTCTTTGAAGTCTTCGGCGCAGAAGGCTGGACTGCGCTCAAACAGGTCATCGAAGCCGTCAGCGAAGAATCAAGGCGGATGGGGTCGCGCATCCCTGTTATCCTGGATGCGAAGCGCGGTGACATTGCGTCTACCGCCGAGGCATACGCCCAATCCGCTTTTGAAACGCTCGGCGCAGATTGCATTACCTTGAATCCATATCTTGGCAAAGACTCCATCGATCCATTCATCAAAGATCATGAAAAAGGAGTTTTTCTTTTGTGCAAAACATCCAACCCGGGTTCAGGTGATTTGCAGGATGTCCCTCTTGCCAATAACGACTTGCTTTACGAACACGTTGCCAAACTTGCACAGACATGGAATACCAAAAATAATATCGGACTGGTCGTTGGCGCAACCCATGTGGATGCGATGAAGCGAATCCGCGCCGCGGCTCCCAAATTATGGTTCCTTTCTCCCGGTATCGGAACACAAGGCGGTGAACTGGAGACAACTCTTAGGGCGGGTCTCCGCAAAGATGGCAGGGGATTGTTGCTGCCTGTTTCGCGCGCCATTGCCCGTGCTGAGAATCCCGCCAACGCTGCAGCAGAGATGCGCGATCAAATTTTAGATGTTAAGAGAGCGATGAAGAATAACTGACATGACAAAAATAATTGAAGCTCCCGCCAAACTTGAAGACGGATTTCTGGTTTTTCTCTCTGGCAGCGTGGCAGGCAATGACTGGCGTGCCGCTTTGATGAATGAGTTGAAAAACAGGGATATTATTTTCATCGACCCGAGGCGTGATGATTGGGATTCCTCATGGAAGGAAACCAGGGACGATCCGAAATTCAGCGAACAGGTCAATTGGGAGTTGGACAGCCTCGAGAAGACGGACGTGATCGCCATGTATTTTGACGCGGAATCAGATTCTCCCATATCCCTGCTCGAATTTGGTTTGTTTGGTCAGAGCGGCAAAATGATTGTCTGCTGCCCCGAAGGTTTTCCGCGAAAAGGAAATGTTGATATTGTTTGCGAGCGTTACAACATCGAGCAGGTTGACTCCGTTGAAGACCTGGCAAAACGCATTCTTTCTCGATATTTAAAAACAAAGTAAAAGGAAAACTCGTATGCAACTTGACTCTCATCTCTCAGCCCTTGCCGATGGTCTTTTGGAAGCAGGCTGTATCAAATTCGGTGAATTCACTCTCAAGTCCGGGCTTAAATCTCCCATTTACATTGACTTGCGGCGAATCATTACCTATCCCAAACTGTTGGAACAAGTTGGACAGGCTTATTTGCCTTTGCTGGGCGGATTGAAATTTGACCGCCTCGCTGGCCTGCCATATGCTGCCATTCCCATTGCCACTGCGATCAGCCTGGCTGGGGATTATCCGATGATCTATCCGCGCAAGGAAGCCAAGTCCTATGGCACGAAAGCCGATATCGAAGGGGAATATCGCTCAGGCGAAACGGCCGTCATCATTGATGACCTCGCCACCACAGGCGGAAGCAAGTTTGAAGCAATAGAAAAGTTAACAGGCGCAGGTCTCCTTGTGAAGGATGTCGTTGTACTTGTGGATCGTCAATCGGGTGCGAAAGAGTCTCTTGAACAGGCAGGGTATTCTATGCATGCTGTGTTGACCATCTCCCAACTGTTGGAGTATTGGGAAAACAACGGCAAGGTGGAAAGAGATAAGATTGAAGCAACAAGGGCGTTTTTGAAGCAAAGCAAGTAGATGAGGAGGAAAAATGGCTGGACTTGCAGTTAACGTTGCTGTAATTCACGAGGATAAAATCCTGCTGACCCAGCGTGATGATTTTGAGACTTGGATACTGCCGAGTGGCGGGGTTGAAGATGGTGAAAGCCTCGCTCAAGCCGCGATTCGTGAAACAAAGGAGGAAACTGGTCTGGATGTAGAGCTGACAGGATTAGTGGGAGTGTATTCCCGATTGAGCAATATGTCCCCCGTTCATGCTATTTTGTTCACAGCCAAGTGGATAGGCGGGGAAATAAGATGTCAGGAAGGCGAAACGATTGCTGTGGAATGGTTTGCTTTCGATGAAATTCCAGTCCCACTTTCTGCCGGACATAAAAGACGAATTGAAGATTCCATTTCTGGAGTGCGTGGCGCTGTTGTTGTACAGGAATTTAAAATGCCTGAAATGCCAGAGGGATTATCGCGAAAAGAATTGATGGAACTCCGCGATAATTCAGGATTATCACGACAAGATTTTTATCTGCGCATGTTTGAACACGCGGAATTGACAGAAACAACTGAAGTTTTTGGAATACGGAAAAATGAAAAATAAACACACTTTTACAGCCATCATCCAAAACGCAGGCGGCGGAGGCGCGTTCGTGGAAGTCCCCTTTGATGTGGAAGCAGCGTTTGGCTCGAAGAAGCCAAAGGTCAAAGCCATGATCGAGGGCATTCCTTACCGTGGACCTTTGGTTCGAATGAGAACGGAAAACCATCTGCTGATCATCCTCAAAGGAATCCGCGAGCAGATCGGCAAGACATTTGGCGATAAAGTGAAGATCACCGTTGAACTGGATACAGCACCGCGAGTCATTGACGTCCCTGCGGAGTTGAAGAAAGCGTTCAAAGTTGAAAAAGATGCAAAAGTATTTTTCGAAGAGCTGGCGTACAGTCATCAACGCGAATATGTGATGTGGATCAACGAAGCCAAACGAGATGAAACCCGGCAGGCGCGCATTGCAAAGACAATCGAGATGTTGAAGAAACATAAAAAGACAAAATAACCAATGTACAACCTGCTTCGCCCGTATCTCTTTCGTCTCAGCCCCGAACAAGCCCATGCGCTCACGCTACAAGCTTTAAGGATGTCTGGCAGCATCCCCCCATTGCGCTGTTTGATTGCGCAGCAATTCAAAGCGCCGTCCAAGCCTGTGCATGTATTTGGTTTGGATTTTAAAAATCCAGTCGGGCTTGCGGCGGGATATGACAAAGACGGCGTGGCAATTAAGGGACTCTCCTCCCTGGGCTTTGGTCACGTGGAAATAGGAACGGTCACACCCAAGCCTCAGCCTGGGAATCCATCTCCGAGAGTTTTCCGTCTGCTGGAAGATGAGGCTGTCATCAACCGTATGGGTTTTCCAAGCAAAGGCTCGGAATTCGTGCAAATGCAATTGAACCCGAACCTGCGTTCCAACTGGATCGAACGTGTGGTTGGCTTTTCTCCGCGTAAAAGGAAAGCCGTAAAGCGGAGTTGGAACACGATCCTCGGCGTGAACCTTGGCAAGAACAAGGATACGCCGAACGAAGAAGCCGTGTTTGATTATCTATCCCTGCTGCAAAATTTCGCAGGGCTGGCAGATTATTTGACCGTCAATGTCAGTTCGCCAAATACGGTGGGACTCCGTAGTCTTCAGGGACGCGAAGCTCTTGAAAAATTGCTCATCCAATTGCATCAGCAGCGTTTGATCGAACAAACAAATCATAAGAAACGTATTCCCGTTCTTGTAAAACTCGCGCCAGACTTAAGTGAATCGGAATTGGACGAAGCCATTGAAGCGATCATCTCCGCAAGGATGGACGGAGTCATTGTTACGAATACGACTCTCGGGCGCGAGGGGTTGAGGTCAAACCTAAAGGGAGAATCGGGCGGGTTGAGCGGCAGTCCGCTGACCGCTAAGAGCGAAGCGGTTCTTCATCGGACAATCAAGCGGGTGAATGGGGAAATCCCCGTGGTAAGCGCGGGCGGGATCATGAATCCCAGCGATGCAAAACGCCGCCTCGATATGGGGGCGGCGCTGGTGCAGGTGTATACGGGTTTAATTTATCGCGGGCCTGCGTTGGTGCAGGAAATTCTCAAGTCGCTTTAGGGTTGCGCGGGGCGCAAAGCGGGCATGGGTGCATCCAGGCGGGAGAAGAAGTCTTTTGGCAGCGGCAGAGGTTCGAGCTTGCGTGATTGGCTGAGCGTGTCAGCGGGAAGATAATAGAGATCGGTGGGGCTTTCGCCGCCGAGCCGAATATCTTGAAATGCGAAGATGACATAGGTGCCATCGGGACTGAAGGTGGCGTCTCGATAACAGCAGTTGCCTTCATAGGGGGCGACAGCCAGGAATTTGTGTGTGGAGGAATTGTAAAAGACAAGGTCGCCAAAGCCGCCGTTGCGGCGGTTGCTGTTGATGAAGAAAAGCAGATCGCCGTCGTAGTCGAAGTTGGTAATGTCACCGGAGAATTTGAAGCGTCCGTTGGGGAAGTCATCGAGCGTGTCGGGCGGCAGGTCGCTGCATTTTGATATGTCCATAAGGCGGATGGAGTCTGCAAACTTTCCATTTGAATTGGCAATATATTTGACAGCCAGGCGCGTTCCATCGTCGGACCATTTTGCGCCTTTGACAGCCAGTTCATTAAAGAAAAGACATCCTTTCATATCAAGCAGGGCGCTCTTCCTGCCGGCTGATTTTAGTTTTTCGAGGTCAAAGGGCACCACAAATAATTCGCGGTTGATAACCAGTGCTGCCTGTGTTCCATCAGGAGAAACACTGAAGGATTCAAAGTATTCGGCGGAAATGTCGTTGAAAATAATTTCTTCGCGCAGAGATTCGATATCCACGGTCTTGACGGTTTTGCCGCTCATGTAAAGGATGGTCTTGCCGTCAGGCAGCCATTGCAAATTGAATTTGGCAACGCCATCGGTGGTCAGTTGCTTTGCGTCGCTTGCATCCACGTTCATCATCCAGAGTTCATTGTTGCGGATGAAGGCAATCTTGTCCGCGCCGCCAAGGATGGGCAGGGCCGGTGTGAATGGCGTCTCCGTTGTGGCAATGGATACTTCGGTTGCGGTCTCAGAGATGGATGGAGTTGCAGGTGTCTCGATGATAATGGGCGCGGACGTTGCTTCACTTCGTGTAGGGGCGATTGTGGGCGCCTCACTTATTATTAAAGGAAGCAGGTTCCTGCCCAATAAAAAGACACCACTTCCCAGCAGGATCAAAACAAACAGCCCTATGATCGCAAACAGCGGACTACGGCTCTTTTTCTTGGTTGCAACATATGTTTTTTCAGGCGTGGAATGTTCAACGATCGTTTTGTTGGACGCAGATATCTTCTGGGTTGGTTTTTGAGCTTTGAGAGTGGCGGGCATGACTTCACCGCGCATAAAAGCCTTGATCGTTTCAACCATTTCAACGGCAGTGGAGAAGCGGTCATCCTTGTTCTTCGCCATCGCCGTGGAAATGACTTTTTCCATCCAGACAGGCAGGTTTGGGTTTGCTTCCAAAATACGGGGAACGGGTTCCGTCATGTGCTTGATGGCAACTGCCAGCGGGGTATCCGCCTTGTAAGGTTGTTTGCCGGTCACCATTTCGTAAAGGATGACGCCCAGCGCATAAATGTCAGCGCGTCCATCCACAGCCTCTCCGCCAGCCTGTTCGGGAGCCATGTAGGCAGGTGTGCCGATGATGGCACTGCCGGTCATGCTGCCCGCTTCGCCTTGTGTGAATTTGGCGATGCCAAAATCAGAAATCAGGGCGATGTTCCTATTGGTGAAAAGAATATTCCCCGGTTTCAGGTCTCGATGAACGATGCCTTTGGAATGAGCTTCATCCATGCCGGGGGCAATTTGCTCGAGTATCTTGACGGCATCTTCAATGCTGAATAACCCCGCTTTGATTCTTTCGGAAAGCGATCCCCCGCTCATATACCGCATGACAAAATAAGGTTGACCGTTTTCCTCGCCCACATCATAGACCGGCACAATGGACGGATGTTCCAACTGCGCAATGATCTTGGCTTCCCGCTCGAAGCGCACCCGGAATTGAGGATCCGAGTGGATGAGCTCCGGCGGCAGGAATTTGATGGCAACTTCACGTTCAAAGCGCGGATCGTACCCGCGATAAACGGTTGCCATGCCTCCTCGCCCAAGTTCATTTTTTATTTCGTAACGCCCGATCTTTTCTGGAGTGGTCATGCGCGCAAGTATACCTATGCACTCAAGCGAGTGCAAGAAAAAACAATTGCAATATTTACTCCATGTACAACCCGCCCGTGGACTCCATCCAGTCTGCGATTTTTTCAACAGCCGAATCAATGTTGTTGTCTGAAATATCAATTTCCAGCCTGGGAAGAAGCGATTCACCTGCCAGCCTGCGGATGAGTTTCTGCTCTTCCACAAAAAGATTCAGGTCATCGTATTGGGACGGATTGCCCGAAACCTTGAGACGTTCTGCGCGCGCCGCTTCGAATGATTCTGACGAACGAGTCAACAGCACAAGGCGGAAGTTGAGCGGCAGCAATCTCTCTTCCAGCCAGCGGAAATCGTAATCCTTGTTATAGGTGTTCAACTGATACATGCGCGTGGAAAGATGGAAACGGTCAACGATCCATGAATAATATTTTTGCAGTTCAAACAGTTTGACCCAGGTTGCGTAGGTCTCCATCGCTAGGGACTCTTCCTGCGGCTCAAAGTTGATCAATCCGCGCCCCCAGGGGAAGTTGGTGAACGCGCACCATTCACCCGAAACAAGCGGCGAATGATATTTATATTTGCGCGGTCCCACGATGCGCGGGTGTTCGTTCAAAGCAAAAGCGATGTCGGTCTTGAAAGTCAGGCGTGTGCCCTCGAGGATGATTTTGGGGGTAAGTTTGGACATGGCGTAATTATAAAGAAATACGCTGAAAAAACGCTAAAAATAGCCCATTCGTACTGTTATGGAATTCTAATGAAATTCTGAAACGATTCCCTTGCATTGCTGTGGTATATTCTCGCCTACAGGTAACCTTATGGACGATAAAATCACAATTATTGAAGGACCACCCCCAGTCTTTGAGCATGTGAACGATGGCTGGGCAATGGGCTTGAACGAAAGCCCGACACTCTCCGTCCCTGCGCTTACGCGGTTACGAACCTTTAACGGTCCCGCGCTTGTGCAACGATGTTATACCGCCTGGCACCAAAAGTCATCCATTCATCTGCACTACCGAAATGATATGGGACTTGAACAGACCGCCCCCATTCTCGCCGCCCGCAATGTGGAAACTCCCGAAGGTCATGTTTTGCTTTTGTGGGTGTACCTTGATGGTGATGGCGTGGAATACGAAATGGACGCCGGAGACGACGACCAGATGGATGATTTTCCCGACGAATAAATATCAGGAAAATGACAGTCACCTTTCGTGGCTGTCATTTTTGTTTTAAGGAACAAATTCAGGGTTGGATACGGTATCATTAATAAAACCTATTCATCCAAAAGAAAGAGACTCATCCTTTATGACAACGCTTCTTTCCACATTTCAGGCTGGCTCTGTTATCCTGACGCTTAATCGCCCCGAACGCGCCAACGCCTTCAACTTTGAGATGACCACCGAATTGCAGAACGGCCTCGCAGATGCAGAAAACGATCCGCAAGTGAGGTGCGTGGTGATCACAGGAGCGGGGAATGTCTTTAGCGCGGGACAGGATATTGGCGAAATGAAAAAAGGCGGGGGCGAAATTTCCTACCGTGAGCATTTGGAGAAAACCTACAACCCGTTGATCTTGCAGATCCGCAACATGGGCAAGCCTGTCATCGCCGCGGTGAATGGACCGTGCGCTGGCGCGGCTTTTGGCATTGTGCTGGCGTGCGATCTGCGCATCGCAAAGTCCACGGCGTATTTTGTGGTCGGTTTCAGCGGCATCGCGCTCGCGCCTGATTCCGGCATTTCCATTTTTCTTCCGAAGTACATCGGACTCGGACGAGCGCAGGAATATTTTTATTCCAACAAAAAGATCTCTGCACAGCTTGGTTACGAATGGGGCATGGTCAATCGGGTGGGTGGATTTAACTATCAGCGGCTGGTGATGCAAATTGCCGGGGAACTTGCCGCAGGTCCGCGTGAGGCGTTTGCAGCAGGGAAGAAAGCGTTCAACAAGGCGGTCCTTCCCAATTTGGAGGAAGTGCTTGACTACGAGGGCATCCTTCAGGATAAAGCGGGTAAATCAGAAGAACATAAAGAGGGAGTGGCGGCTTTCTTTGAGAAACGCCATCCAAAATTTGATTAGCGTATCTTTTCACTATAAAGCAGGGTTATTAAAAGTATTCAAAAACTGTCATTTTTTACCAAAAATTAGTGGATTTTTGTCATATTGACTGTAAATTCTTTATCGTGTAAAGTACGAGGGTATTTGTGATTTATTGGATTAATCGTATGAACCAGTGTGTTTACATACTTCGTGCTAAAAGCGGGCAACCCCGTATGGGGTGTGCCCGCTTATATTTTTCTCTATAACCTACTTAGGAGAACAACATGTCAGGACAGATCAATGCTTTTGAAATGGCGCAGAAACAGTTCGATGCTGTTGCCAAGCAATTGAAACTCGACTCGGGTGTAGCGGAAGTGCTTCGCTGGCCGATGCGCGAGTATTCCTTCCGCATCCCCGTTCGCTTGGATGACGGCTCACTTAAGGTTTTTCAGGGCTTCCGCGTTCAGCACAATGATGCCCGCGGCCCCAACAAGGGCGGCAT
>JACZJB010000169.1 GCA_014860805.1 Anaerolineales bacterium
GCTTTGAATACATCCCATTCATTGAAGGATTGGGACATACAGGAGATTGGGAACAGGTGAAATCGTTGGCAAAATTCTCGAACAGAATCACGGCGGGGCTCGAGCCAAGTCTGTGTAGTGCGCTGGATAGACTGGAGGCGAGTGCACCTGAGTCCGCTGAACGAGATGAGACCATCCCCAATTTGAAAGAGGACTTGAAATGCAGTGATTTTCAATAGCAGACCGCCCCGGCAAATCGTCGGGGCGGAATTTTTATTGAAACCGAATCAGGCTTCAGGAAATTAAGGAAGCGGGTAGGCGGGAAAGGCGTTTGGCGGGGCGTACCAGTCACCGGGGTCTATGCCACCGGTTACCTGGCCACCAGTCACAGCGACAGGAATAAGCGTGTGATCGGTGCATTCCGCCGTAAGCCCACACGGGACCATATGTGAATATCCGCCGGCGTATCCACCTCCGTCAACATAAGCCACAATATAATAATTACCGGCTGGGAGGTTGTCAATTTGATAGGTGCTGGTGTTTTCGTTGGTAATCACATAATAATAATCAGGACCACCGACTTTATGAGCAACCACCACCATGGATGGAATAAAACTGGAGGGATAGCTTAACTTCCCGGCAATACTGCCAACATTTATTGTTCCCGCATCCAGACCGGGAATACCAGGATCATTCGGCATGGGAGGCCATTGAGACAGATCTCCATACCAGTCACCGGGGTCAACGTTCGCTGTTACAACACCAGGCTGCACTTCCACCTCGATCAAAGACATATCATTGCAGCCCTGATGCAAGCCGCACACATAAAATTGATCGTACGCTGCAACCATTTTTCCGTCAGGAAGCGCGTAAGCGAACACAGTATATTTTCCTGCCGGCATGTTATCAATTTGATAAGTGGATTGATTTTGAGCGGTTTGCGTCCAATAATACTGCTCTGTGACAGTATTGAATGCAACAATCAACAAAGGCGGGATTCCTTCGGACGGAAAGGATAATGCGCCAGAAATACCACCCATTTGTGGAGTGGGCGTCGCTTGCGGAGCCTGCGCAGTCAACGCCTGAAATGTAGCCTGCACGATCGCCTCGACATCTTGAGTGGGCGCCTGTGAAGGCATACAAGCAGCAATCAATGAAACCAGAATCAAACCCATGAACAATATTTTCTTATGCATAATTCTCCTTTAAAAATATGTCACATGGTAGCGTATTTCTGGATTTATCTCCTATCACCCAATTGGACTAACACATCCAACAACTTCGCGGTCCAGACTTCATCCTTGGCGAGGGTGATCCAATACATGGATTTTCCGCCACGCACACCGTTTGGGAGATCGGGCAGACGCTTCGCTTCCACGCCTTCAGCTGGCGGCGCGTACTTGAGCAGGATCTGCCCCGCCTCCCAGTTGACAGATGCCAGCCCCGCTTTTTCAGCACGTAATTTGACGCGCATTTGATACAGCAGGTTTTGTGTCATTTCAGGCATTTGTCCGAAGCGGTCGCGGAACTCGGAGCCAAGCGCATCGATCTCGGTTTCATCCCGCAGGTCTGCAATGCGGCGGTACAAACGCAAGCGCAGATCCTGATCGGAAATATATTCAGCAGGGATGCCAACAGCGAGAGGCAGATCCACATTCACTGGCATGGACAATGGCAGACTGAATGTGGAAGGCATGAATGCTGGAGGGAGTTCCATGTTGAGATTGTCCTTCATCAACACCCGAATACGACGGACGGAATCTGCGAGCATTCGCGTATAAAGATGAAAACCAACAGATTGAATGAAACCATGCTGGCGTGTACCAAGCAATTCACCCGCGCCGCGGATCTCAAGGTCACGCATGGCAATGGAGTACCCCGCGCCAAGCTGCGTATTTTCGGCAATAACCTCGAGACGCTGCTGACCTTCCTGAGTGGGAGACATTTTATTATGACGGAAGAAGTAAGCATACGCGCGCATGGCACCCCGTCCAACACGTCCGCGCAATTGATAAAGCTGGGCAAGGCCAAACGTATCAGCACGATCAACGATCAGCGTGTTCGCGTTGGGGATATCCAAACCAGATTCGATGATGGTGGTGCAAAGCAAAATATCGATCTCACCTAGATTGAAGCGGTGCATCACACTGGCCAGCTGATTTTCCGCCATTTGTCCGTGACCAATATCCACGCGCGCTTCAGGGACAAGTTTATTGAGATGCGCCTTCATTGCCTCAATGGTCTGCACACGGTTGTGGACAAAGAAAATTTGTCCGCCGCGTTCGAGTTCGCGCAAAATAGCCTGGCGGACCAAACGCGGAGAATACGGTCCAACATGGGTGATGATCGGCAGGCGTTCTTCAGGCGGGGTGTTCAAATTGGAGATATCACGCACGCCAGTCAAAGCCATGTAAAGAGTCCGTGGAATCGGTGTGGCGGTCAGAGTCAACACGTCCACTTCAGTGCGGAGTTTTTTGAGATGTTCCTTGTGTGTAACACCGAAACGCTGTTCTTCATCAATTACGACCAAGCCAAGGTCTTTGAAAGCCACATCGGCTGAGATCAAACGATGCGTGCCGATAACGATATCGATTTCACCAATGGCAAGCTTGTGCAAAATTTCAGTCTGTTCGCGAGGTGTACGGAAACGTGAAAGCATTTCCACTTTCACAGGGAAAGCCGCAAGGCGCTGCGAAAAGGTCTCAAAATGCTGTTGCGCCAAAACGGTTGTCGGCACAAGGACGGCGGCCTGCCTTCCGCTCATCACAGCTTTGAAAGCGGCGCGCAAGGCAACTTCTGTTTTGCCATAGCCGACATCACCGCAAAGCAAACGGTCCATCGGACGAGCGCGCTCCATATCCCTTTTGATGTCAGTAATGGCGCGTTTTTGATCATCCGTCTCCACATACGGAAAACTATCTTCCAATTCTTTTTGCCAGGGTGTATCTTCAGCAAAAGAAAATCCCTGCACCACCTGGCGGCGGGCATATAAGTCAAGCAAGTCCTCCGCAACCTTTTGCACGGCTTCTTTAACGCGGGATTTCGTTTCCGCCCATGCCTGCCCGCCAAGGTTATCGAGAGACGGCTTGCCGCCATCCGCGCCAACATAACGCGTGAGCCTGTCTGCCTGATGGACAGGCACGTAGAGAATGTCGCCGCGGTCATATTCAACGGCAAGATACTCCCGTTCGTGGCCGTCCAACTGCCGCTGAATCAGACCCGCGAAACGTCCAATGCCATGATCCACATGGACGACATAATCCCCGACCTGCAAATCCGCATATAACATTTCGGGCGTATCCGCAATTTTGCGTTGACGTGTGCGCGGCTGCGGACGTTCCCATCCAAAAATCTCAGAGTCGGTGATCAAGTGGACGGGTCGCAGAGAATCAGGAATTAACGTGAACCCCTCGGAAAGCGAGGATTCGATGAATTCAAGATTCGGATACTCCGAGTTTGGATAATGTTCATTCCATAACTCAAGCAAACGCGGGGATTGACGCGAAACGATAAAGACCTGTTCTCCGTTTTCAACAATCGGAGCAAGATAATCGACAAAAGGTTTGAGCCTGCCGCCAAATCTTTCATCATGCCCGAAAGAAGAAGAAAGTTCCAGTTCATTTTCAAACTCTGCAGAATGTCCCAATTCAAGGAATAAAAACTCGCTCAAACCATCGTTCAATTCCGACCACGGAAGATATGGCACGGGGAAATCCGCAGACAGGGTTTGCTCTTCTATGCTTTCGCGCCGAAATTTAACCGCCTGTTCCTCCAATTCATTCGCCATCACTTCAACGAGATTTAAATCATCAACGATCACAAGTGTCTTCGGCGGAAGATAATCCAATAAAGAGGCAGGCTGCGGGTGAAGCAGCGGAATGTGAAATTCGGAAAGCTGAATTTCATCATCCAGCGTCTCGGCTAAAAACTCACGCGCAGGCGTAATGAGTATGTTTTCAAGTTTTTCCAACGTGCGCTGTGTAGCTGGATCAAAACTGCGAATCGTTTCGATCTCGTCACCAAAGAAGTCAAGGCGCACAGGATTTAACTCCGTGGAGGGCCAGACATCAAGGAGACCGCCGCGATGTGAGAATTGACCGGGTTCAAGAACAGTGTTCACACGCTGGTAACCGATCCTCGCCCACTCACGGATCAGACTATCGGGTTGAATGCTCTGGTTTACTGACAGTTTTTTACAGGCTTTGAGAAAGTCACGCCGCGGCAGAGTGCGTGTCATCAATGCACGGACTGAAGCAACCAGGATCGGCGGAGTTTCTGGCTTTTTAGAAAACGGCAAATGGAAAGCGGCAAGCGCCGTCAACACCTGCAAACGTTCGCGGCGGGTGGTGATGCCCCATGCGGCTTCTTCATAGAAAAGCGGATTCGGCTCTGCAAACAAATAACGTGGGGATTTCGTCCAGAAACTGAGTTCATCGAACAAAGCCAATGCGTGATCAGCCCGATCAGTGATGAGCAGGATTGGCCGATTCAAGTCCGCATGCAGAGATGCGAGGACAGGCAAACGCGCAGAACGCGGCAAGCCAAGTCCCGAGGCGGGTTTGCCGTCGTTGAGTCGAGTCAGCACTTCCTGATATTGAGATAAGGAGTGAATATTTTCTAAAAGAGTTTGCATGTTTTACATGGCAAGGTTAAACCTTGCCCTATATTTTTCCCTACGTATCAATCGTCCCATTGAATTTATTCATCGCTTTGTTCAAGCCGTGTGTGACAAAGGTTAATGCAGCGTCAACGCCGCGATCCAGGATCTCGGGAAGAAGTTTCATATCCTCCCGGGAGAAATCCTGCAGAACGTAGTCTTTTGCATCCATGCGGCCTGGGGGACGGCCAATGCCGAGGCGCAAACGCGGGAAGTCTTTTGTGCCAAGCTGCTCGATGGTGGACGCCATACCGCGCTGTCCGCCTGGCCCACCCGTGGGACGGATACGAATGGTACCGAAGGGAATATCCAGGTCATCGTGAGCAACAAGCAGGTTTTCAAAAGGGATTTTGTAAAAATGCAGGAGTCCCTGCACCGATTGACCAGAAAGATTCATGTAAGTCTGCGGCTTGGCAAGGATGACTTTCCTGTCCTCATGAAGAGCAGAGATCACAATGGCCTTGGATTGCAGTTTCATTCCGCGCGCATTCAAGCGGACAGCGATGTGGTCGATAAGCATGAAACCAATGTTGTGACGGGTGTCTTTATATTCGCGGCCGGGATTGCCGAGGCCAATGATGAGATAGGTTTCGGTCATAAGATTTCAGATTCCAAGAGTCAGGTGTTTTTGCGAAGGCGGAGAATTAATGAAAAAAAGACGAACAAAACAAGAACGATCAAAGCGCCGCGGCCAAAAGTGAAGTAGATGGATGATGTTGTGACCGAAGCGGGATTCACAGGCAATGGCGTGGACGAAGGATAGGTCACTGCGGCTGTGACAGGGAGTTTTGTCAACAAGGGTAGTGAAGTTGCAAAGCTAAATTGCGGAAGCGGTGTTTCGGTCAAGACAACTTCGGCTGGCAAGGGGGCATCGTTGCGGATCTTTAGGTCTGAAACGATTACATCCTGAAATGTGCCGTCTATCAGGAAAATTCGCAAGCGCAGGTTGTACTCGCCGTCTGTCAGGGTGGTCGTATCCCAAACGGCGAGGGCAGAGTCAACTGCAGGTTGAGGGAATGTTTGGATAACGAACCAGGTATCGGCAGAGTTGGAAGCGCCCCCTTCGGGGGTTGCATATGCAAATGCCAGTTCTGCCCAGGAAAAGTTCGGGACAGCCATATTGCCAACAATCTGTACCTGTCCGCGTAATTCCTCACCTGTTTTGGGCGAGGTAACGCTGGCAGGCGAGTCCTGCATCAAAAAAAGCATAAAGGCGAAAAACAACTTCAACATGGCAACCGTTGAGTCTAACATGAAGGAGAGAGAGGGTCAAATATCCCGCGACGATGCCGTTGCGAAACGGAGGGATATCGTCATACATTGGCATTATGATAATGAAATGCGAAGGCAATTCTCGATTGTTTCATTTTCTGGTAAACTCTAGCCGTTCAATCACATTTAATGGCGGGGGAACCCGCTTCCTTAGGAGACTCAGTTATGGCACAATCCCGCTCTGACCAAATGGTGGAACGCCTGCGAAATATGCAGGCCGCCGCACCAGACATTGAAGCCTCAGCCGTTGTTTCTGTGGACGGTTTGATCATGGCATCTGCCCTGCAGCAGGGCGTGGAAGAGGATCGTGTTTCCGCCATGTCCGCGGCCATGCTGAGCCTTGGTGAGCGCATCTCAGGTGAATTGGGCCGCGGCGGCCTGGAACAGGTGTATATCAAAGGCGACAAAGGCGCCATTGTGCTGACCGCCATCGGCGAGGAAGCCGTCTTAACTGCGATGTCGCGGCAGGATGGCAAACTGGGTATGATCTTCCTTGAAATGCGGCGAGCCGCTGAAGATCTTGTGAAATTGGTTGGATGAACAAAAAGCGACATTCACCACAAAAAAGTACGCAACCCCAAATGGGGAGGGCTTAAAGCCCTCCCCATTCTCTTTGTATTTTTATTACGTCATTGCGAAGGCAGTTGTCCATCCGCAATAACATAGAGGAGATTATATGACCACAAAATATCTTTTTTTTACAGGCGGCGTTGTCTCATCGGTCGGCAAGGGTGTGACTGCCGCAGCGATGGGGTTACTGCTCAAAGAGCGCGGATTCAAGGTTGCTGTACAAAAACTGGATCCGTACATCAATGTGGACCCCGGCACGATGTCGCCTTACCAGCACGGCGAAGTATATGTATTGGATGACGGCGCAGAAACAGACCTGGATTTGGGTCACTACGAAAGATTCATTGACAACCGCCTCAGCCGCGTCAGCAATTTCACCACAGGGCAAGTCTATGCAGAGATCATTGCCAACGAACGGCGCGGTGATTATCTCGGAGGGACGATCCAGGTCATTCCACACATTACCAACGAGATCAAGCGCCGCATCGGGTTGGTCGGCAAAGAGACAGGTGCAGACATTGTCATTCTCGAAGTCGGCGGCACAGTCGGCGATATCGAATCGCAGCCGTTCCTCGAAGCGCTCCGTCAACTGCGCAATGAAGTCGGGCGAGAGAATTGTCTCTTTGTGCATGTCACCTGGCTTCCCACCATCGGCGCAACAGGCGAGATCAAAACCAAGCCCACGCAGCATTCCGTAGCGGCGCTGCGTTCGATCGGCATTTCCCCCAACATCATCATTGCCCGCGCCGACCAGGAGGTGGATAAAAGCCTGTGTGAAAAGATCGCGCTTTTCTGCGACGTGGAAAAAGATTCCGTTATTCCCATGAAAACCGCAGATGTGTTGTATGAAGTTCCCCTGCTTTTGGAAAAACTCGGCGTGGGTGAATTGATGCTTGGCAAACTTGGCTTGAAGGCAAATCGCAAGCCAAACATGCGCCCATGGAAAAAATTAGTGGAGGAGGTCCGTAAACCAAAGCCGACCGTCAAAGTGGCGTTGGTTGGAAAGTATGTGGAGCTGCAGGATGCGTACATGTCCGTGCGCGAGGCGCTCAAACATGCAGGGCTTGCCAACGGCGTGGAAATTGAGATCAATTGGGTGCATTCCGCCGACCTTGAAAAAGACAAAGGCTGGGACATCGTCAAAAAGGCGGATGCGATTCTCGTACCCGGCGGTTTCGGCTCTCGCGGCATCGAAGGCAAAGTGCTGGCGGCTCGTTATGCCCGTGAGAACAAAATCCCTTATCTGGGCTTGTGTCTGGGAATGCAAGTTATGTGCATTGACTTTGCCCGCAACGTACTGGACCTGGAAGATGCGAACTCCTCCGAATTCGACCGCAGCACCGAGCATCCTGTGATCGACTTGATGCTTGATCAGCGCGCCATCACCGAGATGGGCGGAACCATGCGCCTCGGACTGTACCCGTGCCTGCTTCAAAAAGGAACGAAAGCTGCCACCGCCTACGCAGTCCCCAAAGTGGACGAACGGCACCGTCACCGTTTCGAGTTTAATAACGCCTACCGCGATTCGTTCAAGGAAAACGGCATGGTCTTTTCAGGGCTATCCCCCGATGGACGCCTGGTTGAAATAGTGGAACTAGCCGATCATCCTTACATGGTGGCAAGTCAATTCCACCCCGAGTTTCTGTCCCGCCCTATGAAGCCGCATCCATTATTTGTCGGGCTGCTGAAAGCCGCCAAGGAAAAAGCGAAGAAATAAACAAAAAACAACGAGCCACATTTTTTGCTCGCTGTTTTTGCAGAAATAACCTAACGCACAGAAAGGCCCATTACATTTTTATCCCCAAAGACACAGCTCGGATTTTTAGCGCACTGATCAAGCTGGTGTATACGCGGTCTTTATGTTCCGTATCCCCAAAATAGTCAACATACTGGTAAGGCTTCAAGCGTTCCGGCACATCGCAGTTATCTAGCCGAATCGGGATGATGAAAATTGTCCCATCTGGTTTTTCAGCGGCGGCGTCCAGGGCAAGTTTCAGCTCTTTATGGAAAAAACCTTCTGTCCGCACCGCAATCGAAGACAGAAAAATGATCACCGCATGAGAATTTTGAACGGCACTGACGACGCTTTCCTCCCACCTTTGCCCAGGCAGGATATCTTCTTCATCAAACCATGGATCTATCCAGGTCTCAGCCTTTAATCGTTCGCGAAATTCACGGACGGCGGTTGAATTCTCTTTGGCATAACAAAGGAATGGAATCAGTGTAGAAGCTGGTTTTTCGCTGCCCACAATGGACACGGACCTGCTAAGGGGGAGCTTTTCACTTCGATCTTGCTTCGAGGCGGATGAGTTCAAACTTGAATTATCCCCGATGATAATGGTTGAATTACTCACATCACCATTAATCACGATGCTCTTATCGCCTGCCTTGATTTTATTTGGAGCTTTGTTTTTGCTAGGCATTTTGATGGATCTCCCAACTTAAAAAGTTTATCTATTATACAACAGCGGGAAATAAACCCCATTTCCAGTATTTAGGTTAAATCTGGTCGGGTATACTTTGAAAGCATCACACATTGAAGAAAAAATTATCCGCACATAGGAGGCTGAAATCATGTCTGAAATCAAATATGAAATCATCAAAAATATTGGCGTGCTGTCCACATCCGCATCAGGCTGGGCAAAGGAACTTAACTTAATTAGCTGGAACGACCGTGAGCCAAAATACGATCTGCGTGACTGGTCGCCTGACCACCAGAAAATGGGAAAAGGCGTCACACTTTCCACAGAAGAATTGCTGTCACTCAAAGAACTATTGAATAATATCGAGCTGTAAATAAATTACCCTGCGGCGTAACCTGCTGGCGAGGCTTTTTATGTTTCAAAACTTGCCGCTTACTATTCACTAATCTCTTGCGTGTATAATCCCGCCCATCTTATTCAATGGACAATTCATGAAACGCTATCTACTCTTCACCGTTTTTATCTCCGGCATGACCACCCTCGCCGCGGAACTGGCTGCCGGCCGCCTGATCGGCAATGTCTTTGGCACAAGCAACCTTGTTTGGGCAAGCATCATTGGGCTGATTTTGATCTATCTCACATTGGGGTATTTCCTGGGCGGCAAATGGGCGGACAAAAACCCCACGCCTCTCGCCATGTACCGCATCCTCGCTTGGGCAGCTTTTACAGTGGGGCTGGTGCCCTACGTTGCAGGACCAGTTCTCAGGTCAGCAGCGAGCGCCTTCGAGGCGTTGAGCGTTGGAATCATGGCAGGCTCATTCATCGCGGTGTTGATTTTGTTCATCGTCCCCATCACTTTGCTTGGCGCAATTTCGCCTTTTGCGATCCGCCTCTCGGTGGATGACGCCGCGAAAGCGGGACAAATCTCAGGACAAATTTATGCCATCTCGACTCTCGGCTCATTCATCGGCACATTCCTGCCAACCCTTGTGCTAATTCCAACCATCGGAACCACCAAGACATTTTTAGTATTTGGACTATTTTTGCTTTTTGTTGCGCTGGCTGGTCTGGGAAAATTTGCAAGCCGAAACGAAATGCTCAAATTGATTTGGATGCCCATCCTGCTTGCAGTCATTGCCATTCTTTCTGCCGGGCAAGCGCTCAAAAAAAATACAGGACAAGTCTACGAAGCCGAGTCTGCTTACAATTATATTCAAGTGCAGGAAGTCAATGGATACACTCTTTTGCGCTTGAATGACGGACAAGGCGTTCACTCCATTTATCATCCTGACACCTTGTTTTACAACGGGCCCTGGGAGGAGTTTTCGGTCGGTCCATATTTTTATGAAAACCGCTCTCCCGATGACATCAAGCGCATGGCGATTGTAGGTCTCGCCGCAGGCACTGCCGCACGGCAAGCCACCGCGATCTATGGCGAAGACATTCTTATCGACGGCTTCGAAATTGATGAGAAGATCGTGGAAGTAGGTAAAAAATATTTTGGATTAGATCTCCCAAATTTAACGATCCACATCGGCGACGGCAGACTCAACCTCGACCGCAGCCAATACAAATATGACATCATCGCCATCGACGCGTACCGCCCGCCATATATTCCCCCGCACATGACCACGCTCGAATTCTTTGAAATTTGCGCCTCGCACCTAACTGACGATGGAGTGCTGACCCTCAACGTTGGCTCAGTCCCCGGCGACCGCCGCCTGATCGACGGACTTGCCACAACAATGGCACAGCTCTTTCCATCCGTGCATGTGATGGACATTCCTGGCACATTGAACACCATGCTCTTCGCCACCAAACAACCAACGAAAGTTGAAAACTTTGCGTCAAACATGACCAGGCTTTCGCAAGACCCAACGCTGAATCCCCTGCTTATCACCACCATGGCAACCACGTACGCAAGCATGAAACCTGGTTACGAAACCACCACCGTCTTCACCGATGACCTTGCCCCCATTGAATGGATCGTCAATAACATGGTCGTCAACTTTGTCCTCCAGGGCGGCTTGGAATTTCTGCAATAGGCAATTCATGAAACTCAACCTGCCTACCTTCCTTTCTTATTTCGTCTCCCTTCTCACTCCGCTTGCGTTGATCGGGCTGGCGCTTCGCATCTTGCTCACACCAATTTATTACACTGTCGAATACAACATGCCCTACTTTCCCGCGGACGAGTACGGCTTCACCAAAGCAGACCGCCTGCAATGGGCTCCCTACGCTGTGGAATATCTCGTCAATGGCGCGGATATTTCCTACCTTGGCGATCTGCAATTTGAGGATGGCACTCCCTTGTATGGTGAGCGAGAGCTCAGCCACATGGAAGATGTCAAAGGCGTAGTTCAGGGAGCGTTGCGAGTTTGGTATGTTTCAGTCGCAACCCTGATTGCAATTGCAGTTCTCGCCTCGCGCACAGGTTGGATGCTGGAATACCTCAACGCCTTGAAACGCGGCGGCTTGTGGATGATTGGTCTGGCAATTACCTTGGGTTTGATTGCCGGCGCGGGCATATTGCTCAATCCTGATATTTTCTGGTCATTCTTCTCCTGGTTCCACAGCTTGTTCTTCGAAGGTGATTCCTGGCTCTTTTATTATTCCGATACTCTTATCCGCCTTTTCCCCATCCGTTTCTGGCAGGATGCATTTTTGGCCGCAGCCGTTATTGCATTGGGCGGAGGCTTGTGGCTGGCTCTTGGGATCAAGCCAAAAGCTTAGTGTAAATACGAAAAACGCAATTTATGAACGTAACGGGTATAATTTCATTACAGGAGTCTTTTAATGTCACTCACTCTTCCTTTAGCAAATAAAGTAGCGCTCATTACCGGCGGTTCACGTGGAATTGGCCGCGCCATCGCTTTGGAATTTGCAGCCCGCGGTGCGGCGGTCGTGGTAAATTACAACAAATCGCCTGAGTCAGCTGAAGAAGTTGTCAAAAAAATTCAAGAATCAGGCGGAAAAGCTGCCGCATCCCAGGCAGATGTCTCCGATTTCAAACAAGCCGAAACCCTGATCAAATTCGCGATTGACACCTTTGGCGACTTAAGCATCCTTGTAAACAACGCAGGCATCACCCGCGACCAGCTCATCATGATGATGCCTGAAGCTGATTGGGACGCCGTTATCAACACCAATTTGAAGAGCACCTTCAATTGCTCAAAAGCCGCCGTCAAACACATGATGCGCAAACGTATCGGACGCATCATCAACATTGCCTCTGTTGCAGGGCAAATGGGCAACCCCGGGCAAACAAATTACTCCGCTTCCAAAGGCGGACAGATCGCCTTTACAAAAGCTCTCGCGCGTGAAGTTGCTGCGCGAAACATCACCGTCAACGCCATTGCGCCGGGCTTCGTGGACACCGAAATCCTTGACGCCATGACACCCGAAACGCTCGCAGCCGCTCTTAAGATGGTGCCGCTTGCGCGCAAAGGCAAACCCGAAGAGATCGCTTACGCTGCCGCTTTTTTCGCCTCTGATGAAGCCGCCTACGTCACTGGCCAGGTTCTCGGTGTGGATGGCGGCATGGCGATGATGTAACATATGACGCAACAAGACTTCAAAATGGAGTAAAAAATGTCTGAAACTACTCAAGGTAAAACAACCGTATCGCCCGAAGTATTAACCACCATTGCGCGCCTGTCCGCATTGGGTGTGCCCGGCGTCAGCCGCCTCGCACCTGTTTCCGGCGGAGTAAATCGACTCTTTAAAAGAGGAGCAGGCGACGGTGTCCGCATTGAAACGGAGGAGAATACCGTCTTCATAGACATGCATCTCATCCTTCAGGAAAATGTCAACATCCGCGAAGTCAGCCGAAATGTCCAGCAGAATGTGGCACGCGCCATTCAGGAAATGGTCGGCATGGAAATTGGTCACGTTAACATCCATATTGAAGATATTGATTACGCGGATAGCGAGGCTTGACCATGAAACCCCGAACCAGAGCGCGCTCCATAGCTCTGCAAGTGCTTTACGAAACAGATATAGCGAACAACCATCTTCCAGGTGATGTATTAAAGACACGCCTGGAAGATACTTTGCTTGCGGATGATCTCGCCGAATTTGCGCGGCAGATCGTCTTTGGTGTTCTTCCGCTTCGACAGGACCTCGATCAATTGATCGCAAGATATGCCCCGGAATGGCCGTTGGACCAGATCGCCGCAATTGACCGAAATATTTTGAGGATTGCGTTTTGGGAATTCGCGGTCTCGCGTGAAACCCCGGTAAAAGTTGCCATCAACGAAGCAGTGGAACTTGCCAAATTATACGGCTCGGATTCTGCGCCGCGTTTTGTCAACGGCGTGCTGGGCACTCTGGCGGAACACGAGAACGAAATCCTTCAGATCATAAAAAACCGAATTGCTCAGGAAACAAAACTGGAATCATAGATTATGGAAATTCTCGGCGTTGGAATGTCTGAATTTATTTTTGTAATTATTATTGCTTTGATCGTGCTTGGCCCCAAGGATATGCAAAAAGCGGGGAAAACCATCGGCAAATGGATGCGCAATATCGTCACATCCGACGGCTGGAAGATCTTCCAGCAGACATCGCGCGAATTGCGGACACTGCCAAACAAATTGATGCGCGAAGCAAACGAAGAATTGAACCAGATCGGCAATCAAGTCGGGAAGGAAATCAAAGGCGCTTCGAACTTAAACTCGCAGAAGGTACAAAACCCAAACACACCGCCGCGTTCCCAGCCTTACACTCCTCAGCCCGCGCCGATGCAGCCAGCTGAAAAGATTGACCCATCCCCTACACCTGAACAAAAAGAAAACGAAAGCAGCCAGCAAAACGATGAATAAATTTTTCCGAGGCATGTGGCGGGCAATCACATTTCCCTTCCGCCTTGTCTTTAGTATTATCGCGTTCCCATTTCGAGCGGTGTATCGATTCGTGAAATTCCTTAACACGGAGCCTGAAGAACGCCCCATGGCAGAAGTATTTTCCGACCTGGTGACCAGCACCGATACCCGTCAAATGCTCTGGGATCAAATCGAAGCCCTGCGGATGCACATCCTTCGGGCGGTGATCGTGCTTTCTCTGGCTGTCACTGCCTCCTTCTGGGTTGCGCAGGATGTAATGGGGTTTCTCGCCATTCCCGTAGGCGGCTTGGAAAAATTGCAGGCCATTCAAGTGACAGAAGAGATCGGCGTTTTTATGCGCGTGGCAATGACTGTCGGGGTTGCTGTTGCATTCCCGTGGATGGCAATGGAAGCATGGCTTTTTGCCGCTCCCGGCTTAAGACCCCGTGAGAAAAAATTCGGCCTGGTGGGAATCCCGCTTGCCACACTTTTGTTCCTGACAGGCATGGCATTTACTTATTATGTACTGCTGCCTGCCGCGCTCCCTTTTCTCGGGAGCTTTACGAAAATTTCTCAATTCTGGGCGGCGAAAGAGTATTTCGCATTTGTTACCGGCTTAATGGTCTGGATCGGGGTTTTCTTTGAATTTCCGCTGGTCATCTTTGTGCTATCGTCCATGGGATTGGTGAAACCTGCCATCCTCGCGCAGCATTGGAGAATTGCCATTGTCATCATCGCCATCATCGCAGCAGCTGTCACACCGACCATCGATCCTGTCAACATGGGGCTGGTGATGCTGCCCATGATTTTGTTATACTTTATCAGCATCGGCTTAAGTTACATCGCCTACGCCGGGCGAAGAAAAGAAAAAGCCGAGGATGAAGTCCCTGCAGATGGTGAGGCAGCAGGATAGGGTGCCGCAAGAAGCGTTTGTATCAGAGGAGAGAAAATGAAAAGGCAGTCCTTCGTGTTACGCCGCGTATTAACGCTGGCTATTGTGCTTGTCCTAGCGGGGCAGGCATGTACTTTATCCTTATTAACGAATCCGTTCAGCACAACGCCGGCAACACAAATACCCGGGGACACCGTCGAAACCGCCACGCCGCAGCCCATGGCGCAGACAAATTTTATCGTCACCCTCCCTGAACCGCTTCAAGCCAATGAGTCGCTGACTCTCATCGTGATGGATGAGGTCACCGGTCTGCCTTTAAATCCAACGGAATACCTAATGAGTGCAAGGGATTCGTTGACCTACACCGGGACAATTCCCCTGCCATACAACTCGGTGGTCAAGTATCGGTATGCTCGCCGAGGAGCAGCGCTTACCATGGAAGATACTACGTTGGGCTCAGCCATTCGTTATCGCATGCATTTTGTAGCAGGTCCCGCCGATGTGCAGGATATCGTTTCAGATTGGGGTGACCGCTCCTATTCCCGCCCAACTGGAATTATTTTAGGGCAGGTTTTTAACGCAGACACGGGCGCGCCTTTGCCGAACATACTGGTAACGGCTGGCGGAGTACAGCATATTACAGATTCAATGGGTCGGTTTGAGCTAGGCAGCCTGCCTGTCGGCACACATAACCTGCTTGCCTACAGCCTCGATGGAATGTACAAACCATTTGAACAAGGCGCCGCAGTTGCAGATGGGCAGACCACTATTGTTGATTTGCGCGTACGGCCTGTAAAACTTGTAAGTGTCACCTTCATTGTTTCTGTTCCTTCTTCCACCGTGCCAGGTGTGCCTGTCCGCATTGCAGGGAATCTATTGCAGCTTGGTAACACCTTCGCAGACTTGCAAGGCGGGGCAAGCATCAGCACAGACCGCATGCCCATCCTTAACTTGCAAGCGGATGGACGGTATGCGGTCACGTTAGGCTTGCCAGAGGGCGCACATATCCAATACAAATATACGCTTGGCGATGGATTCTGGAATGCGGAACGTAAAAATGGCGGCCAATTATTTCTGCGTGATTTTATTGTCCCCGCACAGGATGTCACTCTTCAAGATGCTGTTGCAACCTGGTCGGTTGGCGACTCTGCACCCATCCTGTTTGAAACCACCATTCCATCGGTAACGCCGCCGGGAGACATAATCTACATTCAATTTAACGCCAGCGGATGGACAGAGCCCATCCCTATGTGGCCTTTAGGCAATTATCGCTGGGCATACAAACTATACGGTCCACTTAATTTCCTTGGTTCCTTTTCCTATCGTTATTGCCGTAATGGACAATGTGGCAGCGCAGATGACGGTCAAACCGTTGGAGCCAGTCCCACGGGCAGACAGGCACAAACGAGTCTGCTTGCTCAGGATTTGCAGGATACGGTTGGGGTTTGGAAATGGTTTGAAAACCCCGAACCTGTTACCTTGGTGGGCGCAAATATTACAGCGCGCACAAATGGGTTTGTCGCCGGCGTTGAATATCAACCCACCTACCGCCCAAATTGGTCATATTACGCGCCGCAGGCATTTGCGAACACACAGGCGCTTGGATCAAACCTGGCAGTCCTTACGCCCACCTGGACCTACACCAATGTCTCCCCGCTGCGTTTTGCCACTCTCCCAGGACAAGACCCGCTGTGGATCGATTCGGCAATTATGATTTCACAAGCCCGCGCTTTGGGACTTAATGTAGCCCTTTTCCCAACTCCCAATTTCCCCCTAGGTTCGGATACGGCTGCGCCTCCTTCCTCAAACTTTTGGCTGGGTGCTCCACGAGACGCACAGTGGTGGCAGACGTGGTTTACCCGCTACCGCGCATTTGCTGTCAATTATGCAGACCTCGCCGCTCAAACAGGCGCTCAGACTCTCATCCTGGGCGGTGAATGGGTGAAACCCGCCATGCCAGGCGGGATCATCGCAGATGGCATACCATCCAACGTACCCGCCGACGCAGAAGCGCAATGGAAAGCCATCATCGCAGATGTCCGCACTCATTTCAAAGGACAGGTATTCTGGGCAATGCCATTCACGCCGTCGGTTGTTGCTACTCCGCTAAATTTCCTGCAGGATGTGGATGGAATTTACCTGCTCTGGTCTGCGCCAATCTCCACAAGCCAAACGGCAACCAAAGCGGATTACGCAAATGAAGCTGGGCGATTGCTCGATAATGAAGTGGCTCCGCTCGCCTCTCTGCTAAACAAACCGCTCATCCTTGCAGTGAATTACCCCTCTGCCACAGGCGCCGTAAACGGATGCATTCCTGATGGCGCCGGTAAATGTCTTGATTGGAACTTCCTCAGCAGACCCAATGCAGATATTACCGCCGCCACACTCAACCTGCAAACACAAGCGGATGCCTACGAAGCCATCCTTACCGCGATCAATAACCGCTCATGGATTTCCGGTATTATCAGCCGCGGCTATTACATGCCAGTGGCACTGCAGGATAAATCCTCATCCATTCACAGCAAGCCCGCCGCGGACATTTTGTGGTATTGGTTCCCAAGATTGCTGGGAAAGGTTCAATAGATCGTCGTCAAAATAAACTCCAGGCACACCAGGTTTTTTTGTTCAACTCGCAGGTTTATCAGAATATCATTCTTGATAAACCTGTGATTAATATTTTTCTCACGGAGGAGAAATGAAAAAAGCAGGCAAACTGATCGGGAAGATTCTGATCGGGGGGTTGATTCTTGCGCTTATTTCGGCAGGGGGAGGTTTTTATTATTTCAAGGGCTACCTGCCAAATAAAGTAGCCAAAGAATCCTTTCCGCAAATTGACGGGGAGATAAAAGTGGATGGTCTCGATGCAAAAGTGGATGTATACCGGGATGGCATGGGCATTCCGCACATTTACGCAGCCACCTCGCACGATTTGTTTTTCGCGCAAGGCTATGTTCACGCACAGGAACGTTTCTGGCAAATGGATGCCTGGAGACATATCGGGTCTGGCACACTTTCGGAAATGTTCGGCGAGGGACAGGTAAAAACCGACTCCTTCCTCCGCACACTTGGCTGGAAAAACGTGGCGGAACAGGAGTGGGAACAACTCTCCCCGCAAGCTAAAGCAATTGCCCAAGCCTACACAGACGGCGTGAACGCCTATCTTAAAGATCATAATGGCACTGCTGCAAGCCTTGAATATGCAGTCGTTGGGTTGCTCAGCCCGGATTACAAAATAGAGCCGTGGACACCGGTCAACTCCCTGACCTGGGGCAAAGCCATGGCATGGGACTTGGGCGGAAACATGGATGACGAGATCCAGCGAGCCATCTTGCTCAAGACTCTTACGCCGCAGCAATTGGCAGAGCTTTTTCCTGAGTACCCAGCCGATTATCCAGTGATCGTTCCGACCATCGGCGAAAATGCGGCCAACATTGAAACTCAGCCGTCAAACGCCGCTGCGACCTTTGAATTCGCATCCCTGAATTTTCAACCCGTTGCAGATAATCTTTCCCTGCTTGAAGATGTACTTGGTCCCACCGTCCCGGATATCGGCTCAAATAGCTGGGCGGTTTCAGGCAAGTTGACTACCACCGGCCAACCACTACTTGCAAATGACATGCATCTCGGCATTCAAATGCCCTCCATTTGGTTTCAAAATTCCCTGCACTGTATGCCCAAATCAGACGCCTGCCCATTCGAAGTAACCGGCTTCTCATTTGCGGGTGTGCCAGGCATTGTTGCAGGGCACAACGACCGTATCGCCTGGGGCTTCACCAATCTTGGTCCCGATGTGCAGGATCTTTTCATCGAAAAAGTTAACCCTGAAAATCCCAACCAATACGAAGTGGACGGAAAATGGGTGGACTTTGAAACCCGCAAGGAAATCATCAACGTGGTCGGCGGCGAATCAGTTGAGATCACTGTTCGTATTTCAAGGCATGGCCCCATCATCTCCGATACATACGGTCCTCTCAAAGATGATGTAGATCCCAAAGATCCAGAAGCAGTTCCTTTCAAGGATGAAGCGGGAATCGACCTTCCTCAAAACTATGCTGTCGCTCTCGCATGGACGGCTCTGACTCCAAACACTCCATTTGAAGCTCTTTGGGGTTTTGACCGCGCCCAAAACTGGGAAGAGTTCCGCGCTGCAGCCCGCATGTGGTCAGTGCCTGCTCAAAATCTACTTTACGCAGATGTGGATGGAAACATTGGCTATCAAACCCCGGGCACCATCCCGATCCGCAAGAACGGCGACGGCACCCTGCCTGTGCCCGGCTGGAACAGCGAATATGATTGGACGGGCTACATTCCGTTCGATGAACTGCCGTATGCGTTCAATCCAGAAAGCGGTTTCATTGCCACAGCCAACAACCAAGCCAACCCGCGCGATTATCCATATCTTATTACAAAAGACTGGGATTACGGTCAACGCGCCGCGCGCATTGTGGATTTGATCCAAAACGCGCCCGGCAAGATAGACGCGGAATACATCAAAAGCATACACGGCGACTCGAAGAGCTTAAACGCCGAAGTCCTTGTGCCAATTTTGCTCTCGCTCAAACTGGACCCGCAACTGGCTTCTGTCCGAGATCAGTATCTCAGCGAATGGGATTATCAGGAAACCGCGGACTCGAAAGCCACATCCCTTTTCGAGTGGTTCTGGTGGAATTTACTGATGGACACTTTCAAAGACGATTTGCCAGAGGAGTACTGGCCCGAGGGCGGTTCCCGCTGGTATGTGGTCATGCGCGAGCTGGTTCAACAGTCTGACAGCCCGTGGTGGGATGATCAAGCTACCACAGATAAAGTAGAAACGCGCGATGAAATTTTTGTCAGAGCTTTTGAAGAAACCATCACCCAGCTTCAAAAGGAATATGGCAAAGACCTTGCCAAACTGCCTGCCTGGGGCGAATTGCACAGCGCCACCTTCCGCAACCAAACTCTCGGCAACTCAGGCATATTCCTGATCGAAGACCTGTTCAATCGCGGCCCTTTCATTACTGGCGGCGGCAAGAGCATCGTCAACGCTACGGGTTGGGACCTCGGAGAATCCTTTGAAGTGAACTGGCTGCCCTCCGAGCGCGAGATCGTTGATTTAAGCAATTTGGATAATTCACTCGCCGTCCATACTACGGGTCAATCAGGCCATGCCTATCATCCGCATTACGACGATATGGCTCCGCTCTGGGCAAAAGTGGAATACTATCCCATGTGGTGGAATTTAGAATCGGTCATGAATGACAGCGAAGGTCATTTGGTGATGATGCCATAATAAAAAGGCGGGTTGCCCGTTGGGCAACCCGCCTTTTTATTAAATTTTCATGTTTGAATTTGAACCCGACCTGATCTATTACCCCGCCAGTTTTGCTTCTCTTCTTGCCTTTATCCATTCAAATACCATGGGCAGGATGGAAACCAAAATGATGACGATGATCACATACTCAAAGTTTTGCTTGACAAAGGGGATATTCCCGAAAAGGTACCCTGCCAGCGTGAAGAGCAAGACCCAGGTTACACCGCCAACAATGTTGTAAGTAATGAAATATCCGTAGGTCATCTTTCCGATGCCTGCCACAAAAGGCGCAAAGGTACGGACGATGGGAACAAACCGCGCGAGGAAGATGGCCTTGCCGCCATGTTTCTCAAAAAATGCATGGGTCTTGTCAAGATATTCCTTTTTAATCCACCTGATGTTGTATGCGCGCGCGCCAAGATAATGTCCAATCGAGTAATTGGCTGTATCGCCCAGGAAGGCGGCTGCGATCAGCAAGCCGATCAATAACCAGATATTCAGCGACCCCAGAGCGGCAAACGTACCCGCAGCGAACAAAAGCGAATCGCCGGGCAGGAAAGGCATGACAACCAAACCTGTTTCGACGAAAATTACCAAGAATAAAATCCCATAGGTCCATAAACCATACTGACCAATGATCGTCTGCAAATGCTCATCCAAATGCAGGAATATATCAATAACCAAGGCTGCAATATCCAAGGGTTACTCCTTTAATTTCAAGAATGATGGGCGGCGACGCGCTGACCAGCAAAATGCTCGATCACCAGCACCAAAACAAAACCAGCCGTCATACAAAAGACAGCCAGCAGTACCTCCAACGTAAAAGCAGAGGGGATAAAATTCGTCTCACGGACAAACGTTTCACTTATCGGTTCAAGAATCTTCCAGGGCCAAATCTTGCGGATCGAGCCGATCATGAAACCGGTAAGAATGGCCACCACCAAATCGTGGTTCTTGTTCAACATCCAGCGCAGCAAACGCACAAAACCAAGCAGCCCGACCACCGCTCCCAGTCCTACCAACGCAATTGTGAGGATATCCAGATTCTTGACCGCCTCCAACACAAAACGATATTTACCCAAAAGCACCAGAATAAACGCGCCTGATATTCCCGGCAGGATCATGGCGCAAATTGCAACCGCCCCGCTCAGAAAAAGAAGCAGGGGTGTGTGAGGAGTTTCAGATGGGGTTAGCCCCACCAAAATGAACGCCGCGACCGTGGCTGCAATTGCTGCTGCGATATTGAAAATAGTCCACTTTGAAACACGCTTGCGGACAACAATGATCGAAGCAATGATCAAACCGAAGAAAAAAGCCCAAACAAATACAGGGGAGTTTTCAAGAGCCCAGTGCAGGGCGTTTGCAAGTGTGAGCACTGCCGTGCCAATACCCAGAACGAGCGCCAGCAAAAATCGCCAGGGAAATTCGTGGAAAATATCACGCCACTTAAAAGTTAGGATGCGGCGGAAAAAGTTCATGTCCACGGCGTGGATGGCATCCAAAAGTTCATCGTAAATCCCTAAAATAAAGGCCATCGTGCCGCCTGAAACGCCGGGGACTACGTCTGCCGCGCCCATAAAGAATCCGCGCACGCTGATCCAAAAATAATCCAACAGAGTCCTGTTTTTGATTGTTTTTTCTTCCATCACTTAATAACTCTCTTTCATAAAGTTCACTTTTTGTCACAAGTTTAAATTCAGCAAAAGCCGCATCAGCTACAACGGGCGCTGATTATACACTGCTTTCTTTTTTCGATTCGATGCGGCTCAACCAATCGCCAATTGCAAGAGACAAAACGCTTCCAATCACTCCCATACCGATATCCAACACCCCAAACATGAACAGTCTCCATCCAAAAGCCATGCTTCCCCACTGCCCGAGCGCAAAGCCGAGAATGCTCATGCCCAGGTACAAAAGCAGGCGCGAGCCGCTGCCGCCGCGTAAAACGTGGAAGAGAAAGCCAATCAACAGGGCAATTGCCAGCCCTAACAAAACGACTGGAAGCGTCATTTCTATTTACGGTTTGAGGTGTTTCGTGAAGAAATCCGTAATGGCGTTGTAGCAGGTGACGCGATTCTCGTACTTCAGCACATCGTGCCCTTCATCCTCAAAGACTAATAATTCGATCTGCTTGCCTTTCTTCTTCAACTGACGGACGAGGTCTTCCGACTCAGCCGCTACCACGCGTGGGTCGTTGCGTCCCTGAATGACGAGCATGGGCGCCGCCATGTTGTGCAAGTGCGTCTTCGGCGAGCGCTCGATCAAGTCGGCGCGTTCCGCTGGAATAGCGGGGTCGCCAATAGAGATCTTGAAGTAGGGCTTCCATGTTTCAGGAATACGTTCAGAGAAGGTGATCAAATCATACGGACCAAACATATCGCAGGAGGCCTTCCACAAGTCAGGGTGCTTGCCTGCCTGCATCAAGGTCATGTAGCCGCCATAGGAGCGACCCACAACCGCTGCGCGTTTGACATCCACACGTTTGTCTTTTGGCAGAACCTTCATCATCGCATGGACGTGATCAAGGCGGTCCTGACCGCCCCAGTCTCGGTCTACGTGCTTGACATATTTCAAGCCGTAACCCGTGGAACCGCGCACATTCGGCACGAAGACGGCAAATCCGCGCAAAGTGAGGAACTGGATCAACGGCATGGAAAACCACGCGAAGTCTGGGCGTTCCTGTCCTTGCGGCCCGCCATGGATGTAATACACAATCGGACGCGGACCTTTGAATCCCAGCGCCTTGGCAGGCAGGTACATGCGCGCTGAAACGCGGAGCCCATCGTGAGAGATGAAGGAAGCGTCTTCGCCTTTGGATAAATGAGAATCGGGGATGCCGAGGATCTTTTCGTTCGTGTGCAAAGAAAGGTCATTGCGCTTTGAGCCTTCGATCATATAGATCTGCGTCGGCGATGTGGCGGTGGAGAAAGAGAAAGTGAAGACATCCTCTCTGGCGTCGTAATCCATGTGCTCCAACATGCCGCCGTCGAAGGGTTCTTCACCCACGAGAACATACTTGAGATTCATGACAAGTTTTGCTTCGTCAAAAATCCCTTCGTATGCCCATGAGCAGGCATCAATATTAAAAGTAACAAGGTAACGATCATCTTTCAAGTGGACGATGTTTTCCATCTCGCCCGCACCCGTATGAGCCACGCCTTTCAGCTTGATCGGCTGCATCTCGCCAGGCTTCTTAAGGTTGATATAACCGAGGCCGAAGGTATCTTCAAAAACAGCAGACATCACAATGACGCCTTTTCCGCTTTTTGAAAACACAGCATTGCCAAGTCCATTCAACTGGACCTGCTCGCCCGCCTTGCGTTTTTCCAAGGGTTTGCCATACAACAGAGTCTTCTTGCCTTTGACCCACGAATACAACACCCCATCCCCTACTCCATAGCCTGTGCCAAGTAAAAGTTTGGAATGATCTTTGTTGTGCGCAGATACACCGAATCCCCATTCGCTTTCAGCAATCTTTGTCAGTTTGCCTGTTTTTAAATCACCGCGATACGTTTCATTCATTGGCTTGTCGCGTCGTTCGGCCAATAGATATACAACTGCTTTTTCACGGTCACACTCGCCCAAATGGACGCGGTAATTCTTGAAGAAATTATTGAAGGCTGGCTCGGGGAAACCGCCATCCAATGAGATCGTCATCGGCTGATAATTTTCATCGCCGTCGTTATCGACCATCACCAAAATCTTGTTCAATTCAGGAAAGACATAAAACGAATGACCGCCGATCAAATGCGGGTTCTGCAGGGCGATGTTTGGCGGAAGCAAAGGCTCCGGCACACTGCCGCCATAGAACATGGCGTACAAACTCAAGTGCCCGGAAAGATTGCTCAAAAAGTAAATGCGCTCATCCGCGAATTGCGGCACAACAAACAAACGGGCAGACATCAGTGATTCAATACGATAGTTCATGAAAATCTCCTTTTAGGTTTTGAAAATTCCTTTAAATCGACTATCACAACCTGACTACACGCAAGGCGTTTTATCGGATGATTCCACCGCCCAACATCACTTCGCCTTGATAGAAGACTGCCGCCTGACCTGCTGTGGCATCCCGAACAGGCGCATCAAACTTAACCGAAGCCTGATTCCCTTCCATTGGGCTGACCAGCGCTTCGACCTCTTTCGCTGTGTAGCGAATCTTCACTTCGGCACGGAAAGGTTCACTCGGCATTTCACCATCCATCCAGTTGACATCACGCGCGATGATCTCAGTCACGCCAAGTTCATCCTGCGTGCCAACCACGAGCGCATTGCTTGACGAATTTTTGCCAAGCACAAAAAGCGGCACGGGGGATGCAATCCCCAATCCCTTGCGTTGACCGATGGTGTAATTCGCCAAGCCGTTATGCTCACCGATCACTTTGCCATCCCGCGTGACGATCTCGCCAGGCTTCAACATCTCTGCGGCGTTGCGCTGCAGGAAACCGCGATAATCTTCTCCAGCGAGAAAGCACAAGTCTTGAGAATCTGCCCTCGAAGCAGTCGGCAGGCCAAAGTCCGCAGCGAGGCGCCGTATTTCGGGCTTGGGATACTCCCCCACAGGAAAAAGTGCATGGGCAAGTTTATCCTGCGTTAAGACATGCAAAACATACGATTGATCTTTGGAATGATCGACCGCACGCAGTAAATTATGTTTCCCATTTTCGGCTTTTTGTAATCTGACATAATGCCCAGTTGCCATATATTCCGCCCCCAAGGCCAACGCATGATTGAGTAAGAACGTCCAGCGAATTTGACGATTGCACAACAGACACGGATTCGGCGTTTCGCCACGCGCATACCCATCCAGAAAATATTGCACAACGGTTTCCTTGAAAACATCCTTCGCGTCGATCACGTAAAATGGAATATCAAGGATGCCCGCCACACGGCGAGCCTGTGCCATCGCATCTGGCGTGCAGCAGCGATTGGACTCTTCCTTGCCAGGTTCGGACCAAAGACGAAGCATCATACCGGTAACGTCATAGCCCTGCTGCTTGAGCAGAGCCGCTGCAACAGATGAATCCACACCGCCAGACATGGCGACAACAACCTTTTCTTTTACCATTATGATTGCGATTATAAACCACTTGCCTTCACACCTCACTTAATGTATATTCGATAAAACATCGAGAAAACAAGGAGAGAGAGGCATGGCTACCATGGCGGATTTTGTTATTGAGAACGCAAGAATTTTCACCAGCGACGAGAAGAAGCCGCACGCAGAGGCTTTGGCTGTAAAAGGCAACAAGATCGTTTTTGTGGGGGCGAATGAAGAAGTAAAGCAATTCAAGGATTCAAACACGCAAGTTATTGATGGACAGGGACGTACCGTCACCCCTGGTTTCATCGACTCGCATTTTCATTTATTGTGGGGCGCCATTTCAATGGGCGGCGCACAATTGTACGATGCCAAAAACCTCGACGATGTAAAGCAGGTACTGCAAACATTTGCCGCCGAAAACAAAACCAATGAATGGGTGGACGGGCGTGGGATTAAATATGACATTATCTCGAACCGCCAGGAACTGGACACAATCGTTTCTGACAAGCCCGTTTACATCAACGCATATGACGGTCACACATCCTGGGCAAACACGAAAGCACTGGAGATCGCTGGCATTTTACAGCCCGGTGTGGATGCTCCCGGCGTGGGGATGATCGTCCGCGATGAAAACGGACTCGCCACAGGAGAACTGCGCGAGACGGCGATGGGGCTTGTCTCCGATCTCATCCCTGAACCCAGTGATGCCCGCAAGCGTGAACTGCTAAAGATGACGATCAAAAAGATCAACGCAACAGGCGTGACGGGTGTCCATAACATGAATGGCGACATGGAAGAGTTAATGTTCTATGCCGCGCTTGAAGATGCGGGCGAATTGTCTTTGCGCGTGTACGTTCCGTATCACATCAAACCTGAAACAACCGAAGAAATGGTCAAAAAAGAAGCCGCCGAAATGGCAAAGGTGCAAGGTGACTTTGCGCGCGGCGGTGCGGCCAAATTCTTTATGGACGGGGTTTGGGAATCGTACACGGCGCTCAATGTGGAGCCTTATGCCGATAACCCTGAAGCCAAACCCGATGGCATTTACTCGCTCGAACATTTCACACGCATGGCAGAGTTGTGCGACAAAATGGGGTTGCAGATATTCGTCCATTGCTGCGGAGATGGCGCAGTGAGGCGAACGCTCGATGGTTACGAGGCAGTTCAAAAGATAAATGGGAAGCGGGACAGCCGCCATCGCGTGGAACACATCGAGGTCTATCATCCCGATGACCTGCCGCGCTTCAAGCAGCTTGGCGTACTCCCGTCCATGCAGACCAGCCATGCGCCGTTCAGCATTTCCGAAGGTGACGTGTGGCCCGCGCGTGTCGGTGAGCGGCGCTGGCCATTGTCCTTTGCATGGCGCGACATCAAAAACGCAGGCAACAACATTGCCTTTGGCAGCGACTGGCCCGTAGCTCCATACGATCCCATGATCAACCTGCATGTTGGCATGAACCGTGAAAAATGGAATCCCAATGACCCCGACCAGACATTGACGTTGGAAGAGATCATCATAGGTTATACCCGCGACGCGGCATACGCTGAGTTCAAGGAAAATGAAAAAGGCCAGATCAAAGAAGGTTATCTAGCGGATATGGTGCTGTTCTCACATGATTTGTTCGCATTAGATCCAAAAGAGATCATGACGGCAAAACCTGTCATGACGGTTGTGGATGGCAAGGTTGTATTTGAAGCGTAATCGTCCAGAGCGGAATGGCGAGTGCTCTCCGAGGAACGCAGTCGAAGGACAAACGCTCCCATACCCGCGTCTCGGCTTCACTCGTTCCGCTCGGCGCGAAGGAATTAATCAATGACCACGTACGCCATTCGGCGTGTCCTGCAGACCATTCCAATTCTTTTCATCATCAGCGTGCTGCTCTTCATTATGGTGCGTTCTGCGCCAGGCGGCCCGTTGACCGCTGCGCGCAGAAACCCGAACATCTCGAAGGAACAGATCGAAGCGATCGAAGAGAAGCTCGGGCTCAATGATCCGCTGCCCGTGCAATACGGGCGTTGGCTGGGTGACATGTTCAAAGGTGACATGGGCGAATCGATCAAGTTCCGCCGCCCTGTCTCTGAGATGATCAATGAGCGCATTCCAAATACTTTGCTATTGGTCGGCGTTTCATTCCTCGTCACGTTGTTAATCGCAATTCCAATTGGCATTTGGTCGGCGCGCAAGCCATACTCGCTGTTCGATTATGCAGTAACTACAGTCACCTTCATCGGTCAATCCATTCCCGTCTATTGGCTGGGGCTTGGACTGATCGTCATTTTTTATGTGACGTTGAAAAATCCAATCTCAGGCGAGCCGTTCTTCCCAGTTGGCGGGATGAACACACGCGGCAAAGAAGGCGAATTGCTGGATACGCTCTGGCATTTGGCGCTGCCCGTCACCGCCTTGAGCATGGGATGGGTCGCGTGGTATTCGCGCTTCCTGCGATCCAGCATGTTGGATATTCTGCACGAGGATTACATCCGCACTGCGCGCGCAAAAGGCATGAAAGAGCAATTGGTGCATTACAAACATGCGCTGCGGAATGCCATCCTGCCGCTTGTCACGTTAATCGCGCTTGACCTGCCGAGTCTCTTCGCGGGCGCATTGTTCGTAGAAACGATCTTTTCATGGCCTGGCATGGGACGTCTCTTTTGGGACGCCGCCAAAGGACGCGATTATCCCGTTCTGTTAGGAGTGGTCATGATCACCGCCACGCTCATCATCGTCTGCAACATTCTCGCAGACCTTGCGTATGGCTGGCTCGACCCACGGGTGAAATATGAGTGAATTAGCCGCCATACCTTCCCGCGAACAAAACATGGCATGGCTGATCATCCGCCGCTTCTTCAAGCACAAACTGGCGGGGATTGCAATCGCAGTCCTTGCACTTTTAGTATTTGGCGCCGTGTTTGCAAACCTCAGCCCATACAACCCAACCGACCAGCAGCCCACCAACAGCTTTCAAAAGCCAAATTCGACACACTGGTTCGGGACAGACGAACTGGGCCGCGATGTATTCTCGCGGATCTTATACGGCGGTCGCGTCTCTCTGACAGTTGGTCTGTTTTCAACTTTCCTTTCCATTACCTTGGGTGTTTTGGTCGGCGCATTGAGCGGGTACTTCGGCGGCTGGGTAGATTCTGTTCTGATGCGCATCACCGACGCCTTCCTCACCTTCCCCACCATCTTCGTGTTGATTTTGCTGGGAGCATTCCTGCGTGAACAGCAAGCGCCATGGTTGAAGAACAGCATCGTGGTGGTCATCGTTATCATCGCGGCGCTTTCATGGATGTGGCCTGCTCGTCTCGTGCGCGGACTTTTCCTCGTGCTGCGCGAAAAGGAATTTGTAACCGCGTCCCGCGCACTCGGCGGAAACCATGCGCGGCTCATCATCCAGCATATATTGCCGAACTGCATCGGGCCAATTCTGGTCAGCGGGACGTTGCAAATGGCATCCGCCATCATTACCGAATCGGGTTTGAGCTATTTGGGCTTCGGCGTGCAACCTCCCACTCCCACATGGGGTAGTATTCTGGCAACCGCGCAGAACCAAGTCTTCCGCGCCCCGTGGATCGGATTTTTTCCAGGCTTTATGATCTTCATCACCGTGATGGCGATCAATTACATCGGCGATGGGCTGCGCGATGCATTTGACCCGTATGTAATTCACACTGAGTAGGAACTAAGACCCTAAAGGTTTTCTTCATAATAAGCCAAACATAGATTCGCCAAAGAAACCTTTAGGGTCTCTTTGTAAAACAAAAGGAGAAGAGAGAATGAAAATCAAACTATTGACCCTGTTCGTGATTCTGGGACTCGTCCTCAGCGCGTGTGGAGGCGGAGGAAATGCTGAAGCAACAGAATCGGCTGTGAGTGAAGTTGGAGGCGGTACCGTCACATTGATCCTGCCCGAAGAACCCACCACGCTCAACTTCTTCCTCGCAGACGCAGCCATTGTTCGTCAGGTTGCGGATGCTACATCCATGACCGGGCTTGCGACCATTGATGAGAACGGTGATTTTGTTGCAGTGCTTGCGCAGGAATTACCCACGCTTGAGAATGGCGGGCTTTCGGACGATTACCTGACCGTGACGTGGAAGCTGCGCGAAGGACTAAAGTGGTCGGATGGCGAGCCTCTGACCTCTGACGATGTGCGCTTCACAATTGAGGTTTTATCCAATCCCGATTCGGGCGCGCTGGTTGGAACAAGCGGATTTGACTTGATCACCAGCGTCGAAACGCCTGATGACCTGACGACGGTGCTGACATATTCAGAACCGTACCCGGGCTATCTCGATCAATTTTCCTACGGGCTGTTCCCGCGCCACGCCACGGGCGAACCTGCCGATATGGCGAATTGGGAATGGAACCGCAATCCCGTTACTGCCGGACCGTTCATTTTGAGCAATTGGGCTTCGGGTGAAAGCATTTCGTTCACACGCAACCCCAATTATTACGAAGCGGGCAAACCGTATTTAGACGGGCTTGTCTTTGCAATTGTGCCCGAACCTGCTGCGCAAAGCGCAATGATGTTGAACAGCGAAGCGCAAGTGCACTTGTGGCCTGGCGAATTCAAAGCTGATTACGATGAATTCTTAAAAGGAAAAGCCCAGCAGTATCTCATCCCTGGGATTTGGAACATGGCGATTGATTTCAACCTGAGCGCGCCTTTTGACGGTGACCCGACTGCCGCAACTCCGCACCCGATCCTTGGCGACATTCGTGTGCGTCAGGCAATTGCCAGCGCAATTGATTACCAGACTTTGCAGCAGGATGTTTTGCAAGGCAGCGTCGGTGATTCGACCAATCCGTTTGCGTATGGCTGGTACAAGTGTGACCTGCCGCGCAAGTTCGGCTATGATGTTGAAAAAGCCAATCAACTATTGGATGAAGCTGGCTGGGTGATGGGCGATGACGGCATCCGTGTGGCAAAAGGCGCCATGTACGCAGATGACGGCACGCGCCTCTCCCTCGAACTGCAAGGATATACGGCTTTCGATCCGCTGCAGCTCACCGAGGAATTTATCGTCGAGAACCTGAAAGCCATCGGTGTCGAAGCGCGCATCCAGAACTATGATTTCTCGATCATCTTCGGCTCGTATGAAGACAATTCCCCGCGCGCCGTGGGCGACTATGACATGCTGATCTTTGACCGCGGTTTCACCACCGAACCGCAGGGATACAACTTCGATGCCTATCATTCATCCCGCATCCCCACAGAATCAAACCCCACAGGCGGAAATTACTTCCGCTGGGTAAACCCACAAGTGGATGCCGCGCTCGAACTTGCCGGCAGCAGTTTTGACACACAGACTCGGATTGACGCGTACTGCGAAGTCGGTCAAGCCGTCATAGACGACTTGCCGCAAATCTACCTGTATCTTTTCCAGGATAACTACGGTATCGCAGACAGCCTGACAGGGTACACATTGAACACCTGGGGCTCGATGAGCTGGGGCGCTCAGAACTGGCAATTCAAATAAAACATAGGCACTAGCAAAGAACAAAGAATATGGATGGGCGCGCGCGCCCATCCATATTCTTTGTTAAAATCCAGGTGTGAAAACACCCTGGTATCACCGAACAAGCATCTATCAGATTTATCCGCGATCTTTTTATGACAGCAACGGCGACGGGATCGGAGACCTGCAAGGCATCATCCAAAAGTTGGACTACATCCACGAATTGGGGTTTGAAACCATCTGGATCTCACCGTTCTTTTCCTCGCCGCAAGCGGACATGGGATACGACATCAGCAGCTACACGGACATCGCTCCCGAATATGGCACGCTGGACGACGCCCTGCAATTGATCCAAGAAGTCCACAAGCGCGGCATGAAAGTCGTTTTTGACATGGTGATGAACCATACTTCCATTGAACATCCGTGGTTCAAAGAATCACGCTCTTCGCGGGACAACCCCAAAGCGGATTGGTATATCTGGCGGGACAAGCCAAATAACTGGCAAAGCATCACGGGCGGGAGCGGCTGGCATTACTCGAAAGAACGCGGTCAATATTTCTGGTCGAGTTTCCTCCCCTTCCAACCTGACCTGAACTATCGCAACCCGGAAGTGAAAAAGACCATGTTTGAAACCGTCTGCTTTTGGCTGGATAAAGGCGTGGACGGTTTTCGGCTGGACATCTTCAACGTCATTTACAAAGACGCCAAATTTCGGAACAACCCTTTTTCCTTCAAGCTCATTCCCACCGAAGATGACCCGTCGGGATTCTTTCAGGAAGCAAAATACAACCTGAACCAGCCCGAGAGCTTCGAATTTGCAAAGGAGCTCCGCAGCGTGTGTGATGAATTTGGCGAAAGGATCCTGCTGGGCGAAGTCAGCGGCGATAAATCAATTATCCGCACATTTCTTGGAGACGAGGTCAACAATGGGCTGGGGCTGGTCTTCGACTTTGAAATGCTCAGTTTTCAATTCAACGCAGATTATTTCCGCAAGTTGATCGAACGTATTGAAACCCATTTTCCGAACCCATTTATGCCTGTCTATGTCTTCAGCAATCATGACAGACATCGAAGTATTCACAGGCTCGAGGGTGATCTCCGCAAAGCAAAACTGCTCGCCATGCTTCAGCTTACCGTCCGCGGTGTGCCTTGCATGTACTTCGGTGAAGAGATCGGTATGACAGATCTGCCGCAGCCATTTAATACAGCGCTTGATCCCGTTCCACATAAGTTCAAATTTATTCCGCGCTTCATCTTTGACCTGCTTGGTTTATTGGTCAATCGAGACGAAGTGCGTGCGCCGATGCAATGGGACGGGACAAGGAACGCGGGCTTCTCGTCCGCAGAAAAGACATGGCTGCCCGTCCACGGGAAGTACAAGGAGATAAATGTAGAAATAGAAAGCAAGGAAGATGGCTCTTTGTTGAACACCATCCGCAAATTGATGAAAATCCGCAATGAGAAAACATCTCTGCGGGAGGGTTCGCTGGAAATCTTGAACGGCTTACCGAGTGGGATTCTTGGCTACCAGCGAAAATTAAAGAATGAGAATGTCACTGTCCTTTTGAATTTCAGCGGGCAGGAAAAGGAATTTCAATTCGAGTTCTCTGAATCTATTTTCAAACTATCAGACAAAGATGGTGCGAAAGAAAAAGCCGTTCGGCTGAAAGGCTTTGGCGGGGTTATCGTTAAATAAAAAAGCGGCGGAGACATCTCCGCCGCTTTCGTTTTACTTCAACTTCTCTCCAACTGCTCTTGCGACCTTTCCCAACGCTTCCTGGACATTGCCGTCTGGCAAACTGCCTTGCGCAAGGTTGGGACGCCCGCCGCCTTTGCCGCCAATACCTGTGATGAGATCGCCTGCCTTGAGTCCGCGTTTAACGAGGTCTTCGGTCACCACCGCGATGACAGTTGATCCTGTCACGAGGAGGGCCGTTCCCGCTTTGGGATATTTCTCGCGGAACTTGTCGGCTAACATTCGCAGAGTATCCACGTTCGAGTCAGGGATTTCAACCGCAAGAACATGCGCATCTTTGACGGTTTGAACGTTGGCAAGTTGCAGGTTGAAGGTTGTAAGCGCAGACTGTGCGCGGAGGTTGGCGAGTTCTTTCTTGAGATCAGAAACTTCATCCTGCAAAGCTTCCACCTTGGCAGGGACTTCTTCCACAGAGGATTTCAACTCACTCGCAGCCTGCTTCAACGTCTTGAAGCGCTTGTTGATGAGTTCGTACGCGCCGCGGCCCGTCACCGCTTCGATGCGGCGAATGCCTGCCGCTGCCGAACCTTCACTGACGATGAGAAACGCGCCGATATCGGAGGTGCGGTCGATGTGTGTGCCGCCGCAGAGTTCGTAGGAATATTTGTCATCCTCGTCTTCGAGAATGGAAACGGTTCGCACCGTCTCGCCGTATTTCTCGCCAAACAAGGCCATTGCGCCTTCTTTTTTAGCTTCGTCCAATGACTTGGTCACTTTGACCACGGGCATATCCGCCGCAATCGCTTCGTTGACCATTTTCTCGACTCGCTCGATCTGCTCAGGGGTCATGCCGTCGGGTTGGGTGAAGTCGAAGCGCAGGTATTTGGGAGAGACAAGCGAGCCTGCCTGACGGGCATGCTCGCCGAGGACTTCGTGCAGGGCTTTGTGCAGGAGGTGCGTGGCGGTGTGATTGCGCATGATGTTGTGACGGCGGACCATGTCCACTTCAGCAACAGCTTTGTCACCTACTTTGGGTTGACCAGAAATGACCTGCCCTATGTGTGTGATCGTCCCAGCCGCGGCACGGCGGACGGATGTGACTTCGATCTCCCACGCTTCGGCTCCGCTCAGCGCGAGTGAGCGGATGTAGCCCTCGTCATTGACCTGACCACCAGACTCGATATAGAAGCCTGTCTTGGGCAGGATGACTTCGACAACATCATCAAGGGAGGCAGAGGAAACGGATTCGCCGTTGACAATCAAAGCCAGCACTTCGCCTTCCACTTTAGGGCTGTTGTATGGGTCGTATTCCACTCCGTCTTTGCCGAGTTTCTTTTTGGCTTGCAGGTCTTTCAGGATATTCGCAAAGAACTCCGAATCTTCGCCGCCGAGTTTGCCCATGGCTTTGCCGCCGCCAGAGGCTTTGGCGTGGACTTCCTTTGCATGAGTGAAACCCGCTTCATCAATATCGAGACCCTGCTCACGGGCAATGTCGCGGCTGATCTCAAAGGGCAAGCCGTAGGTGGCGTACAGGTCGAAAGCAATGTGTCCATCCAACACGCTCTTCGACTGCGCCCCTTCGGGGCTCCGCTCAGAGCGAAGCCCGTCGAGGTGATTCTGCAAGTGAGCTGTACCCGCTTCAACGGTACGAGCGAAGCGGACTTCTTCCCGAGTCAGGTTATCTAAAATGGTCGCCTTGTTCTTTTCGAGTTCGGGATAAAAATCGCCATAGTAATCTACAACGGACTCGGCAACTTTTGCGAGGAAGGGTTCGTTCAAACCGATCTTCGTGCCAAAGCGCGCGGCGCGGCGGATGATCATGCGGGTGACGTAGTTGCGCCCCGCGTTGCCAGGCACGACGCCGTCGGCGATGAGGAAAGCCGCGGAACGGACATGGTCGCAAATGACGCGGTACGGCGTGAAATCGGCCAGCATTTCTTTTTCGCTGTGACCTGTGAGCGAGCGCAACACTTCAAGAGAGCCAGCAAAGAGGTCGGTCTTGTAATTGGAGTCGACGCCTTGCAGAACGGAGACGATGCGCTCGAAGCCCATGCCCGTATCCACATGTTTGGCGGGCAGCGGTTCAAGGCGGCCGTCTTCAAAGAGATTGTATTGAATGAAAACGTTGTTCCACAGTTCGAGGAAGCGCGTGCATTCGCCGTTCACACCGCAGACGTGATCCGTGCCGCGCAGGTTATCGCGCTCTTCGCCGAGGTCAATGTGGATTTCAGAGCAGGGACCGCAGGGACCGAACTCCGCCATTTGCCAGAAGTTTTCCTTGCGCCCGAAGAAGAGGACATGCGAAGGGTCGAAGCCAGGCTGTTCCTTCCAGATATCGGCGGCTTCATCATCGCGCGGAATATCGCCCTTACCCGCAGGGTGCGCTACGCTGTCATCTTCAAAGCAGGTGGCATAGAGCTTGTCTTTGGGCAAGCCCCATACTTCGGTCAGCAATTGCCACGACCAGGCAATGGCTTCCTTCTTATAGTAGTCGCCAAAGGACCAGTTGCCGAGCATTTCAAAGAAAGTGTGATGCGTGTCGTCGCGGCCCACGTCTTCGAGGTCATTGTGCTTGCCTGCCACACGCATACACTTCTGCGAGTCGACGGCACGGGTGTAGGGCTTCTTGTCGGTGCCGATGAAGACGTCTTTGAACTGCACCATGCCCGAGTTGGTGAAGAGAAGCGTAGCATCCCCGCCAGGCACAAGTGACATGGACGGCACGGCGGTATGTCCGTGCTCGACGAAGAAATCAATGAAGTCCTGGCGGATCTGGTTGCCTGTTAGTTTTTTGCTCATTGCGAAACGCTCCAAAATGATGAAATGACTGGCGAATTATACCAAGTGGCATGTCATTGCGAGGGCGTTCTTGCTCTTCGCCCGAAGCAATCTCCATACCAATTATGGGATTGCTTCGCCCTATCGGGCTCGCAATGACACAATAAAAAAAGTCCCGAACCTGTTCGGTTTCGGGACTGGGTTTCCTTTCGGTTCCGTCTCAAGCCGTGGCAGGTGTACAGGTCGCGCAT
>JACZJB010000170.1 GCA_014860805.1 Anaerolineales bacterium
GTTATAGGCAACCCACACCAATAAGAGGATGCCGCTGAATACGTTGACGAGTGCGAAGGAAAACGCCTGTTCAATTGCGGATGTATCGTTGGTGATGCGGCTCATCAGGTCGCCCGCTTCGTGCTCAGCGTAATAGCTCATCGAAAGCTGATGCAATTTCTCGAACACTTCCACACGCAGGACACGCAGCACGTGCTGGCCTGTCCACGCCATGGTAAAGAAGGTTGTCCCCGTCAACACCGCGCCAATTACATATAAGGCGATGACGATCAGGATCAAACGGAACATACCTGTGATACGTTCGTCATTGGTGGCTGTTGCAAGATCAGGAGTTGTGTATCCGCCAAGATGATAGGCCTTATAGATGATCTGGCGTGAGAACGATAATGTGGAAGGGTCTTCGGTCGTTCCAAGCCAGCAGGAGGAAACAGTCTGTTGGGCAGAAGCAGTTGGCGGCGCGAGTTGAGCGAAGGCACTGCTGCCGGCAGGCACGAGGAAACAATCGGTAGCTTGTCCCATTAACTCGGGGGAAGTCACTTGAGTCCAGGTGGATACAACAACGAAGAGTACTGCAATGATGATCATGTACCAGAAACGGCCAAAGTAGTTGCCGAGGCGTCCGAGCGTTTCGCTCAGGTTGCGCGGCTTGATGGTTTCCTGGTTGAGAAAATTACCAGCGCGTCCGTGCATCATAATGTCACCTCGCCTGCGGTAGCGCTTTGATGCGCGAGAATTTGTGAATTGTAAATTTCAGCATAGATGGGTTCTTCTTCCATTAATTGCGCGTGTTTGCCCTGCGCCACCACCTCGCCTTTTTCAAGGACGAGTATTTTGTCGGCGTTCATTACAGTGCTGATGCGCTGTGCAATGACAAAGGAAGTGCGGCCTTTCATCAGAGTTTCGAGCGCGGCTTGAATGTGCGACTCGGTGGCAACATCCACGCTGGAAGTTGAATCATCGAGGATGAGGATGCGCGGGTTGAGCAGCAACGCGCGCGCAATAGCCACGCGCTGTTTTTGTCCGCCGCTCAATGTTGTGCCGCGTTCACCAACGTGAGTATCGTATCCATCCGGGAAGGACATGATGAAATCATGCGCCGCCGCAGACTTCGCCGCAGCCTGGATCTCTTCCAATGTGGCATCCGGTTTCCCGAAGGCAATGTTCTCGCGGATGGTGCCGCTGAACAAGGTTGTTTCCTGAAGCACGATGCCGATCTGCGAGCGAAGCGAATCAAGGGTTACATCGCGCAGGTCGTGACCGTCTATTGTGATGTTGCCTTCACTTGGGTCGTAGAAACGCGGAAGCAAGTTGATGATGCTGGTCTTGCCTGAACCCGTTGCGCCAAGCAGTGCAACTGTTTCTCCCGATTTCACCTCAAACGAAACATTCTTTAACACAGGTTCGCCGCCACCCACATAGCGGAACGTGACATTCTCAAACTTCACATCCCCCTTCACAGACGGGAGCTTCGATGCGTTCGGCTTATCTACAATGTCGCTTTTAGCGTCGAGAATTTCAAAAATACGGTCAGCAGATGCGGAAGCCTGTCCCATTTGCGTGACGATCATACCGAACATCATGATGGGGAAAAATAGATACATCAGGTACAGGGAAAATTCCTGCCATGCACCGATGGTCAATGTGCCAACGATGATCTGTTTTCCGCCAACATAAAGAATCGCGGCTTGTCCGAGGTTTGCGATCAGAAAGACCAACGGGAACAAGAATGTAAATAAACGATTGACCGCAATGGACTGATTCATCGTGTCATCTGCGGCGGCGCGGAACTTGGCTTGCTGTTCCTTCTCGCGGGTGAAAGCCTTGATCACTTTTACGCCCGCAAGATTTTCCTGCAGGACTGTATTTAATGTCGACAGTTTTTGCTGAACTTTCGTAAACAAGGGCTGACTGATGCTTGCAAATATGCCGAACAACACGATTGCAATCGGCAGGATCGGCATCGCCGTCCACGCGAGAGAAACATTCGATGAGAACAAAATGATCACCGTGCCGCTTAACAAAATCACCGCGCCAACAAGCTGCAAGAGGCCCTGTCCAATAAACAAGCGCACCTTTTCAACATCATCTGTCGCGCGAATCATCAATTGCCCTGTTTGATTTTTATCGTGATATGCAAACGACAGCCCTTGAATTTTGGCGTACAGGTCGTTGCGCAGATCATACGCGACCGACTGGGAATTTTTCTCTGCCCAAAATGCCTGCAGGAAGGAGAACAGTCCGCGCAGGATGGCGAAAATGACAATCGCGACAAGGGCAGTTATCAGAGCGCGGGGTGCGTTATTTAAATCCGCTTCAAGCACCGCCTTGAGCTGATCCAGTGTCATGGCAGAATCATAGCTGAGAGCTTCGAGGATCTTCGGCAACGCCGTATTCATAAATGCCGCGGGAATCTTGTCCAGCGCCTGCAGGACCTGGTCCGCGAGAAAACCGCTGGTGACCGCATCAATCACATTGCGGATCATGCGCGGCACTGCCAGCTGCGAAAGCGTGGCAATGATAAGGAAGAGATACGGTAAAGCTGCCTGACGGCCGTACTTGGTCAGGTACTTGATTGCACGGCCAATACCTTTAAAGGACGAGCGTTCCCCTCGTCCACGGCGCGTGCGTGCATTGGGTTGGGTGATGGTTGCTTGCAAGATGGTGCTCCTTAAAAAATTTCGTTAAAACAGTATCAAATCATTGTGGAGGAAATATGCAGAAGGCTGGCATGCTTTGTGGAGGTTATTTTTTCTCGTCCATTTTTCTGGCAGCTTCGGTAAGAATGGTCAGCGCCTCTAAAATCTTTTTGTTGTCTTCCAAATTCAAATTGTCAGCGAGTTTTTCCATCCAACGGTATCGTTCCTGAATGCCTTCGCTCACAAGTTTTGCGCCCCCGGCAGTAAGGCGCAGGTTCTTTGCACGGCGATCATTCGGGTCTTCTGCGCGTTCGAGGTAGCCGCTTTGCACAAGCTTTTCCACTAGCTGGCTGGCAGCCGCAGCGGAGATGTTGAAGCGTTCACTGATCCCGGAAAGCCCCGTGGTGCCTTTGTAATGAAGCTGCATAAGGATACCCAATTGCGGCATGGATAGTCCGGTGGACTTGGCGAACTGATTCCAGCCGCGCATGGAACGGTGCATGAACACATCCATCCATTCACGCAGGGGCCGGGTAATTTGGACTGATTTGGGCATAGTTAAGCCTTCTTTTTAGTTAAGCGGGCTTAACTTTATGCCTGACTCGGGTTTTGGTCAATGGCAGGAGTATAGGAAAAGTATTAGAAAAATGTAAAATTAAGCCGACTGCGGTTGCAACTGATATACAGTCCCCAACAGACACGCCTACTCCCTAGTCATAAAAACATGAGAGGGTTCCGCATTTTCATGCGGAACCCTCTCAACTCTCTCCTACCGATAAAGTCACCAGTAAATCTACAACTGCTCAAAAGAGCAGGCTGTATTTGATATTAATTACCCTAATCATACAATAAAGGTGCGCTTTGTTCAATGAACAAAAGTACTACTGGAACATCATCTCACGCGGGTGATATTGATGCATTTAGGGATGTGGCTGGGAGGCGTGAATGCACATCCAAATTGATAATCATTCTCAAAACGGACGATGATGAGGGATTCAACAATTCCAAAACCTGCAATCGGCCGAGTAACGGGCAAACTATCCACATCGCTGCTCCATTCGAGAGTATAAGCTCCCTTGGCAAACCTTGTAAATCCATCCACGGGAATGAGCGGTTCGGGCACTTTATCACCATTTTCCACAGCAGACATCCCCTCCAAAACCAGAGCATTCATATCCCGAAGAGCATCCTTTGCCTCGGGTGCCATTTGCGAAAATCTGCCGCCAATCACAGCTACAACCAGGATCAAAGCCGTCACTTTCAATAACCGCAACAATGGACTGGAGGGAGTACGTCCTGCAGTATCCAAACTCCCCACCAGCCATCGGAAAAAGAGACCAAGGGGCAGATAAAAGATAAGGCGCGGCAAAAAGGTGAACAGGGACAGGAAAAAGGAAGTGACCACCTGACTTTCACCCGAATTGATGAAAGCAAACAGGGAACTGGCAAACACCGCAAGTATTCCGCTTCCAAGCAAGCCCCAAAATGATTCTTCATCCCAGGCAACGATCAAGCCGATCAATCCCATAAGCATTGAACTCAAAACCACCGTGGAAATACGCCCAATCGGCATTTCGAACAGGGGAACTCCGGGCAGCGCCCACACATTGATAAATTGGGAAATTAACGAATATGGAAACCCAAAGGCAAGACCGATGACGAACCCATACATGCGGCGTGTTTTTTCACTCATATTAACTCTCTCCGAAAATAATTCCTTGCTGAAAATACTCTTAAAAACCATCGTCACGTATATGCCATACCGCCTCCTGTATGAAGCGGGAGGCGATGGGACTGCTTGATATGATACTACGTATGGTGAAATCTTAATTTAAAAGGTTTGTTATGTCACCCTACCAGCGGAGGGTATCATCTAAACGTAAGGATTGCCAGACAAGGGTGTACCCTAATATCCACAGCCGCTTTCCCTGAATTGATCCACGGGCATCCCAAAAGCTTCGTATACCGGGGTTCCATCCCACTCTGCTGGAATGGGCAGACCAAGCGCAAAGGCAGAAGTTGCCGCTGTATCCATCGTATACACCTGAGTGGACAATTCACCGGGGACAATCCCCGGACCGCTGATAATCCACGGGATGGTCATATCCTCAGGAAGATCTGTTCCATGGGTTGTATCATGTCCGCCATGGTCAGAGGTAATGATGATCATCGTACCATCATATAAGCCGTTTGCTTTCAAGGCTTGGAGCATTAGACCAAATAACTCATCATTTCTTTTGTAAGCCCGCAACTGCTGGCGCGACATCCAGCCATCTTCATGACCTGCAAGGTCGCCATCTGGAAAATGCACGAACATAAGGTCAAACCCCTGCTGGATCTGCTTGATGGCAAGTCTCTCCACGGTGGAAGTGTCCTTGATCTTGTCCGTCTTATCAATGAACTCGAAAAAATCTGTGCTGCCTGGCTCGGTGATTTGACGCAGCTTTTCCTTGCCGACCACCATGGCTGTTTGCATTCCAGCCGCCTGGGCAAGATCAAAAATGTCGGTGCCGAGGGCAAATCCATTTTGCGGCACATATTCATTCCAACGGACGATGTGTTTGGCAGGACATGTTCCTACCAGCATTGAAGCGTGAGCGGGTAAGGTAAGACTCGGCATGATGGTCTGCGCGTTCAGCGTGTACGCGCCAGTTTGCATCAGTGTCATGACATTT